>JBIOWC010000363.1:0-30421 GCA_044868105.1 Blastocatellia bacterium
TTTGCTGTCCCCTTTGCCAAATTCCGTGCGTTCCCGGTCCGGGTAGACGATGTAATCGACAAATTCCGTCGGCAATCCCGATACCCCTTTGGCAAAGGCGGTGTATTGTCCGCGCCCAACGAGCGTGCGGATTTTCAAATAGGCCTCCCCGCCGCGCGCCTTGATGGCCTCGCGTATTAAGGCCTCGGCTTTGGCGCTGTCGTTTTCTTCTTGCCCGAAGGCGAACGCCGTCAACGAAAAAATCGTTATGATAGCTAAAGCTGATAAAAATTTTATCCTCTTCACGAGCTCTCCTTTGAGAATAGTCTTGCAGCAATCGCGAAAATTATAGCATTCGATTTTGCCCAATAAAAAAGGCGCGAGCGAAACCCGCGCCTTTTCTTGCAAGGTAAACCTGATCGGTTCATTAGACGAAAACGCCAACATCGTTGACTTTAATCTTGAGCTCCTCATCTTCAAAATCAACGTAAAAATCATTCGCGTCTTTCCAGCGAGTGGTGATGGGCAATTTCACCAATTCATCTATGGTGCGTTTGAGAAAGCGTGCCCCATAAGCCGGACTGAAGCCCTTTTCGACCAGATAATCAAGCGCGGCTTCACTGAGTTCAATCTTCTTGCCTTGCCCTTGCATCTGCCGGCGGATTTTGCTCAGGTAAAGTTCAGCAATCAACTTCACTTCATCTTTGGTAAGCGGCGCAAAAACCACAATCTCGTCAATGCGATTGCGGAATTCCGGCGAGAAACGGTCTTCGGCAGCTTTAATCACTTCGCGGCTGATTTGTTGAACATCGGCTAACGATTTTCTGCCAAAGCCGAGCGGTTTCATATACTTCTTGAAATTATCCGAACCGAGATTCGAGGTCATGATGATAATCGCATCCGACAGATAGACCTTTTTGCCGCGTCCATCCGTGAGCCAGCCTTCATCAAAAGCTTGCAGAAAGAGGTTGAGCAAATAGGGGGAGGCTTTTTCGATTTCATCAAGCAACAAAACCGTGTAAGGGTTGTCGCGCAATTTTTCCGTCAGGATGCCGCCGCGCTCACTGCCGACAATACCGCGCGGCATACCAATCAATTTTTCAATGGCAATGGTGCCGTCCTGATATTCCGACATATCAATGCGAACCATCTTGGTGTCGTCACCGAACATAAATTCCGCGACGGCTTTTGCCAGTTCGGTCTTGCCGACGCCGGTCGGTCCCAGAAACAACAAGACGCCATCGGGCTTGTAGAAATTCTCTTTCAACGGACCTTTATTCAACCGTAATCTTTGGGTCACCGCTTTGATTGAATTTTTCTGACCAATTACGCGGGAAGATAAACTTTCTTCCATTCCGGCAAACCGGTCATTGGTGTCGCGAAAAATCATATCGCGGGGAATGCGCGATTCCTGACTGATGACATCAATGATATGTTCGGAGCGCACTTCGGGTTGATACGGTTGATTGATTTCGACTTTGACCGCCGCGGT
Organism: Blastocatellia bacterium; assembly: GCA_044868105.1. Taxonomy (GTDB): domain Bacteria; phylum Acidobacteriota; class Blastocatellia; order UBA7656; family UBA7656; genus JBFMDH01. The sequence goes on from JBIOWC010000363.1 coordinate 1,472, forward strand.
ATCCAGCCAGCCAATTACTTTGTCGGGCAGATGCAGATTGCGAATGTAGCGCGGCGCCATCTCCAACGCCGTTTCAATCGCTTCATCGGAGATGGTTACCGAATAATTGCGTTCGATTCGCGGGCGCACCCCGGCAAGAATTTTCCGCGTATCTTCAACTGAAGGTTCGTCAACTTTCACTAAACGAAACCGGCGGGCCAACGCTTCATCTTCGGAAATATACTCTTTGTATTCGGTCATCGTGGTGGCGCCGATGATGCGAATTTCACCACGCGCCAGCGATGATTTGAACATATTGGCAGCGTCAGAACTGGCTCCCAGAGCCGAACCTGCGCCAATAATGGTGTGCGCTTCATCAATGAAGAGAATGAGATTATCGCGCTCTTTGACTTCATTGATAATGCCTTGAATGCGTTCTTCGAACATGCCGCGCAACATCGTGCCGGCAACAATACCCGACATTTGCAACTGGACAATGTGCGCGTTGCGCAGCCGTTGCGGCACGGTTTCAGGTTCCAGCTCAATCTTGCGCGCCAGGCCTTCAACAACGGCGGTCTTGCCGACGCCCGCTTCACCGACCAGCATCGGCGAGTTGGCGCGTTCACGATGGCAGAGGATTTCAATCATCTGACGGATCTCTTCGTTACGTCCGATGACCGGTGGTAATTTATCTTGCCGCGCCAGTTTGTTCAGGCTTACACCGAAATGTTTCAGGTAAGGCGGAAGCTCGTAGCGGCGGCGATATTTCTCTTCTTTCTCTTCATGAGAGCGAACACGAGTTTGAATTTTTTGCATAACCATTTCCCGGTCTGCGCCCAATCGCTTGAGAAGTTCGACGGGATAGCCGTGCCCGTCTTTGAAGATAGCAACAAAGAGGTCGGTTGATTCAATCAGCCGGCGACCACGTTCATGGGAATGCTTGAGCGCATTCGAGAGCAACGTCCTGAACGATTCCGACATTTTGATGCCGCGTCCGATGTAATCCCGCTGGCTCAGTTTGGTGTCGAGAGCTTGCAAGACGACTTGCGGATCGAGATTGAGGCTCTGCATGACCTCATTAAAAAACGGTCTTTCAATCTCGGCAATCGAGATCAGCAGATGTTCAGGTGCAATTTGATTATGGTCACGCGATTTGGCTTCTTCGTAAGCTTTACGAATCAGACGACGACCGCTGTCAGCAATTTTGTCAGTGAATATTTCTAAATCGAGCATTATATAACTTCTTTCTGCGTGGGGAAGCAACGCCAACCAAGCCTGCACCGCATTTGCGATGCCTTTCAACTCTACGATAATCAGTATAACAAATCAAAAATAGCCACTCAAGAATAAGCACTTTTCGCCGGAAGGCGCGAGGGTCCCTTGCACGCTTACCCGATAGCTTGTAAAAAGGGGGGCGTTGCTCAGAATCGTTATATTCGCCTATCGCTTGAGCCCTCAACATACGGTCAAAAGGGTCTTTGTGATAGAAAGGCAATATTTCGGGAGCCCGTAATTGAGAGACCTCAACCGGAAGAATTGGTAATTTGTTCAGTGGTTACGGGTCTTAAATTATTTTTTCCAACTACTCGCTAATTTCAATTTGCCCGACTTGATGTTGATTTGCATCTCCCACTGAGCAAAAGCGTATTGGAAACCTCCGCACAGATTGTTAGAGCAGAAGCCGGCCGTCGCCCTCTGTGGCTCTCTCACCCAATACAAGCCTGGGTATGCAAAAGAACTTCGTCAACCGCCTCTCCGGATTTCATCAGGCAGTGGGGCCATAAAATCATCGCTTGCCGAGTGTGTTTGATAAACCTGGAGTCACCGACTTCATCTCCCACACAAGAGGGTGTTGGTTTGACGCGGTTCGTTTGATTCGCTTATAGTCCAAGCCGCAAATCCAGGGTTTACGCTTTTATCCATGAACAAATTCGCGTCCTTTGTTGTCCTCCATCCGAAATTGATTGTTGCCATTACGCTTGTCCTCACAGTTATTTTTGCGGTCGGGCTCGCCGTCTATGGGGTTCAATTCAACGGCTCGCCCGACACCTTAGCGCGCAATGATGAAGCGTTGAATTTTTTCAAAGAGACCCAAGCGACCTTTGGCAGCGACGAAGTCATTATTGTCGCGCTTGAAGCGAGCGACATCTTCACGACGGAAGCGCAAGAACGGCTCGATTACCTGACCCAGCTTTTTGCCGCCGAAAAAGGCGTCGCCAAGGCCGTGAGCCTATCAAACGTCACCGCCATTAAAAATGCTAAAGACGGTATCGTGATAGACAAGCTTATCCCTGCAAATGCTTCGACCGAACAACTGCAACAACTCAAAGGCGCAGTTACTGAGGACGCGCTCTATGCCAATAATTACCTCTCCACAGACGGACGCACGGCGGCCATCAACCTCTTTTTGCAACGCTTGCCAACCGAAGAGCGACAGGCGGTTTCGCTGGAGATTGAACGCCTGGTTAAAAAAGAAGCGCGCGGCGATCTATGGGTTGCAGGGGTTCCGTTGATGGACGCCAAAGGCGTAAGCAGCATGGTGAGCGATATGTCGCTCTTTTCACCGATTGCGGCGACCCTCTGTTTTTTAGTCTTTTTCGGCGCCTTTCGCAGTTTTTGGGGAGCCCTGCTGCCGATGCTGGCGCTCGGTATGGGACTCGTTTGGACAATTGGGTTGATGGCCTTTATCAACAAACCTTTTAACATCGCGACCGTCACCATGCCGACGGTGCTGATGGCAGTCGGCAGTTCTTATCTTTTTCATGTTTTGAATCAATATCGCGTTTCGATGTCGGCTCTTGACCTGAAAGCCTCGGCGCCCGCGCAAACGGAGGTTTGGCTCGACGGCTGGCAATTTATTCTGCCGGCCGTTTTTGTTTCCGGCACTACGACGATTGCCGGCTTCGCCTCGCATACCTCAAGTCCGGTTCCCGCCGCTCAAGACACCGGATTGCTGCAAGCCATCGGGGTAACTTTCATGCTCATCCTGACGATTACCTTTGTGCCTGCGGTGTTGGCCTTGCTGCCGCAACAGGCTTTAGGGCGCACCCAATCGGGAGAGAAAGACTATGCGACCTGGATGAACGGAATTTTGAAACAGGCAACGGCGCTCATCCTCTATCGTAAACGCGCCGTTATAACGGTCTCCCTGGTCGCCACTCTGCTTTTGGGCGCAGGCGTTTACTGGCTACGCGTTAATACCGATTACTTGAAAATATTCCCGCGTGAAAGTGATATTGCGCAAACCGCTATCAAGTTGCACAACCAATTGGCCGGCGCCTCGGTGTTGCAAATTGTTGTAAGCGGTGAAAAAAATGCAGCAAAAACCCGAGCCTTTACCGAAAGACTTTCCGCGACTGAACACTTCGCGCTTGAACAGGAAGGCATTGACGCGGCCATCTCGGTTGCCGACATCGTCAAGAAATTGAATTCCGTCCTGCCGGGCAAAGCCGAAGAGAGGCGCCTTGAGATACCGCAAAATCAAGCGCGTCTCGAATCTATCTTTGACAATTATCTTTCACAAGACGACACCATCAGCAAATTGGTCAACCCCGATTTTTCAACCGCCGTCATCGTGCTCAGAACCAACCTTTTCGGCTCAAAAGAGCTGCATACGTTTACCACCGCTATGAACGGTTGGCTGGCCGCGAATCTTCCGCCCACGCTCAAGGCGCGGGTCACCGGCGCCTTTATTTTACTCAACGACGCTTCCGATGAAGTTGCGGTTTCGCAAGCTTCAAGTTTAGGAATCGCGCTGGTGACGATTTATTTAATGATGGTCATCCTGTTTCGCTCATTTTCCACAGGCCTGCTGGCGATGGTTCCGAATCTGCTGCCCATCGTCGGCTACTTTGGATTTCTCGGCTGGTCGGGAATTACCCTGGACATTACAACCAGTTTAGTTGCAAGCTCTGTACTCGGTCTGGCCGTTGATAACGCGGTGCATCAGATTCGTCGCTATCGTCAATCTCTGGCTGAAAGCCAGGGCGCTAAACGGAGCCAGAGCGAGGCCGAAGGGTGGGCGATGTGGCTCACGCTGCTGAGAACCGGTAAGCCGATGACCCTGGCAAACCTGATGCTGCTGGCGGCGTTTTTAATTTTCGTTTTATCAAAATTCACGCCGGTTCGCACCGCCGGACTGCTTTGGGCGCTTACGATATTTGCTTGCCTGGTAGCGGATTTGATATTTCTTCCGGCGCTTATGAAAACCCGTATGTTTAGAAATGCGGCTATAGGCAACGCAAGTGCAGGCAAAAAGCAACTACCCAAAGAGACCAAATTCCAAGAAGAGGCAGAATAAACTCATGATCCATGATGCGATGCTTAAATCTCCCGCTACGAATCTCAAATTGACGTGGCAGAACCTTCTTAACAAATTTCAAATCTCAAATTTCAAATCTCTAAAGCGTCCCGGCGTTCCGCAGTTTGCGTTCCTCTGTCTGTTGCTGTTTTTCCTTTCAGCCTGTGGCGGCAAGACCGCCAGCAGCACGGCGACGTCAACCGCGCCTGCGGCTCCAAATGCCGAAGCGGAAGGCGAGCGCATCATCGGAGCCTACCGCGCCCTGGATAATAGTCACGATAGTTCGCTGAAGATGGCCGTCAAGATTCAGGAAGCCGATGGCGCGACCCACGATGTCCAACTCGACATTGCCACCAAGCGCGAAACCGATGGCAAGCGGTTGATGATGATTAACTTTATTGCCCCCGCTCAGGAACGCGACCGCAACGCTTTGCTTATCGTCAACCCGCAAGGTGATATCGAAGGCACTCGTTACGTGCAAATGAACGATAGTTTCATCACGGCAAAAGGCGCCATCAATGAAGATTCGTTTTTCGGCATGACCACACAAGAACTGGTTGACGGGCAACCCGAAAAATACAATTTTCGTTTGCTTGGCGAAGAGACCCTGGGCACGACTCCGGCTTATAAAATTGAAGGGACGTTGAAAAAGGGTGCGGAATCCAAGTTCAACCGCATCGTCATGTTGATTGATAAAAGTAACTATACGGCGCTCACCGCCGAATTTTACGATAACAAAAATGAATTGCAGCGACGCGTGGAGATTTTGAAAAACGAGCAAATCAACGGGCATTGGACGCGCATGCATTACACGATTGATAATCTCGGAAGAAAAAAGAAGCTCGATTTTGAAATCAAAGAAGCAAAGTATGACCAAAATCTCAGCCCGGCGGTTTTCTCAAAAGAGAATCTGAAAAAGACTTCCGTGAAATGACCCGCGAAAGGATTTGAAAAACCGGTCGTTGAAATGGTTGAATAAATGCGCGAGATGCAAACTCGCGCTTTTTTATTTTTATAGCAAACGAGGAAATCATTCATGAAAAGAGTTATTTTAGTTTTTATACTGGCGGTTGCGGCTGGCGCTTTTGGGTGCAGCGAAAAACCTTCCGCAGAATCTGCGAATACCAACGCGGCAGCCAATAATTCGGTTAACCCTGAAATTCGCGCCGACGGCTCAACCTTGATGGTCGCCGAAGGCAATAATGGGATCAAGAGTGAAATCAAAACCTTTCCTACAGGGGCCATCATTCAAGTATCACGCGCCTCTTGGCCCGACGGCCGACGTGTGGCAACCGTCAAAATGCGCAACGGCTACTCCGTTGATTTGCAGGATAGGGCCGATATTGACCGCGCCATTGAGATGTCCAGCGATGAAGTGATTGCCGCAGTTAGCAAGATACCGGGCGCGGCAGAAGCGGCGGCAGCGTCTGCGGCACCCGCGCCGACGGTAACCAAACCACAGGAAACCAAACCCGAAGTTAAGAAAGGCGAGAAACCGGTTCCTGTCAAAGTCCTCAACGAGGGCGTACCTGCAACCCCTGGCGATAAAACCAAGCCCAAGCCAACTAAAAAGCGACCGTAGAAGATGAAGGGATGAGCCGGGGAAGTAGAGATACCCGCTGCTGCACAGATTGAGCGCCAGTTCATTTAGAGTTGAACTTCAATTTAAAGTTAATTATTGCGGCGGGCCTAATTTAAAAACGACCTTTTCCATGATCACCCGCTCGCCCCTGGTTATCGCAGGATTTTGCGATAAAAGAGCCGCCAGCCCCAGGCCTCAAGGGTTAGCGCGGGAAGCCCAACGACTCTCGCGTTCGCCTTCCCTACTTCACTCAAGTCCGGAGTGATTTCAGAAAACATCGAACCACCAGCGATTTCAACCTGTCCGGCAAACGGCAGGTTTGAAAAATTGATGGCGACAAGAATTTCTTCATCCCCGCTTCGCCGGATGTAGGTTACCACGCGCGCCTCCTGTGAATTTGCCAGCCAGATGGTATCGCCTTGCCTGAGCGCTGGCCGAGCTTTTCTGAGCCCGATGATTTGTTTATAGAAACGCGGAAATTCCGGGCGCGATTCGGCGGTTTGCCAAAAAATCGGCATTCGTTCAAATAGCGCAGGAGCACGCGATTCCGCCGTATCGCCGACTTCCATGCCGTTATAGAGCAGCGGCACGCCATCCATCGTAAGAAATAAGGCCGAAGCCGCCAGCGTTGCCGCTCGGCCAAATTCGGCAATCGCCCGCCGTTCGTCATGGTCATCAACAAATCGCATTCGCAGAGCGCCGCGCGGATAACGAGCCCGCTCTTCTTCCCAGTTTTTGCGTATCTGTGTCGCCGGGCTTCTGCCGGTCAGCACATCTTCGAGGGTGTGAAAATAAGGCCAGGCGTAATCCATATCGAAGGCGTTGAGCATATGTTCCGGGTATGCCGCTTCGGAAATCATGATGAGTTCGGGTTTAATCTTTTCAAGTTCGCGGCGCGCGTTTTCCCAAAAATCGGTCGGCACCAGCCAGGCAACATCGCAACGAAAGCCATCCAAATCAAATTCGCGAATCCAATATTTGAGCATCTCCGTCATATAGTCGCGGAGTTTCGCATTGCGGTAATCGAGCTGCGCAATATCTGTCCAATCATAGGGCGAGAGAATTTTGCCCTGCCCATCCCGTTTATAAAATTCCGGTTGCTTCATTAACACGCTATCCCAGGCGGTGTGATTGGCGACGATATCAATGATGATTTTCAGGCCGCGTTTATGCGTTTCATTGACCAAACGTTTGAAATCTTCTTTGCTGCCGTATTCCGGATTGATGGCGTAATAATCGCGCACCGCATAAGGGCTGCCGATGGTTCCCTTCTTGTTGAGTTGTCCCATCGGATGAATCGGCATCAGCCATAAGACGGTGACGCCCAGGTTTTGCAACTCATCGAGTCGCCGCGTGATGCCCTCAAAATTTCCCAAAGGCGAAAAATTGCGCGTAAAGATTTCGTAAACTACCGCATCGCGCACCCAGGCGCGACTCGCGCGCGCTTCGAACTTCGACAAATCGCGAGCGGTTTGAAAGCCGGCCCGAATCGAGTGCGCATGTGTCCAGGTTGAACCAATAATCATTATATAAACCAGAATTAAAATTGCTCGTTTCAACATTGATACGACACCTTCTTTTCAGTGTCCGCTCCCTACCACCACGGCGCTGTCAACCGCCGCTGTGCCGCCGCCCGTTCCGGCTTTATCTTCAACCAGTAAGACACTCGCTGCCGCCACCAACATGAAGATACCGCCAAGCAGGACAACCTTGAGCGGGTCTGCGCCAAGCAAATTATTAAAGATTCTTGGCACGATAAATGACATGACGATTTGCGGGAAGACGATGAACAGATTGAACACCCCCATATACACGCCCATTCTGGCAGACGGAATCGCGCTTGAAAGAATCACATACGGCATCGACAGAATCGAAGCCCACGCAATCCCTACGCCGGCCATCCCGACCCATAAGAAATAGGGATGGTGGGCAAAGTAGGTTGATAACAGCCCCAGGCCGCCACACAGCAAAGCAATCAGGTGAACCATTTTGCGACCCATCACTTTCGCCAGCGGCGGCAACAGAAATGAAATGACAAAACAGACAATGTTATAAATCGCAAAACAGAAGCCGCCCCATTCTGTGCCCTTGGCAAAGTCCGGCGAAGTTTGATCGGCAGCGCTGAAGACATGGCGCGCCACCGTCAGTCCATAAAATTGCCACATACAGGGCAGCGCAAACCAGGTGAAAAATTGCACAACGGCCAGTTGTTTCATAGTCTTCGGCATCTCCGTAACCGAAGAGAAAATCTCTTTGAATCCGGCAAGCAACCCCCGATGTTCGCGTTTCTGCCGTTCAAAAGCTGCGATATCTTCGGGCGGATATTCTTTCGTGGTGATGACCGTCCACAATACCGCCAGCAGAAAGGTCACCGCGCCGATTTTGAATGAGTATTCAACCGACAGCGGAATGCCGCTGGCCATCGTGCCGACGAGGCCCAGCGTCGTAAAGAGGAAGGGTAAAGCGTTCGCCAGAGTCTGCCCGATGCCAATAAAAAAGCTCTGCATCACAAATCCTGTGGTGCGCTGGTCTTCATTCAATTTATCGGCAACAAAGGCGCGAAAGGGTTCCATCGTGATGTTGATGCTGGCATCCAGAATCCACAGCAAACTCGCAGCCATCCACACGGCTGAAGAGTTCGGCATAAAAAACAGCGCAATGCTGGCCAAGATTGCGCCGCCTAAAAAATAGGGCCTTCGGCGCCCCAACCGGTTCCAGGTGCGGTCACTCATCGAACCGATAATCGGTTGAATGAGGAGTCCGGTGATGGGGCCGGCAAGCCACAGATACGGCAGGTTACTTTCCTCTGCGCCCAGATACTTGTAAATCGGACTCATATTGGCAAGTTGCAAACCCCAGCCGAATTGAATCCCTAAAAAGCCGAAGCTCATGTTCCAGATTTGCCAGAAACTCAAACGCGGTTTTTCCATTACGACTATTCCTTTGCTGGTGATCGGTAGCCAGCGGTCGGCAGCCGGTAGCCGGTGGTTAGAAGGTAATCAGTTAAAAATGCTAGTAGCCTCGCAATTGAAAGCTTATGAGTCCCTCGACCCCATAATACCAACCGGCTGCCGACCGCTGGCTACCGATTACCGCGCATACAAATTTAAATCTTCAATGACGACATTGCGGTCAAGTGACAAGACAAACATTAAAGCGCGAGCCAAATTATGAATGTGAATAAATCCGGCGCGCGCGTCTTTACTGGCTGGTGTTTCGACATCAACCAAACCCGGACAGAAATTAAAGACGCGAATGTTCGCTTCGATTTTGCGAACGTGGTCGCGCACCGATTCGGCAAACCCCAACAGGCCGAATTTCGAGGCGCAATATGAAGGCACATCCGCATAACCGCGTTTAGCGGCTTGCGAAGCGACATTGACGATGTCACCGAAATCTTCGGCAATCATATTCGGAAGCACCGCGCGAATGAGCCGCATCGCGCCGCGCAGGTTGGTCTCCATTACCGTGTCCCAACCGGCATCGGTGATAGCCTCAACGGTTTCAGGAATTGCCAGTCCACAGTTATTAATCAGAATATCAATCGCTCCGAAGCGTTCCATCGCGTAATGCACCAGATTTTCGGTCTGTTCAAAATCGCGAATATCGAAATCATAAGCGAAAACGCGTTCGGCTTTGAGCGATGTGTTAATCTCACTCGCCGTTTTGAGCAACACCGCCTGGCGCCGCGAAGCGATGATGACGGTGGCGCCCGCTTGCGCCAGCGCCTCGGTATACACGCGACCGATGCCGGTGCCGCCGCCGGTCACCAGCGCAACTTGTTGGGCGAATGGTTTGGTTGTCAGTTGCATTTGCTTGATTTCAAAACGGCGATCAGAGACCGCCTGCTCAACGGAATTTTAATCTTTCGGATTAAAATGAAAGGTAATCGTGCCCATAAATTTTACAGGATTCCCATTTAGTTGAGTTGGTACAAATTTCCAGCCCTTTGCAGCTTCCAGCGCCGCATCTCTTAAAAGCGGATGCCCACTCAAGGCACGCGCCGAAAGTACCTCACCTTGTTCGCTAATTGTAAACACAACCTCAACAGCTCCTCCGATTCCTGCGGCTTTTGCCTCTGGCGGATATTTTGGTTCAACACGTCTCAGGGCAGAGCCAGCAAGACTTCTATCGTGTCGATAGCGATAATTTTCGCTCGGTGCGTCATTACCGGCTCAATACCCATTGACGGTAAACACGCTCGCCGAACGCGCAGGCAACACAAATTTCATCTTGCCGTTTTCAACACGCACATTCGTAACGACACCGAGTAGGTCACTGAACATCACGCCGTTGGCAATTTTGAGCGCCGTCACCTCTACGTCAATTTCGCTGGAACGATTCGCATTATTAATGGCGACCACCACCTTGCCCTTGGCGCTGGCTCGCGCAAAGGCGTAGTAATCATCAGTGAAACCGAGGGTCACGAGTTTCCCGCGCCTTAACGGCTCCAGTTCGTGGCGCAACTTCGTCACCTTTCGCAGGTGGTTGAAGACCTCGTTCTCTTCTCTCGTTCGGCCCTGTTCGGTAAAAGCATTGCGCGCATCGCCGGCAAAGCCGCCGGGAAAATCGCGGCGATTGTCGGGGTCGTTCGCCCCGGGCATGGCGATTTCATCGCCGTAATAAATCAGCGGGATGCCGCGCGTCGTCATCAAAAAGGTCTGCGCCAGCATTAAGCCCTGCGTCGTCGCCCCCGGTTCGCTCATAAAGCGCTGCATATCGTGAAGCCCGATAAAGGGCACCAGAATATCTGGATTCGGATAGAGGAGATCGTGCGCCAGGACTTGCGGTAAATTCTTAATGGATTCGCCTCTGGCAAACGTCGCGCGAATCGCAAAGTGCAACGGAAAATCGAACTCCGTATCAATGCCTGAATCAATCCCATCAAACCGCTTCGCGCCGCCTTGAAAGAAGGCAACCTGTGCAGGGTTCCCGTCATAGGTTTCGCCAATCACATTGACCTTGGGATACTGCTTCTTAATCGCCGCCATCCAATCGCGCCAAAATGCGCGATGCACATACGGCAGCGTGTCCTGGCGAATCCCATCCATGCCGGTCACGCCTATCCACCAGAGCGTGTTTTGAATTAAGTACCGCCGTGCCTCCAGGTCGTTTTGATTCATATCGGGCAAAATATCCAAAAACCAACCGTCTAAGATAGGGCGCAGCGCGGCAGGCGTAGCATATCTATCTTTCAACACCCAGGTTTGCCAGGTCTCGGTAAGGTGATTTTCTTTGGTGCCGTTGTACCAGGTCGGCGTTGGGCTATCTTTCACCCAGGGGTGATAGGGCCCCGTGTGGTTGGCCACCTGGTCTTGAATGATTTTGAGGCCAAGCGCATGCGCTTTATCAACTAACTCGCGAAGTTTCGCCAAATCTCCGAAATGCTCCTCGACGCCGTAATAATCAATCGCTCCGTAGCCGTGATAATCGGCCATCGGTTTGCCGTCGTAGGTTTCGACAAAATTCAACCCATCGTTATTGTCATACCAGGGGTTGAGCCAGAGAGCAGTCACCCCTAAATCTTTCAGATAAGGTAAGCGGTCAATGATGCCCTGCAAATCGCCGCCGTGATAGAAACGCGGCTCCTGGCGGTTAAACAGTCCTTTTGATTCCGCCGGGTCATCGTTTGCGGCATCGCCGTTTGCAAAGCGGTCGGGCATGATCAAATAAATCACATCATCTTTATCAAGGCCTTGAAAACGGCTCTGAGAGCCGATTTGCGGGAGTATTTCAAATTGGCAATCGGTTGTGCCTGTGGCCGTAGTTATCTTCAATTGTCGAATACCGGGCTTGGCGGTTGGCGCGAGTTGGACATCAACCAACAGGTAGGTGCCGCGCTCGTTCACCTTTGGGAGGCCGACGACGCGCACACTAACATCGTTTGAGGTGAGCCTCGCGCCGGTCAACCAATTGCCGCGAATGAGCAGGCGGAGCGGGTTAATGGTATGCCGCGCCCACCAGCCTGGCGGTTCAACTTTGGTGATTTCGGGTTTATCTTGCGCCTGAACTGAGGCGCCGATAAGGGCAAGCGCGGCCAAGAGCAGCTCGATTTTTATTCGTCTGTGCATAAGTCAAATTTGCGAAGACCAGGAAGCTCACGAAAAGGATAATTTATTTTTTAGCACGCATTCAAAAAACCGGGCCGTCAACGCACGTAAACAAACAGGCATTTTGCCTTTTCGTGAGCTTGGTGTTCTTCGCGCCTACTTGAACGATTTTTTTGTCTGCCGGTCGTTGACTGGTTTTTTAACCTCTTGCTCGGCCATCTGAACTCCCGCTTCATAATGCGAGTGATAGGGCACGCTTTCGCCGGAAATTTCCGGGTGCTTCTTCAAAAAGTCATGGGCGTAACTTGAAGCGTTCGGGTCGTCTTTGCGGTCTGCGAAATAAGCCGCCTGTTCATTGGCTTGTTTGTGCAATCCCAGTCGTTGATAAATCCGCATCAGGTTGTAATGCCCGGACAAATCATCCGGGTCAATTCCCTGCAACGCTTCAAACTCCGCGCGCGCCAGATCGAATTTCCTCAACTGGTAATAGATTGAACCGAGTTCCGTACGCGCTTGTCTGACGCGCGGATAGGCCGCAATGAATTTCTTGAAGCCGTCAATCGCCAGGTCGAGTTTGCCTTGCTCACGATAAATCTGTGATTGATAGAAGACCGCTCGCAGACTTTGCGGCTCGAGTTGCAGAGCCTTTTCAAGCGCCTTCAAGGCAAAGTCAAATTTCAGGTACAGCGTATTGGCAATCGCGACGTTGATGTAGCCATCCGCGTAATCGGGTCGGAGTTCCGTAACTTTCGTAAATGCGCGAATCGCTCTTTCGTATTGCCGTTGATTGAGCAGCGCGATGCCGTAATTGTTCCAACGCATCCAATCTTTATCATCTACGGATTTGGCAGCGTTTTGCCCGAGATGAAGCACCGCGACTTTCTGCGCCATTTCAACAATCGGATAATCCACGCTCTTGGCGAGCACCCAATCGGTAAAGCGCCGGTTGAAGCGCCGGTAATTCATTTTGACGACCACCTGCAAATGCCCCTTCGCGGTTTTGGGAATGGTGAACTGATAACGCACCAAATCGGATTGTCCGGGCAGGATGGTGTTATCGAAAGCCCGCGCCCACCCCGCCCAGACTTGATGCAAATTGAAAAATTCGCCCTGCTCACCAACTAAACGATTGGTGTAACTGTGCGCCCGGTCATCGAGGTGACCATCAGGTTTCAAAAACCCGCTATGACAAATTTTATTGCCATCCGCGTCGCGCACTTCAAATTCAACCCACGATTCATAAAAATCGCGCTGTTCGGGAACCAGGCTGTGCCCGATGCCTTTGTTTTGAATGACCACACTCAGGGTCAGGGTATCGCCCGCTTTGATGGCAAAATTCTCTTTATCTAACGGGGCAATCAATCCGTCATCGGAGGCTGCGGCCTCCACGCCTTTGCGAATCGCGAAAAAGTCTATGTTGAAGAGATTGTCCTGCAAATAAGTGGTAATTTTCTGCATCTGGTCCTGGTAACCGTAAAATTCCGGTATCGCGGTATTGGCGCCCAACCAGCGATGCGAAGCCAGCTTGCCATCTTTCGCGCCATAATCGCCGGGCCCGTCTACTTTGGGCATATGACAGTCCTGACACGACGAGACTTTATCTTTTTTGTAAAACGGCAGCGGCGATTGTTTTGACCAGGATGATTGTTGCCATTCATCGTAAACCGAAAAAGCGCGCAGCCATTTGTAATCATTCAAAATTTTCGGCAGCGCCGCTTTGTGACAGGCGCCGCAAAATTCCGGCGTTTTATAAAAATCTTTCATCACCGCTTTTCGGTGCAAATCGGGACGCGCCATAATCTCTTCATCTTTGACGGCGCGGGTCACCGGGTTCCCCTCCGCATCAACCATCACCGCCGGCATCCCCATCACATAACTGCCGAGTCCGGTCGTCGGTTGCAGACTTTGAATTGAATGGCAGGTTGAACAGGTGATGCCATCTTCATCAAACGAGCGGTCAACCTTCGAATTTGCCGTGAGCGCGCCGGAAAAGAGCGCTATCGGGTTATGACAGCCTTCGCAGTGTCTTGAAAACTCTATGCCTTTGGTATTGATTAATAACTCGACGTTTTTCTTATAAAACGGGGCGCGAAAGGCGTTGGCGTGCGCCGTTTCGCGCCACTCCAGGTGCGCAGCTTTATGACATTTGCCGCAGTATTCGGCTGACGCGAAAGTCGCCGGGTCAATGAATCCGCCGGTCGCAGATTTCGCCAGACTCGGAAGAAAAGGTTTATCCTTGCCCCATTTGAAGTCGTAATTTTTCGCCGCCTCCTCGTTGTAGTTGGCCATCGCCGCCGGATCCGTGTTCGGTGACTTATCGGTATTTTCCGTATGACTGTTGGCCAGGCCAGCCGACAACAGAACGCAGAAAAGCATCAGCGTGATGAGCCTCGTCGCACTACGGCGGTTGGATATTAAAGTCGTCATTGCCTTCTGAGGCACTGCGCTCATAACTCTTCTCCTTAAAATATGCGGAACCGTGATGGTGCGAAGCGAAAATTATTTTCGCCTGTTTTCTATCAACACCATTGAATGTTGTGGTTTCAGAGGAATTTTAAGTTTATCCTTCAGGGCGCGTCCTTGCCAGCGTCTTTCTTCTGAAATCACCTCCATCCAAGTTGCCTTCATCGTTGATTCAGGTAAAGCCACTTCAACTTCCGTCGCTTTATCGGAATGATTGAAAGCCATAATCACGCATTCATTTCCCATCTGGCGCATGATCGTAAGGGTATGGTCAGTTGCCGATAAAATTTTTGTTTCGCCGAAGCGCAGAGCCACGCTTTGCGCTCTCAGCCTGAGCAAATTGCGAATATATTTGAATAACTTCTGTTCTTTGCCGCGCCGACCCTCGCCGGTAAAAGCATTGCGCGCATCGCCGGCAAAACCGCCGGGAAAATCGCGGCGATTGTCGGGGTCGTCACCCCCTTTCATCGCAATCTCGTCGCCGTAATAAATCTGCGGCGTGCCGCGCATGGTCAGTAAATAAGTAAAGGCACTTTTCAGTTTTTCAAGGCTCGCGCCCTCTTCGCTCATAAACCGCTTGACATCGTGATTACCCAGAAACGGCACCAGCACACGGGCATTCGGATAGCGTGCGTCTTGACTGAGCACATCACTTAAACGGCTCATCGGTTGATTGCGAATAAATACATCGCGTAAGGCAAAGTAACTCGGAAAATCAAAGACCGTGTGCAGGTTGCTATCCAGCCCATCGAATCGCGCCCGCCCGCCTTGAAAAAAAGCATTCACTTCGGGGCGGCCATCGAACACTTCACCGACCACTGTGAAATTCGGAAACTCCGTCTTTAGCGCGGTGTTCCATTCCGACCAAAACCGGCGCCCGACATAAGGAAAAGTATCTTGACGAATACCGTCCACGCCTGTGCTGGCGACCCACCAGACCGCGTTTTGAATCAAATAACGCGAACATTCGCCATCATCCTGATTGAGGTCTGGCAAGGTGTTGGCAAACCAACCCCGGATAGTGGCTTCAAAACGCGCGCGGTCGGGATTCTCTTCGGTGACCGATTTAATATCGAAAACATTATTCGGATGATTGGCCACGGTGCCGTTGTACCACGTCGGGGTCGGCGAATCGGCAGCCCACAGGTGGTCGGGTCCGGTGTGATTGGCCACCTGGTCTTGAATAACTTTGAGTCCAAGCGCGTGCGCTTTATCAACTAACTCGCGGAATTTTTCGAGCGTGCCGAGATGTTCTTCAACGCGATAAAAGTCAATCGCACCATAGCCGTGATAGTCTGTGACGTTTTTGCCCCAATCGTAATCCTTTGCGCGGTTGGTATTATCATAAACCGGAGTCAACCAGATTGCCGTCACGCCCAAATCTTTCAAGTAGGGCAAGCGGTTGGCGAGGCCTTGCAAATCGCCGCCGTGATAGGCGCGCGGGTTTTCGCGGGCGTAAAGACCGGGTGATTCTGCGGGGTCATTATTCGTCGTGTCGCCATCGCTAAAGCGGTCGGGCATGATTAAGTAGATGACATCCGACGGCGTGAAGCCTTGAAACCGCCCTTCACGCGCCAGCGGGGCGGCGATTTCAAATTTGAAATTCGCGCTGCCACTGGCAGTCATCACTTTCAACTCCCGAGCGCCCGTCAAAGCATCTGCATCAATCTGCACATCCACGAAAAGGTAATTGCCACTGGCGTTGGTTTTTACATTGCTGGTGCGCAAGCCATCGCCTAACGCTTCGACCGTCGCGCCCGCCAGATTTTTGCCGCGCACGAGGAGCCGCACCGGATTAATGGAAGACCCGGCCCACCAGTTTGGCGGTTCGACTTTCAACACCTGCGGCGCGTCTTGCGTTGCACGAATTGACGCGCAAGCAAGCAGTAAAATGATCGGCAAGGTGAAGCGCAAAATCTTCATCGCGGTTGATTCGCCCAATTACATTGAGGAAAGTCGGCGCACCTTCCCTTCCATTGAAACGCCGAGTTCAAAATAGTCGCCCGCGGCGCCATTTGGTTTAACCCACCAAAACCACCAGTAAGGCTCCTTGACTCCGGTGGCCGGGTCAGCAGAAATCAGTTTGATTTGCGTCAGGTAATAAGGCGACAGGTCTATTTTGTTTTCTTCAATATAGCCTTCAGCCATCTTTAAGGCTTTTTGCAGCGTGAGGGCTGGCGGCTTTGCCTGACCTCGATTGAAGGGCAACGATTCTATCTTTTGATTTGCAATCTGTTTCGCTGAATCTGTTTGCGATTGTTGTGGATTTTGTCCAAACACGATTGAACTCAAAGCTACTAACAAAATCAACATTGTCATTATTCGCATAATCAATCCTCCAAACAAATACCTAAGCAATCGTTTTTTTCTTATCAATGATTCACACAGAAGATAGTCACAGCTAACCTTTCATTTTTCACAAAGTGGCAGAGCCGCAACACCAAAACCGCCGACCGTCATTTCACTATTGTTGTTGGGGCTGTCCGAGCATCTGCTGGGTGCGAATCTTTTCGTCCAAAATGCGTTCCTGTTTGACCTGTTTTTCCAAGGCTTCAAGGCGGCGAAATTCGGCTAATTCAACTTGCGCTTTGTCGGTCTGTTTCAAACGGGAATAGGCCAAAAACAGTTGATAATGCGCCTGCGTGTGGGTCGGGTTTTTCTGCAACACTTTTTCCAGGCGCGGCACGGCTTCCGTATAGTTGCGCTCTTTGATGGCGAGCCTGGCAAAGTCATAAAGCACCGGCACGTTGTCCGGGGCAAGCTCTAAGGCGCGTTTTAGGGGCGTTTCGGCTTCTTCAAACCGGCCCTGCTCGATTGCCACATAACCAAGACTGGCCAGCGCATCAATATGATTGGGATTTTTGGCGACAAACTTTTCGAGATAACCGCGCGCCCGTTCAAAACTTCCGGCGGCGCGGTGACCGTAACCGAGTATATATTCGATGTCTTTGATATTCGGGTCGAGCCGCGCCGCCAGTTCAAAATCTTCCACCGAAGGCAACCATTCGCCCTTGCGATACAAGGCATTGGCGCGCGCCATCGCGTAAGCGGGATTTTTCGGGTCAAGCGCCATGGCCTTGCCATACTCTTCGACCGCGCCTTCCCAGAATCCGACGCGAAAATATTCGCGTCCCAGCATATTGTGATAAATCGCATTATTGGCGTCGCGCGCGGCGGCGTGTTTAAACTCTTCGACGGCGTTGGCATGGTCGTTGCGCTCGCTGGCAATCAGCCCCAGTCGAAAATGGGTCTCCGGCGGCTGCGGATTCAGGTCTGCGGCTTCTGCTAAAAATTTAGCAGCCTCTTCATAATTGTTTAATTGATAAAGCGCGACGCCTAAGTTGTAGAGCACTTCAAAGGTGCGCGGGCGCAGTTCATTGACGCGGGCAAAAAGTTTGGCAGCGCGCCCGTACTGTTCGTTTTGTGCCAGCACGGTTGCTAAGGTAAAAAGCCCTCGCGGGTCATTGGCAATAACCCGTTCGACCACCTCCACGGCTTGATTGGCTTCGTCCGGGCGACCGGCGCGGTACGCAACATTGATAAAGGCGAGCGCCAGTTGCGCATCTTGAGGGTTCGCTTTGCGGGCTTCCGAAAACCGCGCGGCAGCTCGTGAAAAATCTCCCGCCTCGGCATATAAGGCGCCGAGATTATAATTTGCCTGAGCGTGCGTCGGCTCAATTTTTAAGACGCGCTCAAACTCGGCAATCGCTTCCGGCGTTTTTCCCTGTTCAGCCAGAAGCCGTCCAAGATTGTTATGGGCGCTCGCAAAATTCGGGTCAAGGGCGATTGCCGCCTTGAACTCGGTTTGCGCTTCATCGCGGCGATTTGCCTGATTCAAAATCACGCCAAGCAGATTATGCGTCACGGCAGAACGCGGCGCCGAAGCGATGGCCTGCCGCGCCGCGCTTTCGGCTTCGTCGAGTTGATTGCTCTGCAAAAGCTGAATCGCCCGCTCAAGCGCGGCCCGCGCTTGCGCATTCAACCCGTTCTGCGAATTTACATTGTTATGTGAGTTGGCATTATTTTGCGCTTGTGCGGGTTGCCCAGGCTGACGCTTGGTTTGCGGTAGCGCGAATGACGCCGTTGGCAGATAAAAATAGAAGGCGCTCATCAGAAGCCCCAAGAAACAGATTGCTAGGCGGTTGAAGTTTGTCCACCTGGAATCCAGCCAATTTATCGGTCTTGCAGAGCCTCGCCATAAATTGGTTTGAATTTTAAGTTGTCCTTTAAGGCTTATCATATGAACACCACTGCTCATCAATTACTCTACTGTTTCGTTCGTGTGCGGAACGCTTCATTCAAGCGCTTAACGGTTTCAAATTCGCTGGCGGCTTCCGCCTTGCGACCGGCGCGTTGATAGGCTTGCCCGAGTTGAAAATGGGCGTCCGCTCTATCGGGCATTAATCCCACGGCGTTTTGCAATACATTAATGGCTTCGGCGTATTGTTCTTTTAAAATCAACGCGCGACCGAGCGCCCACTGCGCTTCAAACATTTTTCCGTCAAGCGAGGTTGCCTTCTTGAGCGCAGCTATCGCTTCATCAAATTTGCCTTGTTTGACCAACAAGGCGCCAAGCCCGGTCTGTCCCTGCGCGGAATCGGGCGCCAGGCTGACCAACTCTTCATATTCTTTCAAGGCTTCATCGGATTCGCCGTTGGCTTCAAGGGCCGTGCCTAAAAAGAACCGACTCTCG
The DNA here is from genome assembly GCA_044868105.1 of Blastocatellia bacterium. GTDB lineage: Bacteria > Acidobacteriota > Blastocatellia > UBA7656 > UBA7656 > JBFMDH01. The sequence continues at coordinate 20,539 of JBIOWC010000363.1, forward strand.
GAATGTTTCGGATTGAGTTTTACGGCGGCGCGCAGCGATTTTACGGCCTCTGCGTAATCGCGTGTCGCATAGAGCACTCTGCCCAAATAGAAATTCGCGTCGAAACTCCTGGCATCCAAAGCGACGGCTTGGGTCAGCGATTCAATCGCTTCAAGGTCGGCGCCGCCCCGCGCCGCCAGGATAATCCCTAACAAGGTGTGGGCGGCGGCGGCGGCCGCATCCAGGCGCAAAGCGCGGCGCACTTCACGCTCGGCTTCTGCCGAACGTCCCGTGTTATACAACGCCAGGGCGTTAAGGTAGGCGGCTTCGACGGAATCGGAACGGCGCTTGGCAAATTCGCTGAAGGCCTCGGCAGCTTCGTTCCATTTGTTCTGTTTGATGAAAGCCATCCCCAAATCCTGCCACGCGCCAGACAGGTTCGGGTCTTTGTTAAGCGCCTGTTGAAAATTGGCAATCGCGCTGCGCAAATCGTTTCTATCCGAGGCCAGCAAACCATCTGCATAGGTCACACGCGGGTCAGCGGGGCGAGCGTCTTGCAAGAGATTGAGTTGCGCGATGGCGTTTGGTTGATCACCCAGCAGACGATAGGCCGTGATTAAATCGAAGCGAATCTCCGAACGTCGCGGGTCAAGTTCAAGCGCGCGTTTGAGAAGCGCGGCGGATTCCGACAAGGCTTTGGCATCGCCGCTCATGAGCAAAAATCTCCCTAGTTGATAATTCGCCGTGAAATTTTTGTCATCGAGTTTAAGCGCAGCGCGTTCAGCCGCGATAGCTTCTGCGGGGCGACCGAGTTTGAAGAGGACGTAACCGAAACTCGCCTGATATTCGGCGCTCGCGGGTTTCAGGTCAACCGCGCGGCGCAGGTCTTCGAGCGCTTCTACATATTTGCCAAGTCGCATACGCGCATTGGCTCTGAGGTTCAAGGCCGCATCGTCCCTGGGGTTGACTTTAAGTTTTTCCGCGGCTTCCGCTTCGTCGCGTTCAGCGCGGTCTTTGGGCGTACTGAATCGTTCGACGTGCGAATGCTCGACGGCCGTTTGCGTTTGCGCGACGGCCGCACAACAAAAGATGAAAACGATGAGTTGGAAAGTCAGGGGCTTCATACAAGCGCCGATTATTATATATAAAAAATGACCGGGCGGTTACTTCACCCGGTCGGTTAGTGACTCCCTGTCATCTTGGTCACTCATCCCCAGTCCCTGGTCATTGGCTTATGCGAATGACCAGAAACCAGGAACCAAGAACTAAAAGATGACCTTCGCCTTGTATTGAATCACACGACCGGGGAAGGCGGCATCGAAACGACCGAAGCCCCCGGCATCGCGGAAGTTGTTATTCGGCACCGTGTAGATTGACGAGTTGAAGACGTTCTGCGCGTCTATACCGAATTGGAAAGTCACGCGTTCGGTAATCGTCGTGTTCTTCACCAGAGACATATCCCAGCGAACGATATGCGGCCCATGGAAGGTGTTGCGTCCGAGACTGCCGAACTTAATGGTTGTGCCCGCCGCATTGGTTACCGAAAGGTCGCCGCCCGTAAAGGCTGCGCGATTGAGGAAACGTCCGTTGGTATTGGCAAACGGGTCGCCGATCAGCGAGGCGCGGGTGCTGCCGTTATCACCGTCAACCACGCTGAAGGGATAACCGCTGCGCGCCAGCACAATCACCCCGAGTTGAATGCCGCCCAACACTCTATCAGCCCAACCATCGGTGAAATACCGTCGGCCTTTGCCAAGCGGCACATCAATCAAGGCATCGGCGGAAAGCAGGTGTCGCACATCAAGCGATGAATCGGCACGCTCGCATTCCAGGCAGAAGGGATTTTGCGGACCGCCGCGACTGCCGCGACCTTCGCCTATCCCTTGAAACACGCCGGTTGAATCATCAATGTTGTGGCTCCAGGTATAGGAGAGTTGGCCTTGAATGAAGTTTGACAAGCGTTTGCGAAGTTGCGCTTGCAGCGCATCATATTTGGCTTCGGCGCGATTTTCATAGGCGGTTGCCGGCAAGAATTGCCCTGCGGCATTCTTCGCTTGCGCCGTGCCGCCGCCGCCTATATCACGCGTAGCGAGCAGATTTTTGGTCTTGTTGTGAACGTAGCCAATATCAAACGCCCAGTTTTTAGCGAATTGATATTGATAGCCGACGTTGAATTGATGCACATAAGCCGTGCGTTGTTCGGGGTCAACAAAAAAGACCACGACATTGTTTGGAATATTGTTCGGGTCGGTCGTCTGCACATTGGGCGGACCGGTTTCGAAATTGAAGACGCTACGCGGCGTTGAACTATCGAAAGCGTTGTTGTAGGTAACACTATTCGTAAATGGCGGGTTTTGCACGAGCGGTGGACGGTCGGTTGCGTCTAAGGTATAGAGCAACCCGTAACCGCCGCGCAGCACCATTGTCCGTTCGGGATTGAGCGCATAGGCGAAGCCAACACGCGGGCCGAAATTATTCTTATCCGTTTCAATGATGCGGTCGCCGCTGTCTGTCGCTGTGCGAATCTTGCCGGTTGCCAGGTCGAAGTTCCCCAGACGGCCTTGCGCTTCGGTGGCCGATGGGAAGAGGTCATAGCGCAGACCCAGATTCAAGGTTAACCGATCATTGATTTTCCAATCATCCTGAACGAAAAGCCCCCATTCCTGCGAGCGCAAATCAAAGGCGCCGCCCGGCACGGAACCTCTGAAGGTTTGTAACGAAGCAACATTTTTGAGCAGCATATTGGCAAGTGCGTTGCCACTTCCGCCAAAAGCGATGCCATTGCGGTCAACAAAGCAGGCGGTTGGCGTACCTGAACCGGCAGGACAATTCGGATTGGCTCCCGTCGCCGGGCCGTTGTCTGCATAAGCGAGATTGCCTTTCAGTCCGCCGGTGCGTCCGCCGTCAATGGTGTTCAGGTAACGCAGGCGCAGTTCGCCGCCAAGTTTGTAGTTGTGATTGCCTTTGATGATGGTCAGCGAATCGGCAAAATAGGGGTTCTTGCTATTGACAATGAAGGGGCCGCCATCACCTGCGAACTCAACAAAGCCATTGCCGAAGCCGCCAACCAGAATTGAACCCGATTGTTCCAAAGTACCGTTGTTGACATTTGGAACACCCAAATCTGAGGTAAAGTTTTCGCTGAAACCGCACGCCCCACCAACTCCGCAGTTGAGAATGCCGATGTCAATTTTGGTAAAGCCAAAGCGAAAATCATTCAACATCGAGGGGCTGAATTGATGCGTTTCATTGAACACCAGTTGCCGTGTGTCACCGGTCTCTTCGCCAGCCCCGAACCCTGCCGGCACGCTGTTGAAGAACGAATCGCGGAGGTTTTGATAGTTCTGGTGATTGTAGCGGCCTTGCAGGTTGTCTCTATCGGTCAGGCGATGGTCAATCTTGATGCCGTAATTGTCAACCAACTCGCGCACTTTGCGAGTCGAGAAGAAATTGTTATTGCCTTGACTCGGGTCCGTAACATTCTGTCGGGTTGGCAACGGATAGAGGTTCAGGAATTTCTGCATATTCGGGCTGATGAGATTTGCAGGAATTCGATTATTGGGGAAGTTTTGTCCGGTAAGCGGATTTTTAACCGGCGTCGTATATTCAGAGAAATCGCCGACGCGAACTTTTTCCGTCGGTACGGTCGAAGCCAGCGGCGTAGGAAAATTGTTGCGCGCGCCGAGATAATCAAAAAAGAAGAAGGTCTTATTTTTGAAAATCGGTCCGCCAACCGTTCCCCCGTATTCGTGCGTCTGTTGTACGGCTTTCACGGGCAACACGCTATCGCCCCGCGCTATGGCTTCGGCGCGATTGCGTTTGAGAATCGGGTGATAAGCATTGAGGTCGGAGTTGGAGCCGTAGTAATAGAGCGAGCCGTGAAATTCGTTGGTTCCCGATTTGACCACGGTGTTAATGACGGCGCCCGAAGCGCGTCCGACTTCGGCTTGCGGGACACTGGTTGAAACTTTGAATTCCGCGATGGCATCCGGGTTGACGAAAACACCGATGGTTCCGAATTGCGGTTCATTGTTGTCCACGCCATCAACGGAAAAATTGTTATTGGTCGGGCGTTGACCGTTGGCGGAAATAACGGCGCCGCCTGAACGCGAAAACCGCGCCGATTCCGTCGAACCGCGCGAATCGCCGCCGCCCGGACCTTGTCCGCCAGCGTTGGGGTCGCCGTTGTTATTGGCGCGGGCATCGGAAAGCGTTCCGATGGTGACGCGGGAAACGCCCGGCGTAAGCGTTGCCAATTGCGTGAAATTTCTGCCGGTCAGTGGAAGTTCGGTGACTTCGCGTCCGGTGATGACACTGCCGCGTTCGCTCGATTCCGACTGCACAATGGTTGAGCCAGCCGTGATGGTTACGGATTCAGACGCGCCTATGGGGTCTAAAGTCACATCAAGCGGTAGCCGGTCGCCGACCTGTAAGGTCACGCCTTCAAGCTTGGCTTCCTTAAACCCTTGCGCGCTGATGGTCAAATGATAATCCCCAATATCGAGCAGAGCCACTGTGTAGACCCCTTCATCATTGGTCGTGACTTTGCGTTCGGCATTGGTCTTGACATTGATAACCGTAACCGTAGCTCCCGAAACAATGGCGCCATTTTTATCAGTAACCGTGCCAACGATAGTGGCTTTATTGGTCTGCGCCAAGGTCGGGAAAGCGAAAGCGGCAAGTACGAAAGCGAGAACGCCTGTCCACAATTTCAAGGTGCGTATTTGCCGATTTTTATTCATATGAATTAGCCTCTTTAACGTTTAGTGAGCGATAAAACTCGATATCGTCCCTCTCCCTGCTGCTGCCAGTTTCCAGAGTTCAGGCGATATCGAACAGGTACTACCAGTTGATTTGCGAACGAGAGCTGTTACTTATTTTGTAAATCCGGTTTTAAGTTTTAGAGTCACCTTTTTATGAACCGTGACTCCAGAGTGTTTTGCATTTTGAGCAAAACAACAAACCATAAAAGTCCGATATAGAATTACGATATGAATAATGATGCCACTTAAATCCCTAGATACAATTCAAGCGAGTCTACATTTTATGCAAAGACAGGTTGGTTTCGGCAGTTACTGAGCGTATAATCCCGTTACTTAAAAAAGTCTTTATCATTCAAACGATTTACACAGCTTGTTACAGGTGGTTAGTAACGTGTTACCAAAGATGGATGTATCAAAAGAGGCAAAGCTTGAACAATTGAACAAGCTTCTTGAAAGCCATACGCTTCATGGTTCGGAGAGCTTGAAATCATTTTTGCGCTTTGTCGTCACGCAAACCGTCGAAAATCACGATGCCCACCTCAAAGAATATACGATTGCCACCGAAGTCTTTGGTCGCCACAGTAATTATGATTCGCGCAACGATTCGGTGGTTCGGGTTCAGGCGAGCCGTTTACGAACCAAGCTGCATGAGTACTATGCCAACGAGGGCAAAGACGATGCGTTAATTATTGACCTGCCCAAAGGCGGCTATATTCCGGTCTTTACCGTCTCACAACCAAATAGTGTGGCCGTCGCCGGGGCGGCTGAAATAAAAAAAGCCTTTGTTTCCGAAATTGCGGCCACCGCACCGACTCCACAACTCATTGAAGAGGTAGCAAAGAGCCCGCAAATTCAGCGGTTTCAAGGGCGGTGGGTTTATGTTGCGTTGGTGGTCATCGCGGCCGTCGCCTTGATGTTCGCTTTATCGGCTTTCTATTATCGTTCGCAGGTCAGTCAACTGAGTGACCCAACGATATCAAGAGCCGGAGACCTCGCCGAATTAAAAGCCGCCGCGCCCCTGTGGAATGATTTTCTCAATTCCTCGGAACCCGTCTTGGTGTCATTTAGCAACACGCGTTTTACCGGAACGGCTGAAACCGGCATGAAGCTTTTGAATCCTTTCACTATGACTCAAAAAGATGATCCGAAAGCCGAATCATCAGCGCCCATCATCACTGAGCATTACACCGGTATAGGTGAAGTCATGGGGGTTTATGCGCTGGCGGATTTTTTCTCGAAAGCCCGCCATTCGTTTCGGGTTAAACGCAGTCTGTTGATGACCTGGGATGATTTGAAAGCCGGCAATCTGGTCATCCTGGGTTCACCTGCGGAAAACAATTTATTGCGCGACTTGCCACAGCAACAGGATTTTGTCTTTGGGGTTTTGAAAGATGAAAATGGCAACATGAGTTATGGCATCACCAATCTCAGACCGAAGGCGGGCGAGCAAAAATATTATGTCGCCAAACAGGAAGGCCCTTCGCGCAGCCAAATCTCGGAAGATTATGCCGTGATTAGTTATTTGAAAGGGTTGGATTCAAAGAATCGTTTAATGATATTGGCCGGCATCACGACTTATGGCACACAGGCCGCCGCCGAATATGTTTCCAATCCCGATTACATCAAAGAACTGATTGCCCGGTTGAACACAACCGACGACACCACGACAGCAAAACTGCCAGCCTACTACCAGGTCTTAATTAAAGTAAAAGTCAACGGCGGCGTTCCCGTGCAACTTTCTTACGTGACCCATCACACCCTTTAATTAGAAAAAAGTTGAGGCGCGGTTAAAGACCGCGACCGCTTCCCGAAGGCGCTTGCTATTCATAACAAACAATTTCAAAATACCGTTTCGATAAATCACCTGAACTAAATCGCCCATGAAACTTTGTCGCTCGCCGTTAGCCGTCATTCTTACTTTTACTTTTTGCCTTCCAGCTTCTGCGGGGGTTGTGCAACAACCGACCACCAAGCCGCAAACCGGAAAGTCTTACAGCACGGCTGACCCGCCCAAACGCCAGACCGCTTTGGTGCCCGAAGCGCCTTCGCCGGTCACCTTCACGGATATAACCGGACAATGCGGCATCACATTCAAACATGCGGCGTCGCCGACTTCACAAAAATATTTATTAGAGACGATGGGGGGCGGCGTGGCGATGTTCGATTATGATAATGACGGCCGACTCGACCTGTTTTTCGCCAACGGCGCCTTACTGACAGACCCGATGGCGAAAGACGCCAAACCCGATAAGCGCGACGCGAAATTCTGGAATCGCCTTTACCATCAAAAAAGCGACGGCACGTTTGAAGATGCGACGGCACGCGCCGGAGTGAAAGGCGAGGGCTACAGCATGGGGGTCGCGGTCGGCGATTATGACAACGACGGCTTCGCGGATATTTACCTTACCGGTTACGGCGCAAACATTCTCTATCACAACAAGGGTAACGGCACCTTCGCGGATGTCACGAAACCGGCTGCAGTAGCCGCATCCGGCTGGTCAACGTCTGCCGGCTGGCTCGATTATGATAAAGATGGACGGCTCGATTTATTCGTCTGTCGGTACGTCGTTTGGGATTTCGATTTAGGTTCGCTGCTTTGCGGCGACCTGCGACCGGGCTTTCGCGCCTATTGCCATCCCGATAATTTCAAAAGCCAGCCGAATATTCTTTACCATCAAAAAAGCGACGGCACCTTTGAAGAGGTGAGCGGTAAATCGAAAGTCGGCGAACCGGGCGGCAAAGGTTTAGGCGTCGTCTTCGCCGATTTCGACAACGACGGTTGGACGGATATTCTGGTCGCCAACGACAGCGTGCGCCAATCGCTTTATCGCAACCAAGGCGACGGCACCTTTGAAGATGTCGCGCTTCCGGCCGGCATTGGTTACGACGAAAACGGCAAGACCTTCGCAGGCATGGGGGTTGACGCGGCGGATTATAACGAAGATGGCAACGTGGATATTTTTATGACCGCGCTCTCGAATGAAACCTATCCGCTGTATGAAAACACCGGCGACGGCACGTTTACTTATGAAACCAACACTAAAGGCGTAGGGCAGATTACGGTGCTCAATTCCGGTTGGGGGGCGCGTTTCGTTGATGTAGATAATGACGGCTGGCGCGATATTTTCGTCGCCCAGAGCCATGTGCTCGATACCATTGAAAAGACTTCGAGCTATTTGAAATATAAACAAACGCCTTTGCTGTTGAGGAACACCGGCAAGAATTTCGTCAACGTGTCGAGTTCGGCGGGCGCCAGTTTCACTGTACCGGTTGCCGCGCGTGGCGCAGCTTTCGGTGACCTCGATAATGACGGCGATATGGATGTAGTGATCGGCATTCTCGACGGCGCGCCGCTGGTGCTGCGCAATAACGGCGCGACCAGTAACACAAAAAATCATTGGCTCGGATTGTCGCTCGTTGGCGCGAAGTCGAATCGCAACGCTTGCGGTTCGCGGGTGACGATTACGGATGCCAGCAACCGCAAACGCATTTTCGATGTGACCACGAGCGGCAGCTATCTATCGGCAAACGACCCGCGATTGCTGATTGGCTTAGGCGCAACGACCAGTGTAAAAAGCCTCGAAATCAAATGGATGAGCGGACACACCCAGGCGATAGCAAATCCTGCGATTGACCGCTACCACACAGTTACAGAACAGTAAGGTCGGGACCTGGAGGCTTGCGGCAAACTTGCTCATTATTTTGAGTAAGGGTATCGCAAGTCTCCACGGCCGCCGCATTCATATCGGCGTTGCTTGCCGCTACCGTTACACTGCGTAGCTGGGATATTTGGATTGCCCTGCCGGCCAGAGCCATAGCCTTGAAGGCCCTCGACCTTTTGCGCCCCGTTACCTTCCGAACATCTGGCCATCACCATATCCCCGGTTTCGTTTGCAAAGTTAAAAATCAATGACTTCCTGACCGCCAAAACCGCGCGCAACTTCCAGATAAGTTTTCAGCGTCGCGCACGCACTCTTTAGACTCTCTGCATAGCTGATCGTTTCACCCAGATCTTTACATTTGTACCAATCACCATTGAGCAAGTTCTTAACCCGCACCTGCACGTCTATATCTGTGGGTTGTCCCCAAAGGTTGGTCATTTTTTTCGATAGCAAGATTTCATTCTCCATTTTGTAGTGTCACACTAACTCTTGTTCTTCCTGTGTGAGTTGAACGTGGGCGCGAACTTCAAAACTTACGCCGCCCATCATTCCTTTGCTTTGATTCCGGCTTATTGTTAGTCGCATAACCGCTCTCCTTTAATGATAAATTTATTACCCCCGAGGTTCTCTTATAACCAGGGCTTCGTTTCAGATGTAAATAACGAGGTATCCTGACAGCGAGCCTTCGTATTTCGTTGTACCGTTGACCAAGACGCTTCCGGCATTTGGGCGAACATCAAAATGTGCTTCGCCGTTGTAAGCTGTCCACTTTCCAGGTGATTTCACCAGCAGGCAAAAATTTGATTTCATTTGCACACCTTTCTTGAATCAAATAAGGCAATTTCTTTCGCTGTTTAATCTCCTGCTTCTCATATCCTGTGCCCAATCGAAAGAGCCTGACTCTCAGGATGTAACGAATAGGTCTGGCACAAGTCAAAGGTTTTACCGGCAATTTGTTTTTGTCTTTACAACCAGGGTGACCACGACAGGCTGTGGCTGTTGACTTCGTTCTCTCCTTCAAGAACATTCGCCACTATTTTTCTTTGGTTTAAACCGCTGACCTCAATGGTAAAAATATTCTTTGCTGTCCAGTTCTCTATTGAACCTTCTTGCAGGCGGGAACAATAAGCAAGCGTTTCACAATCCGGAGATAACGCAACCTCTGACTTGGCTCCCTCTGCGGCAATCGTCTTGAAACCGCTGCCATCAGCGTTCATTACGCAGATAGTGCTATTGCGAAGAAAGCTGATTTTCATTCCATCAAATGACCACCTTGGATCATAATCATCGCCATTGAATAGCTTACACGACCGGGGATTTCGACCATTGGAATCCATGATTAGAAGATCAGAAGCATCTTCGTTTGTAAAAACGATATCGTTTGATGGCGTCCACACCGGAGAGGCGTTAGAACCGTTATCCGTCAGGCGATTTTTTTGCAGGCTTTGAATATCGACAACCCAAATTTGATAAGATCTG
>JBIOWC010000364.1:0-30953 GCA_044868105.1 Blastocatellia bacterium
CAACAGGAACGCCGGCAAAGAGAATTTGAAGTCAAATGGAACGACTATCAAAAAATGAAGACAGCGACTAAGAAGTAAAACGAAGGAGAAATTGATTATGGGTAACCAGGTAGATGTGGTCTTTCAAATTGACCGCGACCAGGGCGGCCGCAAGACGCTCAAAGAGATTGATTCCGGCCTGCAGCATATCGGCACAACCTCGAAGCAGACCGGCGCCGATATGGACAAGGCTTTTGAGTTCGTCAAATCAGACATCTATGTGCACCTTGGCGATAAGATTTTAAGCGAAGGTTCGGAGATGCTGGCCGAGGAATTTCTGACTAACTGTGACCTATTTGTGACCCAAAAGAGCGAAATGGTGAGCTAAGTTATTTGAAAATCAAGCTTAACGAAAAGGGCAGATTACTCTTGAAGTAAATTCAAGCTTTGCTAAGGTATAAAAAATTGGTCTATATAATGCCCCTTCTTCAACAATTGAACCGCACTCTTGTCTTTTGATTTGAGCGCATCATAAATCGCGATGAATGGAGCATAGGATATGGGGAATCCGAAATGTCCGAGCTGTGGGCTGACTAATTTTGCAACCGCCCAAACGTGCAGACGATGTGGGCAATCTTTAACGCCGCCTGAAATACAACAACCGTACTATCCGCCGCCGGCTGCAACGTATCAACCGCCCCAACCTGCGCCACCTCAGCCGCTGCCATCGGTTTGGCAAGGTAATCCCCCACAAGGGCAAGCGCCTGAATCCTATCACCCAACGCAAATTCAACAACCGCCAGCGCCGCAAACCTATTATCCCGCGCCGCCTCAACAACAATGGCAGGCGCCGCCGCCGCCCGTCTGGCAACCGCCACCAGCGCAGGGTCAGATTTACAACCAGCAATGGCAAGCGCCGCCGCCACCACAACAATGGCAAAATCCGAATCCGCAAATCGCTCCGGCCTATGCGGCCGCCTATGGTCAACCTTCGGCTTACCCGATGCCGCAAACCCAATGGGCTGGTGCGAAACCGGAACTCACGGGTCTCGGGGGCTGGCTTGTTCTTCCGGCAATCGGCATTGTCATCAGGCCCATCATCGCTTTATTCGGGGTGTTTGGTTGTTTAGCTTTTTTTGGAGCCGCCGAAACCATCATTGCGACCATCGGCTTGCGTTCTTATCAACAGTTAAAACCGATTGTCGGATTTGAATTGCTTTCCAACCTCGCGATGACGGGCTTTTGTATTTATGTCGCGATGCAATTTTTCCGCAAAAAGAGCAACGCGCCGAAGTTGTATATAATTATGCTGTTTGCGCAGGTGATTATTGTCACTATAGACGCCATGCTGATGAGCTTTTTGTACACGCCCACCGGACAAACCACAGGGCCCAATTCTGAAGCCTCGTCGCTTTTCGTCGCATTCATTTCCGCTGCGATCTGGACGAGTTATTTCACCAAGTCGGTGCGCGTGAAAAATACCTTCGTCAATTAATCGGAAGGCGGTTGGCAAACTATTCGATCTGGTTAGCGTGTGGGTTTATGGAAAACCTGTTTTCTCTGGTATCAATTATTATCATTCTCTTTCAAACGCTCTTTACCTGTCTGCCCTTAGGCAATGACCGGATGAGCATCAAACGGCTGCCGCTGGTTACCGGCATCATCATTATTCTCAATATCATCGCCTTCGCAGCCGTTACCCCCTTTGTCGAATCACAAGATGTCCAGCTTGCCAGAAGCCGCGCGGCGCTTATGGAAGCCTTAGACAAAAACCCTGCGGTGCTGGAATTTCCTGAAGTAAGAAAAAAATTCCAGGATGGGGGTTGGGTTCAAGATAACAAAATCACCACCGAAAAAGTCACCTACGATTTAGCCAGATATAATGAGACAACGCTTGCCCAATCATCGGCGGACACGCGCCTGAAAGCCTTGAAAGAAAAATTTATCAGCGCATTCGAGGCCTATGAAAAAATCTTGCGCGACCACCCTTACTACCAATTGGGACTGGCACCGAACGGAGAATGGAAATTCCCGCAACTCGTTACCCATATGTTTATGCACGGCGGCTTGATGCATCTGGTTGGCAATATGATTTTCTTTTTTGCTTTCGGCGGGGCGCTCGAAGAGCGTTGGGGACGCGGGGTATTTACCGTCTTCTATATCTTTGTAGGCTTTTGCGCTTGCCTGCCTTACCTGATTAAACCTGACCATATGCCGCTCATTGGCGCATCGGGAGCCATCAGCGGCGTGATGGGCGCCTTTGCCGCTTCGATGTCGAAAACCCGAATCAAGGTCGGTTGGCTGTCAATTCCGCTGGCGATTATTTTTCTCATTCTGCGTAAAAAACCCTTCGGCATTATTCGCATTCCGGCCTATATCGTGCTGGGGTTATATTTTATTGCCGATTATTCTTCGCTCATTGCTTCGAGAATTGATAAAGCCGGGTCGGGAGGCGTCGCCTATTTCGCGCATGTCTCGGGCTTTTTCTTTGGCGTATTCATTGCCCTGCTCTGGGAATCCTTTAATCCTGTAAAGAAAAAACTGGCACTGAGAACCTATGCGTTGCAACCCGTGGTTACCAACGATGATGGCGAAACCACGGTCTCTTCAACCGTCGTCCAATGTCTGGAGATGATGAAACGCGGCGAGATGCTTAAAGCGCAATTTAAACTGAAATATTATTTGGTCACCAATCCGCATGACATCGAAGCCGTCAAACTGATGACCCAGGCTTGCAAAGCGATTTCCGATAATGAATCGCTCAACATCTATTCGTCCAGACTCATCAATCATTACCTGTCTATGGGCGATAAGGACGCGGCGCTTCTGGTCTATGCGGATTTGATTGGCGCGTTATATTTCTACAACCTCTATCCGCAAATCACTCCTAATAACTGGATGACGATTTGCGATTATCTTCGCGCCACCGGGCGAAATAAAGAGGCCGCCGCCGAGTATGAGCGATTAGCCAGCGCCCATTTAGATAACGCCCTGGCCGTCAGAGCCTGCGTGCAAGGCGGCGAAGCGGCGCTTACGATTTTCGATAGACCCGCGGCGGTGAAACTTTTTGAAATGGCTTTACAGATGAATCCGCCTGAGGTTTATGAAACCCGTGCCCGTCGCGGCATTGAAATGTGTCAGCACATCTTAGTTTCACAAAGCGTCAAATAGATAGGCTAGGTTTAAATACCGAACAATCGCCACGAAAAGGCACAAAAGATATTCTTATTCCCGGGTCTTTTGTGCCTCTTTGTGACTATTTGAAAATCCGCGTTAACCGTTCCGGCGAATCAACTCTTTGCTCTTTTCGACCAGGCTAATGAATTCGGAGCGATAACCGGCTTGGTCTTCCCCTCTCGATTGTCGCGCCAAATCCAGGCAACGTTCAGGCGAGGCGTTGGCGCGAAATCTCGAGACTCTCAAGAGCAGTCCGAACTCCGCGACGGCGGCCGCAAATTTGAAGTTGCTCGACGCCGTTTCAACGGTCTTCTTTTCATCCAGAACAGCGCGGACAATTAAACGACTGTCGCTCTCTTTCGGCGCTTTGTAACGCAACTTGACCATCATGATTTCGTTCGTGGCATAGGCTTCAGGTTTCGTCATCTGGTCTTGATACTTGAGCGCATCCACCTTTGCGGATTTGGCATTCGCGCCCGCCGGGATAACTTCGTACAAAGCCGTGACCGCGTGTCCGGCGCCCAATTCGCCTGCATCTTTTTTGTCGTCATTGAAATCTTCGGCTTTCATTAAGCGGTTTTCATAACCAATCAGCCGATAGGCCTGCACTCTCGCGGGATTAAATTCGACTTGAATTTTTACATCTTTGGCAATCGTAAAGAGGGTGCCGCCGAGTTCACTGATAAAAACTTTGCGCGCTTCCTGCAACTCATCAATATAAGCGTAATGTCCGTTGCCTTTGTCGGCGAGTTGTTCCATCTTCGAATCTTTCAAATTGCCGGTGCCAAAACCAAGTACGGTAAGAAAGATGCCGTCTTTGCGTTTGTCTTCAACCATCCGCACCAGTTCGCCTTCACTGGATACGCCGACATTAAAATCGCCGTCGGTGGCGAGGATGACGCGATTGTTGCCCGTCGCAATGAAATGTTCCTTCGCCGTTTTGTAAGCCAGTTGAATGCCTGCGCCGCCGGCGGTCGAACCGCCTGCTTCAAGCCTGTCAATAGCCGACAGAATCTTTTCTTTGTTGTTTCCCGCCGTCGGTTCCAAAATCAGACCGGCTGAACCGGCATAAGCAACGATAGCGACGCGGTCTATTTCACGCAGTTGGTTGGTGAGCAGTTTGAAGGCCTGTTTAAGGAGGGGCAATTTTCTCGCGTCTTGCATAGAGCCTGAGGTATCAATCAAAAAGACGAGATTGCTGGCGGGGGCATTCTGGATGTCAATATTTTTGCCTTGCAGACCGATTTGCACCAACTTATGCGAGGTTTCCCAGGGGCAGTCGGCAAGCTCCGTCGAGATTGAAAAAGGCTCACTGCCTTCGGGTTGCGGATAATCGTATTTGAAATAATTAATCATCTCTTCGATACGCACGGCGTCTTTCGGGGGCAGTTGCCCGTCATTGATGAAGCGGCGAATGTTGCTGTAGGAAGCCGTGTCCACATCTATTGAAAAAGTCGAAAGCGGATTTTCCTTGACCGCCAGAAATTCATTCTCATCAATCTTCTTATAATCTTCGGTATTGAATTCGCCTCTCTCTTCTTTATATTGAGGCTCCGCGCGCAATTGTTCGTTCGGAGCCACCGCAACATTGGGTTGCGCCGGCGGGGTGCCAGCATAACCGTGTCCCTTATCGGCTTGTTTTGATGTGCAGGCACTCAACATGGCGATGGCCAGTAGATACACAACTCCGGGTTTTAAGAATCTATTCATTCTGTTTGACATATTTTTCCTTTCACCTCCTCAGGGAAAACCAGGGTGTTGGTTCATGGAGGTATTCATTTAGTCGCTTCGCGCGAAGTGGGTATCGAAGCTATTTCTATGAATGAGCCTTGGGTGGATGCTTGCAAAAAATTTCCTGAAGGGTCAGACGGAAATTCATCGGCTCTGAGTTCGGGTTCAATTTCCCCGCTGATATTACGGAGGCGGCTGATGAGCGCGAATCATCTGCGAAAACCCGCCGCATCTGCCATTTTCGCGGGGAGATTCAACTCAAATGGTCAAGCGGTTTTCTTCCGTCGAATCATTAACATCAAACGTTTAATTTCCTAACTCATCCAACGCGGCGCTTAACGCTGCAAACCCTTTGGCAACCAATTCAGTTTCGCTACAGATACCGATGCGAAAGTGTTCAGCCATCTCAAAAAAGTGACCGGGGACAACAGCGGTTTGATATTTTCCTCTGAGGTGTGCGCAAAGAGTTTCGACATTGCTCTTTAACAATCGCGGGAATGAAGTGGTTCCAAAATCTGTTTGCACAGCTTGTAAATCCTCGCGCGAATCTAAAAATTGTTTGAGCAATCGGCGATTCGGTTCGAGAAGCTGTTTGGCGCGGGCGGAAATTCTATCGAGACTGGCGAGCGCAATCACACTTAAACGCTCGGCCGGGTGCGCCGGAATCACTCCGAACAGGTCGTTCAGTCGCCACATCTTTCGCGCCAGTTCTCGCTCCGCCAGAATCCAGCCACAGCGAAGCCCGCTCAGTCCATAAGCCTTCGTCAGACTGCTGGTCACCACGAACTGATTGCCGAGATGAAACGATGAAGGTGGTGCCTGTTCGTACATACATTCGAGATAGACTTCATCAACTAAAACGCGCGCCCCGCAATCAAGCGCCAGCTCGCCGATCTGTTTCAGCGTGTCGTTACCGGTAAGCACCCCGCTGGGATTGTGCATATTGGTCAGGACAATCAAGCGGGTTTGCGGCGTGAGGTAGCGGCGGATTTCTTCCACATCAAGTTGAAAGTCATCTTCAAAGCGCCGATGGAAGCGCTTGATTTTTGCGTCGAGGTATTCAAGCACCCGCAGCATCGGGTCATAGGTCGGATATTCGATTAAGACCTCATCGCCGGGTTCTAAAATCGTTGCCATAGCCAGGTGGTTGGCAAACGAAGTGCCCGTCGCGTGAACGACGCATTCGGGCGCGACGTTGCAATGCTTGGCGAGCCCGTTGATGAGCGGCTCGTAGCCGTAACCGCTAGTCGCCGCTGTCGCGACTTCTTCGACCGGGATGTCGAGTTCGGCAAGCGGATAGGTCAATACGCCGCTCAAGGCGAGATTGTATTTCGCAGATGAATGCAACTTTGCCCATTCCAGGTAAGGTGAAGCTTTGCTCATAATGGCTCCTGATGTTTTATAAATTTTATGCGCTACACGATATTAAAAATCGCCAAAGAAGCTGAAGTCAGCCGATTTGCCATAGATTTGCAGAACCCAGGTTTTGAAATCCTGCGCAGCCATGCACATATTTCCTCTGCCCTGTAGTACCAGTCGGTATTTGGTATCCGGTTTCATGCCTTTGGCAAATATCCCTGTGCCGCTTACCGGGCCTTCAAACCTCACCTCTTTATAGAGAACCGGGCCGCCGCCGCCGCCCGGGCGACCGTCACGCGGGTCTATACCAAACCTGGTTGCTGTGGGCGGCAGTGTAAAGGTGAGGGTTCCCTGTCTGCCGCTATTGGTCTTAAAAGCCATTTTCCATATCCCTCGAACCCGTGTGAGCGACACATTAGTCGTCTCATCGGTATCAGAAATCGTTAAGCCTTTGGCTTCTACCTCTGAGAAAAATATTTTTGCCTTAGAAAATTTCAAATCGTTAATGATATCGAGTTCATGTTTTAACAAGCGGTCTTTTCTTTCAAACCAATCGCCCCAGTTGGCGCAGCAGGCACAGGCGCGAGTCTTTTCAGGCAATAATGCCGGAAGCGATACAAAGAGCGTCAGCAACAACAGGAACAGGCTGCGATGAATGCGTTTTAACGATTGTGGTTGTACGGGTATGGTCATAACGATTCACCTCTGCTAAAAACCTGAAGCAATTAAATCGGTCAGGTCAAGCTAACGTTTTGGCGTTTTCCACAACAGATAGACCGGCCAGCCGGCCAGTAAGATGCCAAATCCAATGATGCTGTTGGTCGGATAGCTATAGACCGTACTAACGACAACAACCAAACAGGCAACAATGAAAAATAGGGTCGTAAAAGGGTGGCCGGGAATTTTATAGCCGTTGGATGTTTTTGCCCGCTGTCGAAATACAAATACGCAGACTGCTGTCATGCCAAAGAAGATGAAATCGACCGACACGACATAATTGAGAATCTGTTCATATTTTCCCGACAGGGCGATAACCGCGGCCCACAGGCCCTGCAGAGCGATGGCCACCACTGGCACGCGGGCTTTATTTAACCGTCCCACGCTTTTGAAAAACAGGCCGTCTTCGGCCATGGCATAATAGACGCGCGGCGCGGTCAGCATGCCCTGACTGAGGAAACCCAAGGTGGAAATCGCGATGCCGACGGCAATCAATTTGGCTCCGCGTTCGCCGAGTGCAAGGCGCATCACTTCCGACGCAGGGGTATCGGTCGCCGCAAGCCCGGCGGTTCCCAATACGCGAACACAGACGAAATTAACCGCAAGATAGACGGCAATGACACCCAACACGCCCAACAACAAGCCGCGCGGCAGATTTTTTTGCGGTTCGCGAAGTTCGCCGGAAATGAAACTCGAAGTCTGCCAGCCACCATAAGCGAACATCACCGGAATGAGCGCCGCGCCAAACGCGGTCGCCAGCAGACGGTCGTCGGTCAGCGGCGCGGCGCTGGTATTGGGCGCGCCATTACCGGCTAAGGAATACCGCAAACCGACCACCACTAAAGCGGCGATGGCGGCGATTTTCAGAATCATCAAAACATTCTGCGTGGTGCTGCCGGTGCGCACACCCAGACAGTTGATAATAGTCAGCAGCGCCAGCGTGAAAGTGGCTACCAGAGCCGCATTCAGGTTATTCGACTGGATGCCTGTAAGCTCTAAAAAATATTTTGCGAAGGTGATGGCGACCGCCGCCATGCCGCCGGTCTGAGTAACCAGCAAGAGTCCCCACCCGTAAATGAACGCGACCGCCGGGTGAAAGGCATCGCGCAGGTAAGCATATTGTCCGCCGGTGTCCGTATGGGTTGCCGCGAGTTCCGCATAGATAAAAGCGCCGGCGAGCGCAATGAGTCCGCCGATGGCCCAGGCGCCTAAAATCAGGGCGGTGGTGTGAACCTCTTTGGCGACGACATGCGGGTTGATAAATATGCCTGAGCCGATGATGCCGCCCATCACAATCATCGTCGCATCAAATAGCCCTAAACGGCGCGCGAGTTGGTTATTGGTCATTGGTCATGAGCCATTGGTCATTAGTCATTTGCACAAACCCCTAACTAATGATCAGAGACGAGAAGGATTTTGTGAACTGCCTGCTGCTTGCTAACTGATTTTACTTGCTTGGTTGAGTTGAAACGGACAACCGGTCACGCATACGTTTTTGCCATTTGGTCTGTGGCAGGTTCTCTTCTTCAAATTGTCGCAACACCTCATCGAGGTTTTCCCCCCCTGCCTGACGCATCTTCAAATAGAGCAGCGCGGTCATAATGGCAATGAGCGGCGTCAGCAGGATGTCTATCGGAAGTCGCATAATTTCCTGCCCGCGCTGAAGAATCAGCGGGTCAATCTTAAGCAGGTGTCCGACCGTGCTGATTAACAGGCTAACCATTAACGAATAGAGAAAAGGAATGCCGAATTGCGTCAGGACAATAAAAGCCACCGTCAACCTGGCGCGTTTCGATAGCTCTTTGGCGCGCTGCATGGCTTTTTTTCCTGAGAGGTTTTCCATCATCACCACCGGCATGGTCAGGGCATAAACAATCATAAAAATAATGCCGGGCGCGACACACAAAAGTAACAAGAGGAAGAACAACCCGCTGACCAGCGCCGTGGTAATCAGGAAAGGTTTCAAGCGCTTTTTGAAGGCGGCAAAAGCGCGGCGCACCCGAAGGGGTCTTAAGGGCGCCAGCATGAGTCGCGTGACCATCCACACTGTCATTCCCGATAGCGCGGCTCCGGCCAGAAAGCTAACGACAAACTTCAGGAGCGCAAAAACGGCTTGCGTGACAATCGTCGAGGTTTGCGAAACGCCGATGGTCTTAAACAACACGGTGCCGAAAATCGCCAGAATCAACAGCAAAATATTCGGAATATTGACGAGAATGGAGACCGCAAAAAATTTATTGAAATATTCGCCGTAAACCGCCACCGCGCGACGCAACAAGGCGCCCGCACCTTCGGCGCTGGCGCGAAGCATGTCGCCGAAAGCGGCTGCCGATTGCGGCCGGTAATCGGGATTTTTCGCCAGCGCCGAAAGCACCAAATATTCTGTACGTTTGGGAATCTGATATTTTTTCTTTCTCGCGGTTTTGACCTGGCGTTCGCGGAAAGGCGGCGGATGGGTTTCTGAATGATGCCGCATCACCACCATCATATCGCCTTCAAAAGGGGTCGCGCCGGTGAGCATTTGATAAGCAATAATCCCCAAACTGTAAACATCCGTGCGCGCATCAAGCGGCAAACCCGCGCATTGTTCGGGCGACATATAGAGCGGTGTGCCGAGCACCGAACCGACGCGCGTCAGGCCATCGCTTGAATCAGCATATGAACCAAACCGCGAATCGCCAAGCGGGTCTGTGAGGATTCGCGTCTGCTCTTCTTCAACGGTTTGCTGGTCAAGAATGCGGGTTTCAGCTTCGACCGGGTTATCGAAAATCTGGGTTTGCGCCTCTTCGCCATTTAGCGAGTTCAGGATGGGCGCCGCTTCTGCCCGTTGGCGTTTGGCGGCTGCACCATCCGCCGGGTTCGGCGTTTGCAATTGGGTAACCGCTTCTTCGGAAACTCGGACTTCGGTGTTGGCGTTATCGGCGATTTGCGTCTGCGCTTCACGGTTGGCGACCTGAGTCTGGGCCTCTTCATCCGTCGCCGCCGTTTGCAACACGGTGTCGGTTTCCATGACCTGTGTGCGTTTCGATTGCGCAAAGGTCTTCGCATCATCCTGGACCAGGGCGCGCGGCGCTTCGCCGGTAAAACTCGGTAAAGAGTTGGCCGACAGATCACCGGAAGCGTTGCCCGCTTGTGCCGGGTCGCCGGGTTGCGAGGGGTCGCCGAGTTTGGCCAGTCCGAAATCTAAAACTTTAACCGTATAACCGCCGCGGCGATTGGGTTCGAGCCAGATATTATCGGGTTTTAGATCGCGGTGGACGATACCTTGTTTGTGCGCTTCATCAACCGCCGAACAGACTTGCTCCAAAATATCCACCACCCATTCAATCGGCAGGCGGCGTTCTTCGGCAAGAATATCGCCGAGCGAACAGCCGTCCAGATATTCCATCACCAGATAAGCCAGGCGGTTAGAGGCCACCGATGCAAAACCGAAATCGGTGACATTGACGACGTTCGGGTGGCGCAAGCGCCCGGCGGCTTTGGCTTCGCGGCGAAAGCGTTCAACGAATTCATCATTTGCCATAAATTGCGGCGCGATGACTTTGACGGCGACCGGTCGGCCGGTGCCAATGTGGGTCGCCAGAAAGACCGCACCCATGCCGCCTTTGCCGAGTTGTTTATCGATAAAATATTTTTCGTCGAGCGTCTGCCCGATTAGCGTAGATAACTTCATTCAAAGCGCTCCGAGATTAAATTCAAGTGTCGCCGCAGCGACGAAGCACTTGAATCCGTACTGACACACGTTATCAAGAGTTTTGCCGATTTGGAAAGTGAAGATAAGGATAATTTCGCTTCAAAAAATGTTGGCGCTTTTTCTCTGTCGCGCAACCCTTATCTATTCGTCGTTCATGAAATATTCTCAGCTCACAGCGGCAGAAAAAGCCCTGATGAGATGACGCTCTTGCTTGAAGCCAGCCACGCCTATCACTAGAATCTTCCTGTTTTCACGTTATCTTCTCAACCTGAAGCTTGATGCGGGATGCAAGGAATCATTGATGGGCAATCGGGAAAGCACCTATAACAGCGGGCGAATCTTGGCGACTATCGTATGGCTGTTTTGGCTTGCCGGTGGCCTTTCAGCCGAACAATTGCCCATCAAACCTTACACCACGGCCGACGGACTGGTGAGTAATAAAATCAGCCGCATTGCCCGCGATTCGCGGGGCTTCTTGTGGTTTTGCACCGAAGACGGGTTGTCGCGGTTTGACGGCTACGCGTTCACCAACTACACCACCCAGCAAGGCTTGCCGGTCAACTGGGTGGATGATTTTCTGGAAACGCGGGATGGCATTTTTCTGGTGGCAACCAGCGCCGGACTTTGCGTGTTTGACCCGCTAGGCGCGCCGCTGCCGCAAGACAAATTGGCGAGTCAGCCCACTCTCCACCCGATGTTTACGGTTTACCGTCCGGGCGCGGATAGTCCTTCCTCAACCATAAAAGTTTTATATGAAGACCCCGCGGGTCGCCTGTGGTGCGGCACGCGAGGCGGTTTGTACAAAATTGAAATCGTCAACCGGCAACTGCGCTTCCAGGCCATTGATTTGGGGATTCGCAGCAAAGACCCTGAAGATTACCGGATTCGCGGCCTCGTCGCCAACCCGGACGGAACCTTATGGATAGCGGCGCGGCATCGTATTTATTGCCTTTTTGTCGATGGCCGAATTGCCCCTTTAGCGACAAAGAGCCAATTGCCGAATCAGGACTTGATGGGTCTGGTGGCCGATGCGGGGCAAAAATGGGTCAGCACGCGATATGGGCTGTGGCAAATTTCCGAAACCCCGTCCAATGAACTTGTGACGCAGCATTACGCCAGGCCTGAAGGCCTAGCCTGTATGGAGTTGAACGCTTTATTTGCCGGACGAGACGGCAGGCTATGGGTGGGAGCCGATTGCGGGGTCTACGAATTTCTCAAACCAGAGCGGCGATTTCGCAAATGGCTCGGCTCGGAAAGTCTGCGCGATTTGCGCATCTGGTCTTTCAATGAAGACCGCAGCGGCAATTTATGGATTGGCACGGCGCACGGCGCAATTCAACTGGCGCGCAACGGTTTTACCACCTACACAGAAGCCGATGGCTTAGGATTTCGCGATATTCATCACCTCATGGAATCGAACACGGGTGAGCTTGGTCTCTACACCCTGCGGGATTCGCAAACCATGTTTTTCGACCGCTTTGACGGCAATCGCTTCACCTCGCAGAGAGTCACGCCACACGCCTTTTCAACTTTACCTATCGGCTGGGTTCAACAATTCCCCTTTCAAGACCATCTCGGCGAATGGTGGTGGACCACCGATAAGGGTTTATACCGTTTTGCTAAAACCGACCGGGTTGAAGAAATATTCAAGGCTCTGCCGATTGCCCATTACACCGTCAAGGATGGGTTGCCGGCGAATTACCTGGTTAAACTATATGAAGACCGGCGCGGCGACCTGTGGATAGCCATCGGTGGCAAAACCCAGGTCGCGCGCTGGGAACGCCAGAGCACGCGGTTTAAGGTTTATGCGGAAGCCGATGGATTGCCGCCCGGCAATTTCCCGGTCATGATGTGCGAAGACCGCGCCGGGAATCTCTGGGTCGGGTTTTTGCCAGGCGGTCTGGCGCGCTACGCCAATGGCCATTTCACCTCTTTTACGGCAGCCGATGGCGTGCCCGAAGGCGAAATTCATCAACTGCTGCTCGACACGCGCGGGCGTATATGGATTGCCACGAATGATGGCGGACTCGGCAAAATTGAAAATCCGGCGGCCGAAATCCCGCAATTCGTTCGCTACACCACGGCCGACGGACTGGCGAGCGATATGGTTTTTTCGAT
This sequence comes from Blastocatellia bacterium, assembly GCA_044868105.1. GTDB lineage: Bacteria > Acidobacteriota > Blastocatellia > UBA7656 > UBA7656 > JBFMDH01. The sequence goes on from JBIOWC010000364.1 coordinate 12,776, forward strand.
TGCCGAAGACCGCGCCAATCAATTTTATGTAGCCACCAATCGCGGCCTAAATCACATTGATTTCGATACCGGCAATGTCAAACGCTTTACCGTCAACGAGGGCCTGGCAAACGACCAGGTGAACATGATTTATCGTGACCGCAAAGGCGTATTCTGGTTTGGCACAAGCACCGGATTATCGAGACTGCTGCCGCGAACCGAGGAATCGCAACTGGCGCCGTCCATCTTCATCCATGAAATTAAGATTGCCGGAGAGACCTATCGGATTTCGGAAATCGGCGAAACCGAGATGAAGGGCCTCGAACTGACGCCGAATCGCAATCAACTCGAAATCGGTTTCGGCAGTCTCTCGTTTGCCGCCGGCGATTTGATTCAATATCAATATAAACTCGAAGGCTCGAATACGGATTGGCAACCGCTTACCGCGCATCGCACGGTCACCTATGCCAGTCTGAAGCCCGGGGAATATCGCTTTCTGGTTCGTGCCATCAACTCTGATGGGTTGCAAAGCCCGGCGCCGGCCACCTTGCAATTCCGCGTGCTGGCGCCGTTTTGGCAGCGCTGGTGGTTTTTGACGCTGGTGGCCTTGGCGTTTGGGTTGGCGGTTTATGCGCTCATTCGCTATCGCGTCGGTCGTTTGCTTGAACTCGAACGCGTCCGCACACGCATTGCGGCTGACCTGCACGACGACATCGGCGCCAACTTAACGCGCATTGCCATACTCAGCGAAGTCGCCAATGCGCAACTCAACCAGAGCGTCCCCCTGGTTGAAACGCCGCTTTCGTCCATCGCCAATATCTCACGCGAATCTATCTCTTCGATGAGCGATATTGTCTGGGCCATCAATCCGAAAAAAGACAGCCTGTTCGATTTAATCGGGCGTATGCGTAGACTCGCCGAAGATTTATTGCCGTCGCGGGGGATTGATTGTGACTTTCAAGCTCCCGAAGGCGAAGCCAATATCAAGCTGCGTTCCGAGACCCGTCGCGATGCTTTTTTGATATTCAAAGAGGCGCTCAATAACGCGGTCCGGCATTCCGGTTGTCGTCAGGTCACCATCGTTTTGCAGCAAGAGCGTCACCGTTTTACCTTCTCTGTCAGCGATGACGGGCGCGGTTTTGACCAAGCAGAAGCGGGTGACGGGCACGGACTGGCAAATATGCGCCGCCGCGCCGAAGGGTTAGGCGCCAGGCTCTCGATTATATCCCACTGCGGCCAAGGCACGACTATTACGTTGACCATTCCGCGCTAGAGCGGCCGGAAAATATTTATATGACCTGTATAAACGCACAGGTGACGTGAACCTCATTCCGTTATACACTCCTTAACGAAACCGAAAAATCATCTACCAAGAGAGTGAGCAGAATGTTGTCGCCCGGCGACCGAGTCATCAACGTGGTGTTAATCGAAGACCTGCGCGATGTGCGCGAAGGGCTGGCGATGTTAATCAACGGTTCGCCGGGGTTTCGCTGTGCCGCGTCGTTTCGCACCATGGAAGAGGCCTTGCGCGCGATAAAAAACCCACCTCCCGATGTAGTGTTAACCGATATCGGGCTTCCCGGGATGAGCGGCACCGAAGGCATTCGCATCCTCAAAGAACGGTTTGCCGATTTGCCGATTGTTGCGCTGACGGTTTACGACAATGATGAACAGGTATTTGATGCCTTATGCGCCGGCGCCTCCGGTTATTTATTAAAGAACACCCCGCCCTCGCGCTTGCTGGAAAGCTTAAAGGAGGTGGCCGGCGGGGGAGCGCCGATGTCACCCGATGTGGCGCGCCGAGTCGTCAAGTTATTCCGTGAATTTCGCCCGCCTGATAAGGCCTCGCATCGTTTAACGCCCCAGGAAACCGAGTTATTGAAACTCATTGTTGAAGGACACAGTTATAAAACGGCGGCCGCCAAACTCGCTATCAGCGCCAGCACCGTCTCGTTTCATCTACAAAATATCTACACAAAACTACAGGTACATTCAAAGACCGAGGCCGTCGCTAAAGCACTTCGCAACCATCTGGTTTAACCCACCTGTGTAAATAGGTAGTTACACGACAAAAATAATTCTACTAATCTACTCCTGCTTGCGAGTTGAGCGGGATGTTTGAAAGGCGAGGCGTTCAGGTCGGTAGGCTTCGACCAGATAAGCTATTCAGCCGATAGAGTATGCGCAAGGCGAGCGCTTGAAAAGATAAAAAGATAAAAAGATAAAAAGCGTGTATGAGAAGGAGATTCTATGGCAAAGAAAGTTTTTATGGAAGTTCCCCCCTCAGCGGGGAATCAGAGCAGGCGTCATTTTTTCACCCTTAACGAGACCCGAATCGGCGCCAGCGGTGATAACAAAAAACGGTCGGACATTCAATTGGTACAATTTTTACTGAAAAAATTTTATCGGCGTCATCCCGAACTTTTCAGATTATTGCCCCGCGCCTCGAAAAGCCCCGGGCAATTTGCGATTGACGGTATTGTCGGCGACCAAACGATAACCGGCATTCGCATCTTCCAACAACATGAAAGTCGCGGCGGCAATGGACTCGTGCAGGACGGTTTGGTCAGCGTCGCGCAAAGTTTCGAGTCGCCGATTAGTCACAAGAGATTCACCATCATCTTGTTGAACCTCTGGTTCGAGCAACACAGCGGCGAGGCACAATTTCTTACCAATCTGGAGCAGCATCCCGACATCATTCGTTTTGCGCCTGAATTACAAGCGGAACTGAGCGCCCAGGGAGCGAATAATCTGTAGTGATTTTCGGCAATTTACCTGGTCGATGAACTAGAAGGGCGGCGCGTTGTGTACTTGACAACGCGCCAGCGCCGAGACTTCTACCGTAAATTGATAGACATCAAAATTAATTAGTCCAACCTCAGAATTGGAATGGGTATTGAAACCAAGGAGCGAGCCGCTATGTTTAATCCGCTGGGTCTGAGGACACTCGGCCTTTTTATCATCGTTTCGTTGTTTGTTTTTAGCGACGCCGTCGCACAGCAACCGACGGGCACGTTGACGGGAACCATCACTTCTCCTGAAGGCAAACCCGTCAATGCCAACAGCGGGACGGTCGCCACCGGTGTCCTGGTCAATCTCGAAGAACATGCCAGAACGATTTTCTACAATCCGGGTGATTATCACACGCGCGGCGTCTTCAATGATATCGAACACGGGCGCAGCCGCGTATTGAGCGACCGTAATCTGGGCGGGCTTTATACGTTCAAGAATCTCAGACCGGGTGTTTACAATCTGATTGTGGAAGCGGGCGTGCTGCCGAATGACGGAAAACCCGGTTATATCTACTATCGCCCGCAACGCATCGTCAGTATCGTAGTCAAACCCGGCGAGGAAACCGTGTTCGATATTACCTTGCATCCCGGCGACCGGCTTGAACAAGTCGGCGATCCGAAGAACACGACCTTGGAAATGGTCGGCGAACCAAAGGGCAATACCCAGGAAGGGCTTAAATGGGGCTGGATTGAAGGCGCCGTCACCAATCCTGAAGGGCAACCGGTTTGGAGCGCCAGAACCCTGCTGGTCAGCGGGGTGGCCTTGACTCTCAAGAAATCCACCGGCGAACAACTCACCTTGCAAACCGATCACCTTGCGGGAGGCTTCTATATGGCTTCCGTTCTCAAGCCGGGAATGTATGACGTGGGGTTGGAAAAAGGCATCCGTTACAACACCGGGTATCGTCCGCTGATTATCAGTCAGGTGCTGATTAAACCGGGTGTGCGTACCATTCTCAACATCACGCTACCCCCTGGCGATACGTTGGAACGGGTTAACACGCCGCGAATCGTAACTCAGGAGATTACTTTAGGTACGAAGTAACAACGCCCGTCCCGAACTTGAAAGAAGCGGGGCAAAGCGCCGCCAGTCAATTGAGCGGTAAGAACAAAAGCGCATCACGGCGTTAACGAAACGGAAGATACGGACGAGGGTAAATCATCCTCACTATCAAAGGCCTGTTGAACAGATTCACTATAGAGGCGCAGATGAGGTGAGCGATAAAAGTCAACCGATGCGAAACCTGAATAGTAAGACAATCTGGGCGTGGTTAGGTTTGCTGTTTGGATTAACTCTGATGTTGGGTCGTCCAATGGCCATTCTGGCGCAGGGCGATAATCGTCGTCAGAACGATGAGCGCCGTCTGGCTATTGAAACGGTGAAGGCCTTGCCAGGTTCAGCAAAGCGCTTTGCTCTCATTATTGGCGTTGACCAATATGCCGATACGCAAATCTCGACACTGGGCGGCGCTGCAAATGACGCGCAAGCGCTGGCCGATGCTTTGGTGAGCTATGCCGGTTTTGAAAAAGATAACATCGCGCTGTTGACCTCTAAAGAACCTGCGGAGCGGCAGCCGACACGCGGCAATATTTTAAGAAGATTATCGAATCTCGCGTCCGTGGTTCCCAGGGATGGGTTGTTGCTCTTTGCTTTCGCAGGGCACGGCATCGAACGCGACGGCCGGGCTTTCTTGCTGCCCGCTGATGCGCAGCTAAACAATGATGTGGATTTGTTGGAAATGACCGCGGTCAATGTTCAACAGGTCAAAGAGCGCATCAAAAAAATCGGTGTCGGGCAAGTGGTGATGCTCATTGATGCCTGTCGCAACGACCCCGGCGGTCGCGCCGATGCGAATAATCCGCTGACCAAAACCTATACCAACGGCTTCAGTTTTGATGTCGTCAATCGTGAAGTTCAAGCCTTTGCCACCCTCTACGCGACGGCTGTCGGCGCGCGCGCCTACGAATACAGAGAGCGCGGGCAAGGGTATTTCACCTGGGCATTGGTTGAAGGATTAAAAGGCGAAGCGGCAAACGCAAAAGGCGAAGTCACGCTCGCCGGTCTAATTAAATATCTACAGGAGCGGGTGCCCAAACAGGTCTTGCTCGACCTCGGCGCGGGCAAAATGCAACGCCCTTATGCGGAGATTAACGGTTATAAAGCCGATGAGTTGGTACTCTCCGTTGTCCCGGCGGGCAAACAAAGCGCCGGTTCAACTAACCAGGAACCTTTCGAAATCACCTTTTGGCAATCCATCAAAGAGAGCAAAGATGTCGAAGATTTCAAAGCCTATCTGAAAGAGTATCCCAGCGGTCGTTTTGCACCCCTGGCGCGATTGCGCGTCGAAGCGCTCACCCAAGCCAGCGAACCCGTCAAACAGGCGACCAACGCCGCATCGCCGATTGTCGGCGTGGATGAATTAGGCCTCGCCGGAACCTGGACCGGCACACGCGGAATGACCGAAGGGTTAGCCTTTCTGCTTATCAGTGGTAGCCGGGGCAACACCTTTACCGGCGTTTTGAAAATAAAAGGCTATGAAATTGCGGTCAGCGGACAAGTGAATCCCAAAACCCGACAACTGGTTTTACAGGAGACTGAAATGCTCAAGACCAGCGGTGAAGCGAATCTGGTTTTGAGTTCTTACACCGGCAGCCTTTCAAGAGATCAACGCGAAATGTCGGGCTTGATGTACGAAGGCAACGATAAAACCAGGACCCCGGCTGGCTGGTCGTTCACTAAAACCGAGTGAAGCGTTTTTATTGAACAGCAGCAAGAAAGAAGTTTCAGGTATGGCAGGCAATCAGAAGGCGGGCAAGTCCTCGCGATTTCCCGGCGAATTCCACAACCCAAGCGAACGACAACCTGCCGGCAGTTATGTCATGGATAGCGAGGATAACGACTTGAAGGCCAGCAAATTATTAACCAAGGCAAAGGGTGACGCCGACGGGTGCGAACAAAAAGTTTGACTTCAACGAAAATCGCTCACCCCGGGAGAAGAAGAGATGAAAAATCAAATGCCGCGATGTCACCAACAATTTGCCATTCGATTCGCGGTCGGAATGGCCCTGTTAAGTGCAATCACAGCGCTTGCGCGTCCCATCCTGGCGCAATCTACCGACCCGTTTAATCCTACCCCGATGACCAGTGAAACGGTAAAAGGTCGGTGGCTCGCCGGCAAACAGATTTCCCACTATTACAGCTTTGTTGCGGGTCCTGGAGTGGTCAAAGTGATGTTCAATTGTGTTGATGACAGCGGCTCACAGATTGTCGGTCAAGAAGTGAGCGATGTGGACGGACATCTGTTAAAACGCCTGGAGAGTATTGGCAACGACAGTCAACCCTCGACTTATACCACAGAGGTTGCCGATGGAGCCGGGGTGAGATTGGTCTCATCTTACGAACTCAAACGACGACAGAAATTGATTGTCAGGTTTTACACAACCATTACTACCCCAGATACCGCCGGGAGCTACACCATCAAAGTTTCGGGTGATGGCATCTCAGGCAATGAAAGCGCATCTGCGAATAACGGCTCGACCAATACCAACTCAGGGAGCGCTTTTTCCCTGCCTAAAAGCGGCAAGCTTCAACTGGTAATGGACGACGGCACGATTCAGGAGATCAATCTCGGCCGCGTGCGCGAAGCGAGAATAAAACCTTAGTTTCTCTGTTAAGAAACAAGCCTTGTTTTTTTATGCGCCATCAAGCTCTCTATTTTGTCAGGCGCAAGTTCAGAGGATAGACAATGAGATTCGGACTTATCATCAGGGTCTTAGGGTTAGCAGGGATGGTTGCGAGTTTCGCCAATCTCCCCTCCGCGAAAGCCCAGGGGTTGCCTGAGGCAGCCGTCTTGCCTGCCGACAAAGGCGCCTGGGCGGTTGACCAATTATTCAAGACCAACATTATGGCCGCAGGCTTTGAAAGCGGCTATGTCCGCATCATTGTTCTTTCAAATGGCAAGGTTTTCCATCGCAAAATGTCTTCCACGTTAATGCCTCTGACGCCCTGGTGTCAGGATCAATTGACCGCCGAAGAGATGCGGGCCATGAGAAGCGCCGTGGCCGGCGCCAGGCCTAGCGCCTGGCAAGGGCGTTATGGTGAGTGGATCAATATTTATGCGCCGTTTAGAAAGCTAACCCTCACGGTGCGCGAGGCCAATGGTCAGGCGGTCAATTACGTCACTATGGTTTACCGCGAGTACGCGATGACCGATGAGATTGCCATGCTTGCCAAAGCGACCGACGGGGCCGGCAATTTGGCTTTCTACCATTGTTACCAAAGCCGTGAGGAGAGGACTGAAAAGAGAGAAGAAAAAGTCGAAAACGGCGCCACCCTTTACGCGGTTACGCCGGAAGGCGATTTGCTTTGGTTCAGGCATACGGGGTTTCAAAACGGAACCCAGGTTTGGGGAAATAATGATGCCGCGAAAAAAGTCGGCTACGAATGGGCGGGCAACCTCAAAGTTTTCAAAGGCGATCCGCGCGGCAAAGATGGCGTGGTTTATAAGATCAACAGTCAAGGTGCACTGACCTGGTTTAAACATCAAGGAGTTGCCAGCGGGTCGCTGGAATGGGAGACGAGCAAGAACATCAACCTCAATTTCGACGGGCGACAGGTCTTCGCTGCCGGGGGCGGCATCCTTTATCGGCTCGATAATTCGGGCGACCTCTACTGGTACAAACATCTCGGCTACCAGACCGGCGAAAAGCTGTGGGCGAACAACGGCAAGGGCATCAAGGTCAACGATGCGACGAACACCAAATGGCCGGAGGCCCAACAGGTGTTTGCCGGGGGCGACGGGGTGATTTATCTGATTGACCGCAGCGGGACTTTGTATTGGCAAAAACATCTGGGCTACACAGACGGCACGCCGCGTTGGAGCGAACTGAAAAAGATTGCTACGGGTTGGAATAATCTCCAACACATCTTCTGCGCCGGCGACGGGATTATTTACGCCTTGAATAACGACGGGGTTTTGTTATGGCAAAAACACGAAGGCGTCGCTAGCGGAGCCGCGCTGTGGGCGAAGGGTGGCGCAGCCAGTAAAGTGGCAAGCGGCTGGCATTTCAAATTTGTTTTTTGAAAAACCGATAGCTCATTTAGAGGAGAATTATGAAAAATTTAATCACACACCCTATCTATTCATCCACGATACGACTGACCATAGGATTGGGGGTTTTGATGGCGATAACCGCCTTCGCCCGGCCCGTCATGGCGCAGTCCACCGACCTGGATCATCCGACACCGCTGACCACCAACGAGGTCAAAGGTCGTTATCCGAAGGGCAAAGGGGCTTCATATTTTTTCAGTTTTGAAGGTGGGCCGGGCGAGGTCAAAGTCATGCTCGATTTTTATCCGGACGAACTTTTCGCCAACATTTCGGGACAGCTAACCGATAGTTACGGGCGACCATTTGCCAGTTTAGACCCGGCTTCTCCGGGTCTAGACCTTACGCAGGGCAAAGAACTCCATTACTTTGCAACGGCACAAGGGCAACGATTAGTCGGGCGTTACGCCATCACCCGACGGCAAAAACTTGTGGTTAGAATTACGATTTCCGGCGATGACATTGCCGCCGGCCGCTACAAGGTTCGAGTCGAAGGCGACGGCGTCACGTTCAATGAAAGCGATAGTTCAACCAGCACACCGTCGGGCACGGCTTCAGCCAATAATTCCGCGAACAAAAATCAGCCAACCAGCAATCGCCCATCCTGCCTACAACCGGCAAACTGCGGCTCGTCATGGATGACGGCACTGTTCAGGAAATCAATCTCGGTCGGGTGCGCGAAGCTTCGGTAAAACCCCAATAATAGATCGGAGGAAATCAGGTTATGAAATACCGAATAATCATGCCAAAACGCCTAGCAGCCTGGTTCGTGGTGTTTACCTGTTTGACTATGATGGCCTACGCCTTTCCCGCTTCTTCGCTCGTCGCCAAACCGGCGGCACAACAATCGGCCGAGACCGTACGCATCAAAATGGTTGACCTGTACACGGGAGCGCCACTCACCAATCAAAGGTTCAATCTCTTGATTCCTCTGGTTGACGATCGGGTAGGTGACACCAACATTCAGCGCACTCAGCAAGAATATCAAACCGATGCTGCGGGATTTGCGATGATTCCGACGCCGCAGTTCAAATATGGAAGTGGTATTGTACAGCAATTTGACGTGGTGATTGAGCGACTGCCGGATGGCAGTTGGGTGGGCAAAACGTTGCCTCTGAGAGGCGACCTAAAAATAAAAGCCGGCCTTGCCGCGCTCTCCAGCCCGGACCTGACGACCCGTTTTGTTGCAGGGTTTAATCTGTGGGCGCTGGAGATTAATACGGGAGAAAATAAATTCACAAAGAGCGAGCAGCAGTGGTTAAACACCTATGAGCGCAAAATCAATCAAGCTTTTTTTGACAGCGCCGTCGCCTACCTGAAAACCGGCAACAAAGGTCTGCGCCGGGATATATTTTCATATGTGGCGATGGTTTTGAGTATTGTTAACCTTGAGGTCAAGATGACCGGTTCCGATGCTCAGCCCAAGCCGGTTATTAAGGCATTGCTCAACAAAGTCAAACTGCCTTCATCGGTTATCGCAGGCGTCATAGAAAACCTGCGCGACCCGGATAATAACATTCGCCTGGTGATGCTCAGAGTACTTGCTGTAAACCCGGGCACCCCGGCAAGCGCCACCATCGAGGCCATCAAACCATTGCTCAACGACGACGATGGCGATGTGCGGACGCTGGCTCGTAAAACGCTTGATGAGTGGAAGGTCAAATAGAAAGTCGGCGCTTCGGGCGAAATTCGCCAGCCCGGGAAAGGGGTTTTATCAGAAGAGAAAGTTTATTCGCTGCCTGCCGGGTAGAGTGATTCAATGAGGTGCTGATATTTCTCTTCAACAAAGCGGCGACGCACTTTCAAGGTCGCCGTCAGTTCACCACCATCAATAGTAAATTCTTTCGCCAGTAGCGCAATGCGTTTGACTTTTTCGTAATCGGCCAGCCCTTTGGTTAAGCGATTGACCTCTTGTTTGACGAGGTCAACAACCCGTTTGTCTTCAACCAGTCGCTCTTTATCTTTGGTCTCAATGCCCTGCCCTTTCGCCCAATCTCTGAGGCGTTCAAATTCCGGGACGATGAGCGCCGAAACATATTTGCGTTTGTCGCCGAGCACAATGGACTGTTCGATATATTCACTTTGCGCAAACAGGCCTTCAATCATCTGCGGCGCGACATATTTGCCCGATGAAGTTTTAATCAAATCTTTCTTGCGGTCGGTGATGTAAAGAAAGCCGTCCTTATCGAATTTGCCGATGTCGCCGGTCTTAAACCAGCGTTCATTTTCCGCGCCTTCGGTAAAGACCGCCGCGGTTTCTTCGGGTTTATTGAAATAGCCTTGAAAGACCAGCGCCCCGCGCACCAGAATTTCGCCGTCTTCGGCAAGCTTCACCTCCACGTCTGGTATCGGCGGTCCGACCGAACCGATGCGGTTTTGCTTCATGGTATTGACGGCGATGACCGGCGCGGTTTCCGTCAGCCCATATCCCTGCAATATCAAAACCCCTGAGCCGATAAAGATCTGCGCAATATCGGGCGGCAGCGCCGCGCCCCCTGAGATGAGTCTTCCCATGCGCCCGCCTAAGGCTTCGCGCAATTTTTTAAACACCAGGCGGTCGGCAATTTTGCGTTTGACGGCAAGCGTGAGGGGCAATGATTGATGTTCGGCAAGGTAAGGCGCTGAACTTTTGGCAATCTCCATTGCCCAATCAAAGGTCTTCTTGGTAAAGCCGCCGGCGTCGGCAGCGGTCTTTTGCATACGCGCAAAAATCTTTTCCAGAAGGCGCGGCACCGTGGTCATCAAGGTCGGACGCACCTCTTTAATGTCACCGGCGACGGTTTCAATGCCGCCCGCATAGTTAATCTGCACGCCGTAATAGAGACAGAGATATAAAACCATGCGCTCGAAGATGTGCGACAGCGGCAGAAACGACAGCATCAAATCATCCGGCTTGAGGTCAAATAAGGTTCCTGAGGTGAGCGCATTCGAGACAATGTTGGTATGGGTGAGGAGCGCCCCTTTGGGTTCGCCCGTGGTTCCCGATGTATAAATAATCGAAGCTAAATCTTTGCCTTGCACATCGGTTGAAATGGCGTCAAAGAGTCCCGGTTTTTCGGCTCTCAAATCGGCGCCCGACGCTTCAATCGTTTCATAAGGAATGGTGTTTTCGTTATCATTCGCGCCTTGAAAAAGCACGATACGCAGGTCGGGAAATTTCTTGAGCGCTTCGCTCACACGCTTCATCTGTTTAGTGTTTGAGACGAACATCAATTTGGGTTGCGATTCCTGCAAAATGTATTCGACTTGATGAACCGGTTGCGTAGGGTAAATTGGCACGTTGACGGCGCCGGTCGAAAGAATTGCATAATCGCTGATGGTCCATAGCGGGCCGCTTTCGGCCAACACAGCAACCCGATCCCATTTGCGAACCCCTAAACCGTAGAGGCCGAGGGCGACGTTGCGCACCCGTTCAAAGAGTTCTTCGCCGGTGATGCCCGTCCATTTTTTGTCCTGCTTAAATCTCAGCACCTCTTTTTTCGGTTGGTTTTTGACGGCTTGTTTGAGTAATTCGACGAGCGTTTTGGGATTTGAATTTTCCATGCTGGTTGCCTTGTGAACTTTTTCTGAAGCGGCGGCTATTTTAATGCTGCAACGATATTCTGTAAACAGATTGCTGTAAACCTTGCTTCACCGGTTTGGCGACGTAATACTCGTCTTTTGAATCAAGCATGAAAGAGAAAAGCCACTTGCCGATTCTGAGCGTCACCGAGGTTGAAAAATTTTATCAAGGCGGAGAGGGCGGCGTTGCGGCGCTGAGAGGCGTCAGCCTGGTTGCCGAAGCCGGAGATTTCATTGCCCTCATGGGTCCTTCGGGTTGTGGTAAATCCACTTTGCTGCATATCCTCGGCGGCATTGACCGTCCAACCCGTGGTCGCGTCCTGCTTGATGGCGTGCAACTCAATGCGCTCAAGGAAGAAGCCCTGACCGAGGTTCGACGTAAGAAAATCGGCTTCGTTTTTCAATTTTTCAATCTCTTACCCACACTTCGCGTCATTGAAAACGTCACCTTGCCGTTATTGCTCGATGGCGCCAGCGAACGCCGGGCCAACGGTCGGGCTGAGGAACTCCTGGCGCGCGTCGGCCTGGCCAAGCGCGCCGCGCATTATCCGGCGGAACTTTCGGGCGGCGAGATGCAACGCGCCGCCATCGCGCGCGCCCTCATCGCCAATCCCAAACTAGTGCTCGCTGACGAACCAACCGGCAATCTGGATAGCGAAAACGGCGAACAGGTGATGCAACTTCTTGCAGAGATAAACCGCGAACTCGCCGTCACCTTCATCCTGGCGACGCACTCTGAAGAAGCCGCGCGTTTTGCCAAACGCGTGATTCGACTGCGGGATGGTTTGATTGAATCAGTGGTCAGTAGCCGGTAACCGGTAGTCGGTAGCCGGTAGATAAGAACGAGTGTGTCGAATGTTCCTCTAGGTTAGGGAGGTTGAACATCAATCTTCCTCAACCCGATAACCGACAACCGGCTACCGATTACCGATTACCGATTACCGACCACCGGCTGCTGACTACCGGCCAGTGATTATGAAAGCTTACTTTAAACTTTTCCGACGCTTCATCATTCGCGCCCTGGCGCGCGAGAAGTTGCGTTCAGGATTTTCGGCGCTCGGTATCAGTCTCGGTGTCGGGGTGATGATTGCGATTCGTCTGGCGAATATGAGCGCCCTGGATTCGTTCAAGACGGCAACTGAATCCATCGCCGGAGAGACTTCGATTCAAATTACCGGCGCGACCGGCCGCTTCGATGAAACAAAATTGAATGAACTCGGCTGGCTCAGTCAGTACGGGCAACTGAGCCCGGTCATTGAAGGTTACGCGCTTGCAGAAACCCGGAGTCAAGGATCGGAAGATAGCAGGCCGCAGGCCACAGATGGTCAGCAGAATGAAGCCGCATCCCATCACCCTGTAACGTCACCCGCCAGTTCTCAGAGCCCATCAACCGCTGATAGCGACGACCATTCGCCATCGGAAAATCCAAAATCCAAAATCCAAAATCCAAAATCAGAAGAGTTCGTGCATATCCTCGGCGTTGATATTTTGCGCGACCGGGCGCTCAGACGTTATCAACTCCTGCAACTTGGCAATCACGAGCGCGAAGTAACCACCCGCGAGATTCTGTTTTTGCTTACCGACCCGCAGTCCATCATCATCACCGAAAAGTTTGCCCGCAAACATGGTCTGGCAATCGGCGATAAATTACCGTTGACGATTGGCGATGGCACACGCGAGTTCATGATTCGCGGGCTGTTGAGCGATGAAGGGCCGGCGAAAACCCTGGATGGCAATTTTATTTTGATGGATATAGCCGCCGCGCAACTGGCGTTCAATCGCTTAGGGTTTCTCGACCGCCTTGATGTGAAGTTGAAAAAGGAGCTTTCGGTAGAACGCGCCGAAGCGGCTATCGCTTCTCGTTTGCCGCAAGGCTTGCAAGTTGCCCGACCGGCTTCGACTTACAATCAGGTTGAAAAGATGATTGCGGCTTTTCATTTCAATTTGAATGCGCTCGGTTCAATTGCCCTACTGGTCGGGCTCTTTTTAATTTACAACACCATCTCCATTTCGGTGCTGGCGCGCCGCCAAGAGATCGGCACGCTGCGCGCCATCGGTACAAGCCGGCGAATGATTCTCGCGCTCTTTTTAGGCGAAGCCTTGATACTGGCGCTGCTGGGCACCGTCATTGGACTGGGCATCGGGCGGCTGCTCGCGCAGACCGCCGTGCGCGCCACGGCGACTACCGTTGATACATTCTATATCGCAACGGCGGCAACCGCTTCGGCGGCGCAAAACACCTTGACGCTCGCCGATGCGCTGTTTGCGTTTGCCATTGCCATACCGCTGGCGCTGGCGGCCGCCTTGGCGCCGGCGCTTGAAGCGTCGCGGGTGCGCGTCATCGAAGCGATGCGCGGTGCAGAGCGTCTGGCGGCGAGTTTCAATCCGGCGCCAAAATCGCTTGTCATTGCGGTCATTCTGTTTGTCGTCGGTTTTGCATTCAGCCGTTTACCCGCAATCAACGGCTTGCCGCTGTTTGGTTATCTGGCGGCGATTGCGCTTCTTTTCGGCGGCGCTTGTCTGATTCCGCACACCTTGTTGGTTTCGTGCAAAGTCATCGGGCGCTTGACGGGCTTACTCTTTCGGCGTTTCAAAACCGAGGCGAAACTGGCAAGCGTAAACTTGCGCGGCGCCATTCCCCGCGTTTCGATTTCCGTTGCGGCGCTGGCCATCAGTCTGGCGATGATGGTGGCAATTTCCATTATGATTGGCAGTTTCCGCGAAACTGTCACCTATTGGGTTGATCAATCGCTGGTCGCAGATATTTTTGCAAGACCCGTGACGCGCAGTTCAACTACCGTTAATAGCGAAATCGCTGACCAAGCCATTCAGATGATTCAAGCCGACCAAAGCGTTGACGTGGTTCACACCTATGCTTCGCAATCGCTCACTTATGAAGGCAATCTGATTGCCCTTGGGTCAAGCGATTTTTCAATTTTTGCGCGGCACGGCCGGCTGCTCTTTAAATCGCCGGCTGATGGACGCCAGCGCATGCTTCAAGCCGTGGGGCAAGATGAAATCATCGTCACCGAAAGCCTGGCTTTGAAGTTCAACAAACAGGTTGGCGACACCGTTGAACTGACAACCGATAGCGGCGCGCATCCTTTCAAAATCATCGGGATTTATTACGATTATTCCAGTAATCGCGGAACCATTGCCATGGACACCGAAACCCACGATCGCTATTTCACCAAAGCGCGACCCGTTAGCCTGTCGATTTATTTAAAGGCGGGTGAAGACGCGGAAGCGGCGCGCGACCGTCTGGCGCAAACGGTTGGTCGGCGGTTTCAACTTCTCATCACCACCAATGCCACGATTCGCCATGAAGTGATGCGGATTTTTAACAGCACCTTTGCCATCACCTATGCCCTGGAGTTGATTGCCATAATTGTTGCCGGGCTGGGCGTCATTTCAACGCTCATCACCTTGATTCTGGAACGCCAGGCGGAACTGGCGATGCTCACTTTTTTAGGTTCCTCGCGCGCCCAGATTCGCCGCATGATTATTATTGAAGCCTTATTGATTGGCGTCGTGAGCGAAGTCATCGGCGCGATTATCGGTACGCTGCTGTCGTTGATTTTAATTTATGTCATCAATGTGCAATCGTTCGGGTGGACGATTCAATTCAGTTTCCCGATAGGGTTTTTATTACAATCGGCCATCGCGATTTTGTTGGTCACGGCGCTGGCGGGATTCTATCCGGCGACCCGCGCCGCAAAGGTTGGCAGCATCCGTTATGCGGAATAGTGGGTGGCCGGCAGTTTTATGCAAATGCAATTAAACAACAAAGCACAAAATACTTCATCCAGGCGCAATTCCCCCAGCGCGCGATTTACTGTTTTCCTGGCCTTTTGCCTAACCCTAACCGGGTTGTTACTATCTGCTGCCTACGGCCTGCGGTCGGCGGCGCAACCGGCTCAGCAATCTACTCAATTAAAAACCGACAAAGGGGGATGGCGCGAAGCGACCGCCGGGTTTGCTTATGCGTTTCCGCGTGACCATGCTGCACACCCGGATTATAAGATTGAATGGTGGTATTACACGGGCAATGTCGAAACCCCTTCGGGTAGACGATTCGGCTATCAACTCACATTTTTTAGAACCGGCATTGTGCCGCAAGTCAATAATGCGTCGCGCTGGGCGGTGCGCGATCTGTTTATGACGCATTTCTGCATTTCGGATATCGAGCAAAAGGCTTTTCATTCATTTGAGCGTTTAAATCGCGCCGGGGTCGGTTGGGCGGGCGCAGAAACCGACCGTTATCGCGTCTGGAATGAAGATTGGCAAGCGCGGCTCGACGGCAAAACCCATGTGCTCGAAGCGGAAAGCGAGGGCGATAAAATTGCCCTGCAACTGACGCCCGAAAAGGCGGAAGTGATTCACGGCGAAAACGGCGTCAATCAACGGGGAGCCGAAACCGCTAACGCCTCGCACTATGTTTCGCTCACCCGGTTGCGCACCACAGGGCGGATTACTGTCGGCGGCGAAACATTTGAGGTGAGCGGACTCAGTTGGATGGACCACGAATTCGGCAGCCGATTTTTTGCCGAGCAGCAAAGCGGTTGGGACTGGCTTTCTATTCAACTCGACGACCGCCGTGAACTGATGTTCTACCAATTGCGACGTAGCGATGGTTCGATTGACCCGCGTTCAAGCGGCACCTTGATTGAGGCGGACGGTCGTTCGACGCGCCTCGCTTCCAGCGAATTTACCTTAAAGCCAGCGGGCGCCGTGTGGCGATCGGAGGTCAGCCAGGCGACCTATCCCATTGAATGGCTGATTGAAATTCCCAAATTCGATTTGCGCCTGCAAACGCGCGCCGCCTTTGCCAGTCAGGAACTGCGCACCCCGGAAAGCACCGGCGTGACCTATTGGGAAGGCAGCATCAATATTGAGGGCGAAAGCCGGGGACAACCGGCGCGCGGGCGCGGCTATCTGGAAATGACCGGCTATTCAGGGCAAAATATGGGGGCGATTTTTCAGTAGGCAAGTGACGGGGAGGTTTCTCCAATCAAAGGAATGACTGAATGAAAAAACTTTCGACCTATCTTTTAATTTTATCTTTCATCTTTATGTTCAACTCGGACACCTTTGCCGGGCAAGCGAAAAAGCCGAGCCCGCCGCCGGCCGCGCCGCCGGCCACTGGAATTGGCAAAGTGCTCTCGTTGCTTGAAAAATCGGGTTACAAATACACCAAGCTGAAAGAGGGCATCTGGCAAATTCAATTTGAGGGCAAAAATCTCAAGGAGTTTGTCGTCAACATTAGTTCGATAAGCGATTTGACCTTGATGTTCGTAGATGTAGCGCCGCGCGACGAATTGAATATCAGTGAAGCGTTGACCATCAAGTTATTGGAACTTAATGATGCGATGGACGCGGTTAAATTCGCGCTCTCGGATAAATCGCTCTATGTGCGAACCGAAGCCCATGACCGCCTGCTGGATGTGCAGGAGTTCAAATTTATGATCAGCCAATTGTCGGCGGCGGTTGATGAAGCGTTTCCGCAAATCCAGCCTTTCTTAAATCGTAAGTGACCCCATTCGCGGCGATTTTTTTTCGTTAATTACTCTCGACATCAAGTGTAATCCAGCATACATTGTCGTTGGGCAGGAGTGTCAACCCCCAAGGATTTTGCGATTGTTTACAGCATTCGCCCTCACTGAGCTAATCGCTATAAAATTTTCTTTATATAAAAACCAAAGCTATAGCTTGAATTTTTATTCGCTATGGAACTTTTCGACTTCATCAAGGTTCGCAAGAATAAAAAGCTCTTTAAAGAAGCCGTCGAGCGCGCCGACCGTCTGCTGGCAACAGACGATTACCCACAGGCCATCGCTCATTACGCGCAGGCGACTGAGCTTGTGCCCGAAGACCCATACGCCTTTCAAAAACTCGGTATGCTCTACACCGAGACCCGCAAATATAAAGAAGCCATCGAAGCCTACAGAAGAGTGTTATCGCTCGCCCCGGACGACCAGGCATCGCATAAAGGATTGGGCGAAATCTATCTCAAGACGGGGCGCTATCAAGAGGCCGTCAGTTCCTACAAACGCGCCATTGCCATTCAAAACGGCGATGGACGGATTTATCACGATTTGGCTTTTGCCTATGAAAATTTGAACCATACCGAAGATGCCATTGCGGCTTATGAAAAGTCGCAGGTCTATAGCGCGCCTTCGCATGAAACGCAATATCAAATCGGTATGCTCTATTACAAAATTGAGCACTATGAAGAGGCCTTCAAAGCCTTTCAAGAAGCCGCGCAAATCAACCCGGATTTTGCCGAAGCCTATTATCGAATGGGCATCATTTACGCGCGGTTTCAACAGACCGAACAAGCCATTGAAGCATACGAAGACGCGCTGGAAATCAATCCCAATTATGGAGAAGCTTATTACAATCTGGGCGTCACCTATCACAAACTCGGTCATCACGAAGAAGCCATTCATCTCTATCAGGAAGCCATTCGCGTCAATGCGAATTTCACTGACGCGCATTATAATCTGGGCGCCGCTTATATGAATTTGCTGCTCACCGAAGAGGCGATTAAAGCCTATAAAGAGGTCTTGCGGATAAACCCGGATTTTGCCGAGGCGCATGTACAACTCGGCGTTGCCTATCGCAAACTCAAACGCTTTAACGATGCCATCACCGCCTGTCGTCAGGCGATTCGCATCAATCCAGACCTTGCCGACGCGCACTACAAGCTCGGACAGATTTACCTGCTCATCAGCGACA
>JBIOWC010000365.1:0-6601 GCA_044868105.1 Blastocatellia bacterium
TGTTCCTCCTGCTGTTTTTGCTTATCGGCGCGGCGGTTGGCGCCTATGTATGGATGAGAAGAACGCTTCAGGCTCCTGTTGAACACAACGCCGAAGACATTATCACCGTTAAACAGGGCATGAGCACACAAGCCATCATCGCTCAACTGGCAAACATCGGCATTATCAAAAATCCGCGACTGGTTTCCTGGTATCTGCGGGCGACGGGCACCAGCGGACAACTGCGTTCTGGCGACTATAAATTCAAATCACCGATTTCGCCGATGGAAGCCATTGCCAAGATTCAACGCGGCGAAGTGGTGCTTGAAAGCGTCACCATCCCCGAAGGCTCTGACCGATTCGACATTGCGAAAATTTTAGCGACTAAAACCGGCAAAGCCACCGAAGCTGAGTTTTTGCAACTCATGAACGACACCCGGCTGATTCGCAAAATTGCTCCCGAAGCGCGCAATCTCGAAGGCTATCTGTTCCCCGATACCTACAATTACAACGTCAGCACGAGCGCCAAAGATTTGCTTGAACTCATGGTCAAACGCTTTGAGGAGGTGTTTACTCCCGAATGGCAAGCGCGCACCAAATCGCTCAACGATTCGGTTCATAAAGTGATGACAATTGCGTCAATTATTGAAGAAGAAGCCCGCGTTGCCGAAGACCGGCCGAAGATTTCTTCGGTGATTCGTAATCGTTTGAAAGTAGGCATGCCGCTGGCTTGTGACCCAACGTTTATTTATGCAGCGAAACTGGCGGGCGATTATGATGGCAATCCCAATCAACCGCGCCACCGGCAACGCACTTCGCCTTACAATACTTATCTCTATTCAGGTCTGCCGCCGGGGCCGATTGCCTCGCCGGGACGCGCGTCAATTGAAGCGGCGCTCTATCCCGCCAATACGGATTATAAGTATTTTGTCGCCAACGGTGTTGACGGTCGTCACATCTTTTCAACTACCCCCGCCGAGCATTCGGCCGCCGTTGAAGAGTATCGCAAGAATCTCAGAGAACAGAATTAAGAAAGCATGAAGTAGGAACGCTGAACGATGAACCGGTTTAGAAAGTGGGTTGTTCATCGTTCAGCGTTTCCATTTTAGCGGATGATATTTACCGATTATCCGGAGGCGCTTCACTCAGTTTTACAGACACCGTGGCGCGTTGCCGCTGGCGTATGACCTCGAGTTGTACAGTTTGCCCCGGCGCCTTGTCCTTCAGCGCGTTCTCTATATCTTCATTGCTCGACACCGGCTTACCATCTACGGAGAGAATAATGTCGCCAGGTTGTCTCAGATAACTACTGACAAAAGTCTCTTCAATAACCGCGGCGCGAAGTCCGGCTTGGGCAGCCCCCGTCCCGCGATAGATTGCTGTAATCATCAAGCCCTGACTGGTCGGCAGTCCCAACTGTCGCGCCAGTCCGCGATTGATCGGGCTTTGCTCGGTACCCAGCCACGGACGTGACACGTGACCTTTGGCAATTAATTCGGGAATGATCTTCTTTGCCGTATCAACCGGCACGGCGAAACCTATACCGACAGAGCCGCCGCCGTTCGGGCTGTAGATTGCCGTGTTGATGCCGATAAGTTCGCCGCGCGCGTTCAGTAGCGGCCCGCCCGAATTGCCCGGGTTGATTGAGGCATCGGTTTGAATGGCGCCTTGAATCGTGCGCTTGGCCGCCGAATCGCGCAGCGGGCGTTCAAGTCCGCTGATGACACCCGTTGTCAACGTCCGTTGTAAACCGAAGGGGTTGCCGATGGCTAAAACCTTCTGGCCGATTTGCAGGCCTTTTGAAGCGCCGAGTTTAACGACCGTCAGTTTATTGCGCGGCGCGTCAACCTGAATGATTGCCAGGTCGTTGCTGCGGTCAGTGCCAATGACTCGCGCCGGATATTTATCATTATCAATCTGCACTTCGAGCTGGCTGCTGCCTTGAACGACGTGATAGTTGGTTAAAATGTGTCCCTGGTCGTCTATAATGGAACCGCTGCCGCTACCTTCTTGCGGGTAAACCCCGTACCAGGTTTCGACATACTGAGTGTTCGTAATAAACACAACGCCGGGGCTGACGGCGCGATAGACATCTATATTATTTTGTTCGTCGGTAACCACGGATGGGTCAGCAATGACCGTCGGTTCAAGGCTGACTTCCGACGTGTTGTTTTTGGTAAATAATCTTTGCGCACAGGCGACCAACACACCTGAAAATATGGCTGAAACAATTGCCAGTAAAACTAACTGTTTCGCTGAAACTTTATACATAATCTTCCTCCTTGCAATTGCACTAAAGAAAATTTTCTAATTCAACGTCGGCTGTGTCAATCTTAACGCCAAAGCCCCAATTTCGGTTGCATTCTTTAGTCACTGATTCGATAAGTTCCCGGTCAGTAAACGTTGTCTGAGGGTTATAAGCTAAGGAGAGGCACGGTTACGGTAAACAGAAACCGAGGCCTTCTTATACCTAATTCCACTAAATACCAAACTTGAATTACTCGTCCGTTGCTCGTGTCTCACGGGTTCCATTTCTTCCAGTGGGCGATGTAATATCGCTCGTCAAGCGAAAGGCACAAGACAATATGGACCGGCACACGGTTGCGCTCATTAGCATCATCGGCATCACCCTTGATTTACTGGGTGGAATGTATCTGGCATACGATTTACTGGGCGGAAAACACGGCCCGTTGCGCACGCTCACCCGTGTGGTAACCTACGGACTTCTTTTCGGTATCGGGCTTGGGATACCGCTCGGCTTGCCTTTTGGTATTGCGGGCGGCGTCGCTCTCGGCACCACTTTCGGGCACGAATTTGTTCGCGCCTCGGAGGGTAAGATTCCGGCGCCCTGGGGCTACATTATCTTTTGGAGCGTGATTCGCGCCTTTGGTTTTGGCATTGGCGCGGCCTTTGACGTGAGTCGCACCTTCGGCATCTGGTTCGGGCTGTTAAGCGGGTTGGGGCAATTATTTGCTTACAAGCTGGGCTTTGCTCCGACTGCCGAGGTCGAACCCGATATCCGGCCAAGGCTCAGCAAGCGGCAACTCTTAGGGTCACTCAACCGCGTTGTCGGTTATGTCATTGGCGGCTCAGTGAGCGGCTTACTCGCCAACCTTGGTTCGCAGGGTCTCAAGTTCGGCATCCAGGCCGGACTCACCATCGGCATCGTTAGTGCGGTGCTGGCGGCCTTCATCCCCTATATTGAGTGGAAAGTAGACCGTCTCCCGGTTCGCATGCTTGGGGCGATAGGCGCCGGTCTGGTTGTCCTTGGCTTTGTCCTGCAATCGGTGCAGTACTGGGTCACCGTGCTGGATGTGCCTGTCAAGTAAGGACTGAGGGAGATGAACGAGTTGAGTAGCAAAATAGGCTGGGTGATTTCGGCCCTGGCAATCAACCCTAAGCGCCGAAAAATTCTCTAACCGAATAACCCCACGAATTTCGCGATTCACAGGCTATCCCTTCACAACAGGCAAAGAGTTTTATTCGGGCAACTCTTCTTGTTTCGGTTCAGGTAACGAGAAACTTAATCCCAGATTTATCGCATAGACTAAAAAGGCGACGGCGGCGGCGGCATAAGCCCACTGTTTTGCCGGCGTGCCACCTGGCATCAGGGCTGTCAGCTGTGTCGTCAGCAGCGGCGCCGAGGCGCCGATCATGCGCCCGCCGATGTTGGCGGCAAAGCTCTCGCCCGTACCCCGCAAGTGCGTCGGATAGACGCGCGGCAGATAATTGCCCCAGAAGCTGAGTTGCGCGACCGTAAGCATTCCCGCGATGAACATCCCCCATTTGAGCATCGGCAGGCTGTTGACCGCCGGGAAGATGAAGACCAGCGGAACAAGAATCAAGCCCGGCAGTAAAAAGACGCGGATCAGTTTGCGCCGCGACAGAATGTGTACGGCCAGAAACGCCAGAATGAAACGTCCGACCAGCCCGCCAATCTCCTGCCAAAACTGCACGCCGGAGACGGTCGCCGCGATCAGTCTGCCGCGCTCGGGCGCTGGCATACTCGCGTCGGTCTGCACCAGGGCCGGAACGATCTGGGGAATCTGTTGAATCGCGCCGAAGGCCGCGCCCAGACTGCAGGCGAACATCAACGCGGTGATAATTGTGGTGCGGCGATATTCGGGCTTAAAGAGTTCGGCGATGCTCGGGCGTTTGAGCGTCCCGGCTCCTTTCTTCTCTTTCCACAGCGGCGATTCAGGCAAAAACGGGCGGATGATGATCAGCGGGATAGCCGGAATCAGTCCTGAGATGAGCAGATAGCGCCAACTGTCATGGCCGCCGTAAATCGCCGGCAGCGAATTCAGCGAGTGGGCAATCAAGTAAGCCACGCCGCTCACCATCACCCCACCGAATGACGAAAAGGCCTGCGTATAGCCGAGCACCATCTCGCGTTGTTTAGGATGCTGGAAGAGTTCGGCAAGCCAGGAGACCGCGGCGACAAACTCTACGCACACGCCGATGAAGGTCGTGCAGCGCAGGAAGAGCAGCATCGGCAGGGATGTTGAAAAACCCGCCGCGCAGGCCGAAATCGCATATAGCAGAATGCTCCAGGTGAGCACGCGACGCCGACCCAGTCTATCGGTCAAGTAACCGCCCAGCAGCCCAAAGAGGCCGCCGCTCACCGCCGGCACGTAAAAGAACAGCGCGCTCCACCATTTATATTCGTCACTGCCGAATTGCAGTCCACCCAGGCCTTCCAACGCCGGGCGAATAATCAGCGGCAACATTAAAAGTTCGTAGGTGTCGAAGGCAAAGCCGATGACGGCAATAACACAGATCAGCCACTGAATGCCGGTGAGGCGTGGCGCGTTTTCAGGCAATTCCGTTGAAGTCATAATTGAATCTTTGAAATAAAAACCTGTATTTTTACTGCAATTCCACTGTTGCGGTAGCCGTGATGCTACACCATTTTTTCACGCGGTGAAAAGTAACGCGCGATGGTCGCCGCGCTCGGTTTCGCCGTGAACTTGGAAACCACAAACATCAACAGCGCCGAGATAATCACCATGGGCACCACCGGCATCAATCCCAAGACCGCCGTGCCGCCGGCGGTGCGCGATAAAATTTCGTAACCCGCAATTGACCAGACCACCACGGGTGGGCCCGGCGCCGGAGTCGGAATGACGGCTTGAAAAACCGCAACCCCGGCGACCGCCCCCAGCGACCAGAGCGTAGAAGCCAGGGCTCCCCATTTTGTGCTGCCTTTCCAAAAGAGCGCGCCGATGAGCAGGGGCATCAAGGCCGAGTAACCTGAAAAGGCATATTGCACGGCTAAGTCAAAAATCGCCTGTGGTGAACGTAGCGCAACGAGGTAAGCAAAGATGGTGATGAGCACAATGAACAAACGCCCGGTTTGAATTTGTACATGTTCGCCAAATCGTCGTTTGCCGCCATAGAAAGCAAAGACGTCTTCGGTGAACATGGTCGAGAGCGCCAGGATTTGCGAATCGCTCGCCATTACTGCCGCCATAATCCCCGCCCCTAAGAGTCCCGCAAGCCAAAGCGGCGCGTAGCGTTCAAGCATGATGAGCAACACATCATCGGCATTGGTCTTGGCGCGCAACCCATCGCGCTCTTCGGGCGACAGCTGTGCGCCTTCGGTAGCCAGTTGGCGGCGCGCTTCAATCTTCTGTTGAATTTGTGGCGCGTCCGTCATGCGGTTTGCCATAACGCCCAAAAACACGCAGGGAATCCACAACACCACCATGCAAATCGGATAAAAGAGAATGGTCTTTTTAAACTGCGCCATCTTCTTCGCGGTCAGGCAAAACATCGTCATGTGCGGGAAGTTGATGGATGAAAGCGGAATGAAGGTGTAGCTCAAAAAAAATAAGGGCGCGACGCGCTCGCGGGTTAGGAGCGGCGCGGTGGCTGGTGACGCGAGCATCGCTCCGACTGATTCCTTAAAGCCACCCATGCCGGCGCCAATCACAATGAAAGCGATGGCTCCGAAACATAAAAACAGGGTCGTTTGAAAAGTGTTGACCCAGGCGGTGCCGCGCATCCCGCCAAAAAAGACGTAACACATTACGACCGCTGCAACCAGTGCGCCGCCAAACCAGAACGGCACACGTCCGCCACTGATGGCATTTAAAGCCGTGCCGCCACCCATCACTCCAATGATGATATAAGGCACCAGCAGAACGGCCTGGACGACAAAAATAAGGGTCCCGATGTGCGAACATTCCCAACGGTCACGAAACATTTGCACAGAGGTGATGAACCCGTGTCGTTTGCCCAGCGCCCAGATGCGCGTGCCAATAAAGAAGAGCGATAGGGGAATGATGAGCGCCGACGATGAGGCCATCAGTCCATAAGTCACCAGGCCATTATTGAAGGCGTGACCGGACGAGCCGAGAATGGCAAAGGCCGTCATATTGGTGCCGAACAGCGACAGTAAAAAAACGTATTGCCCGAGTGAGCGATTGGCCAGGAAATAGTCTTCGGCACGGTCTGCCGATTTACGAAACGCGAAGATGCCGATGTAGAGCACGACGGCAAGATAAGCGAAGACAAACAGTGCGGCAATCAACGCCCCTCGTCCTCCTCGCGTTGATCTGTTGCGGGTTCGATCTCTTCTTCGAGATGCGCGGGCCAAGCCTGTTTGATTAACACCCAC
>JBIOWC010000366.1:0-4814 GCA_044868105.1 Blastocatellia bacterium
CGCCCAGCTCGCAGCCTGGCGTTGAGGTAAACACCCTTGCGCAGGCGCAAAAACCGGCGGTCAGCAAAACCGATTCACCAGCCGCAAAACAGAGCCTTTCAGTCAACAACGCGCCGCCGACGAAAAATCCGCTTGCCGATAAAAGCGCGCAAGTGGTTCAACCGAATCTTCCCGAATCCTTGAACGCTCAGGCGAAGAGAAATACGACGGAAAGCCGACCGCGCACCTCTCAGCCGACGACCGGTGCAAAATCGGTCAAGGAATTGATCAATCAACCGGCAACGGCAACGACGGTTGCGGACACGCGACCAACGGCGCCGATGCCGAGCGTGGCGATGCAACAGACGCCCGCTCGACCCCAATCGCCGCTCGCCTTGTGCGAACCGAATTATCGAGGCGGTTTGATTAGCTTTGATCTTCGCGCCGGCGTTGATCTGCGCGATATGTTGCGCTTTGTTTCGCAACAATATGGAGTGAACTTCATTGTTGACCAATCGGTCAAACAGGTTCCTGTTGATATTCGCGTCAACGACCTGCCTTGGAACTTTGTCTTGAATTCCGTGATGCGCGCCAACCGTTTGGGTTGGGTTTGCGACCAGGGCGGTATCGTCCGCATTGCGACGTTGGATGCGCTCGCGCAAGAAACCAGCGCCGAACTCGCGCGCCTGGAAGCCGAGAGCAAAAAGGTTCCGCTGGTGACCAAGATTTTACATTTGAAATATGCGCGCGCCGCCGGTGCCTTGGGTTCAGGCGTGAGTTCATCGTCGCGCAGCAGCGGCGTGAGTTCCGGTGGCGGTGGCGGTGTGGGCGGCGGCGGCGGGCAAGGCGGCGGACTGCTTGCCATTGCTCAAAAACGCTTAAGCCCGCGTGGCACGATTGAAATGGACCCGCGCAGCAACAGCATCATCGTTACCGATTTGCCGGAATATCTGGCCGCCATCGAAGATATTGTCGCCAAGCTTGATAAACCCGAAGCCCAGGTTGAAATCGAAGCTCGTATTGTGATTGCCAGCCGCAACTTCTTGCGCGATATCGGCGTTGAACTGGCTGCCGGAGCCTCAACTTCAGGCGGTAAAGCCGCCTTCTTCGGCAATGCGCCTGTGCAATTTGTTCCAGGCGCGGGTGTCAATCGAACGACCGGCAGCAGTTCAGGCAGCGGTACGGGTAGCGGTACAGGATCGGGCACGGGAACCGGCAGCGGCACAACAACCGGCAATTCCAATCTGGTTGGCCCGACGCCGACCGGCGCCTTCGCCGCAACCGCAGGTACAGTGCTCAGTTTGACTACCGGTATCTGGGGCACGACGGTCATCTCGGCGGCGCTCTCGCTTCAGGAAACCAAAGGTCAGATTCGCACGATTGCCAGTCCGCGCGTCACCGTGACCGACAATCAACCGGCGGAAATCGTCAACGGCGTGCAGATCCCTGTGCAGACCGTCTCGAACAACACCATCACCACAACCTTCGTGACGGCCGCGTTGAGACTGCAAATCACGCCGCAGATTATCGAAGAGAACAGTGAAGTGTTAATTCGCGTGATTGCCGAAAACAACACCGTGAATTTTAACCTTGCCAATCAATTCAATAACGGCACCCCGGGCATCAACACGCAATCGGCCGAATCAACCGTGCGCGTGCCCGATGGCGGAACGACCGTAATGGGCGGCATCAACATTGATAACGAAGGGCACACCATTGTTCGCACACCGGGTGTGTCGCGCATCCCGCTGGTTGGCGAATTATTCAAACGCCGAACGACGCGCCGCGACTTTGATGAAATTCTGTTCTTCATCACGCCGCGCATCATCCGCAATGATAATTTGGTCAAGCCGAAGGGGCTCGAACCGCTCGATGGCCGAGTGACGCCGAGCACCCCGCCGACCAAAGTCAGTCCGCCAAAGCAATAATTTGGCTGGCGAAACACCTGACGGTTAGCCAGCCGGTTGGATTAGCAGCCTTCAACTGTTAATCTTACCCCTGGTTAACCGCCAATCAATTTATTAGAAAAATTTTACGAGGGCACCTTGAGTTTCCGAAAAGCGCTGGAAGATATTGTGAGTCGCGTCGAAGGCAGCGCCGTCGCTATTATCCTCGGCGTTGACGGCATCATCATTGAACGTCACGTCAAAGATATTGACCCGGCGCTCGATTTGGATTTACTGACGACGGAGATGACGACACTCTTAAGACGCAGCAGTCACACCGCTGCCGATACCGGGTTGGGCGATCTTCGTGAAGTCATTTTTGCTACAGATTTAATGACCTTTCTGTTGCGCTCGATTACGCCGGAATACTTTTTAATTTTCGGCATCAATCCGGGCGGCAATATCGGTCGCGCGCGCTTTGAATTGCGTAAAGCGCAACTGGCGCTCGAAGCCGAATTCGTGATGTAAACCACCCATCTTTATTTCCTTCACTCAAACTTAAAATTTCAAGGGCGCCGGCCAAGCGCCCTTTATTTTTTGCCGAACGGCCCTCCAGGGCTTATCTGCCTTGTTTGCCCATCCATTGTGAGCTAGCCTATGTGCCGTAAATCTCTAAGCCTTGAGTTCTAAAGATGACACGAAAACGCTTTTTCGTTTGGGCAATTTTTATTTTCTTCATTATGGCAAACGCATCGGCGCAAAGTTTCAAATCCCAGCAACAAAAATTTCCTCGCGTGCAAACGGCGATTGCCGAAAAAGATGCCGTGGTAAAAAAACTATTTGCAGATAAACGGCTCTCCTTTCCGCCAAAAAACATCTTTCTCCGCGCCTTCAAAGGCGAAGGATTAATTGAACTGTGGGTGAATGAAGCGGGTAAATTTCATCTGCTGAAAGCCTACAAGGTCTGTGCGGCCTCGGGCGAGTTGGGCCCCAAACGCCGTCAAGGCGACAATCAAGTGCCGGAAGGGTTTTACTTTGTTGACCGCTTCAACCCGGTCAGTAATTTCTACCTCTCATTAGGGCTTAATTATCCGAATGAATCGGACAAAATATTAGGCGCGCGCAGCCATCTCGGCGGTGATATTTTCATTCACGGCAACTGCGTTTCAATCGGTTGTATGGCGATCACCGACGAACAGATTAAAGAGCTTTACCTGATTGCCATCGAAGCGCGTGCTCAGGGACAAACGAAAATTCCGGTCCACATT
Organism: Blastocatellia bacterium; assembly: GCA_044868105.1. Taxonomy (GTDB): domain Bacteria; phylum Acidobacteriota; class Blastocatellia; order UBA7656; family UBA7656; genus JBFMDH01. The sequence goes on from JBIOWC010000366.1 coordinate 3,134, forward strand.
TTTCCGATGCGAATGGACGAAAAGGGCCTAAGGAACCTGGAACAACGAGCCCGGGGTGACTCGACACTGCTCAATTTCTGGCGTAACTTAAAAGAAGGTTTTGATGTGTTTGAACATAACCGTCGCGTTCCAGCCGTTACGGTTAATTCGCAAGGACGATATATTTTTCAATAAAAGTTTGGGGCACCGTTTTCAGGCGACCGATGAGCAACGCGAAGCGTTTGCCTGAAGGCGATAGGTTAGATATTTCCAAAGGAGAAAATTTTATGGCAAACAGTAATGACACCAGCATCCCTAAACTCATCTTAATCCCGAGCATCGTGACGCTTGCGATTACGCTCCTGCGCTTAGTCGGCGAATTGAACAACTGGTCGCCGGCGCTATTTAACAAAGCGCCGGGCGGCGGCGGCGCTCTGCTTGGCATTTCCTGGCTTCCCCCCTTACTGGGCATCTGGTTCGCCTACAAGTTAATCAAAGCGGACGACACCCCTGATACGAGCGGCGGGCGGGTCATCTTGCATGCCCTTGGCGGCATCGTGTTGATGGCCGGCGGCGGCGCCCTGATGGCCGGGCAAAGCCCCGAAAATTTCTCACCCATAAAAGGGATTGCCGGAGCTTTGTTATTCATAGCCGCGACGGCAATTCAATTTCCGGCGTGGCGCAAATTTTTCAAAACGATTTTGGCTTATGGACTGGCGGCGCGTATTCCGGTCGCCATCTTGATGTTTTTTGCAATCAAAGGCGCTTGGGGAACCCATTACGATGTGGCGCCGCCCGGTTTTCCCGAAATGAGCTGGTTTAACAAATACCTGCTAATCGGCCTGATACCGCAAGCCTTGTTGTGGATTCCGTTTACGGTGTTAACCGGTTCGCTCACGGCTGGCATCACGGCCTTGGTTATGCAGAGAGGCAAAGCGACAAAACCGGTTGAAGCATAAAATATTCAGCCGGGCAGAACTTTTTCTCCGGCATCTTTTTTTTAATCATCACCATCAAAGCGGCTGTTTTTCGCTCTCCTATAGATAAAGCTAGCCGAGTACGCCGCAAACCTGAAAAGGAGCCGCTTTGATGTTATGCCTGACCTATCACACACCGAACCACTAAACACCGAAAATCTTCCCTCCATTGGCGAAGCCATTCTCTTTCGTGTTAAAACCAGCCTCTTTCAACTACAAAGAACCTTAAGCAATTTTTTTGTTGACCAGCCGCGACGACATCGCAAAAACCAGCGCCTCCTGGAAAAACCCGTGCTGGCAGAATTATCCACACCCCTATGGACGCAAGGCAATCAGGCGGAAATGCAATTAACCGCAGGCAAAATCGAAAACCTGAGAATTGCCGTGCGACGAATTCAGGGTATTGAGGTTGCCGCCGACGAAGTCTTCAGTTTTTGGAAACATATCGGGCGACCAACAAAACGACGCGGTTTTGTTGAAGGGCGCGAACTCCGACAGGGTTGCCTCATTCCGACAACGGGTGGCGGTTTGTGCCAGCTTTCAAATGCGTTGTATGCCGTAGCGCTCGAAGCCGGATTTGAAATTGTCGAACGTCACGCGCACACCCAAATCATCCCCGGTTCGCTTGCCGAACGAGGGCTTGATGCAACGGTCTTCTGGAATTATGTTGATTTGCGATTCAAATCAACCAAACCATTTAGAATCGAGGCCTATTTAACAAATGA
>JBIOWC010000367.1:0-4239 GCA_044868105.1 Blastocatellia bacterium
CCTGTTCCGCGCCTCACTGGCAAACGGCTCACGAAAACCGCTGACCAATTTCAAGAGCGACCGCATCTTCGCCTACGCTTTCTCGAAGGACGGCAAAAAAATTGCCATGCTTCGCGGCTCACTATCGAGCGAAGTGGTGATGATTAGCAACTTTCACTGAACGATATACCGTATTTTTCCTGCTTATCCCGGTATGCCTTGGATGACAATTCCGGCTGGGGCCGTAGGGGTAATTCTCCTGAGCCAGAACCCCGCTTGCTCAAACACCATTCAGTACTCCATTTCAGTCCGTTCACTGTCGCCGGGAATAAAGCGTGCGACTGAGGGCGGCGCTCAGCACGATTTTGTTTAGGTGTTCCGTTTCCGCATGTGCCATGTCATCTGCCCCCAATTAGGCGCTCTACCCTCGTAAACGACGTTTCGAGAGATAAAGGGGCATCGCCACTGAAAATTTTCAATCTTGAAAGATATGCATAGGATTGAAAGCAATTTTCGGGGTGGTGTCTTAAGCTTCTGTTGCTCTTTAGCAAGCCCGCGTAGCGGGCGTAAGCATAAACCACTGGTGTAAGCCCGTGGACCGGGGCCACACAAGATAGGAGCCCGCGAAGCGGGTGATAGACCATTCTCTATCGCCCGCTTCGCGGGCACAGGATTGACAATGAACCGATCTACCCCGCGCTGACGCACGGGGCTTTATGCTTTCACCCGCTTCTCGGATTCTCGCACAACAGAATTAGGGCACTTCGATTTTCGGAGATCATTCTTATATATTTAAGTTTTTGTCATATAATCAACCGCGAAATTCCCGGACAATTTATGGCGGACGACACTTCTCATCAGATCACGTTGCTGTTGCTCGATTGGAGTCAGGGCGATGAATCGGCGCTCGAACAGCTCATGCCGCTCGTCTATGAAGAGTTGCGCCGGATGGCGAGAAATTATATGCGTCGTCAACCGTCGGGACATACTTTTCAAACTACCGAATTGATACACGAAGCCTATTTGAAGATTGCTGCAGGCGAAGAGAAGCAGTGGCAAAACCGCACACACTTTTTCGGCGTTGCCGCCAAAGCCATGCGTCACATATTGGTTGATTATGCGCGGTCGAAAAGCCGCCACAAACGCGGCGGCTGGCAGGACCGCATAACCTTTGTCGAAGAAGTGGCGGTTTCAAGCGGGCGCTCGGAGGAGATCGTCGCGCTCGATGATGCGTTGAATCGTCTGGCCCTTTTGGACGAGCGGAAAGTTCGCGTCGTCGAGATGAAATTTTTCGGCGGGTTGACGGTTGAAGAGATCGCCGGGGTTTTGAAAATCTCGCCCGAAACCGTCAAGCGAGATTGGAGCTTTGCTCAAACCTGGCTGTTGCGCGAACTAGGCAAGTGAAAAAGTGATGGCCTGCGTTGGCGCTCAGGTAGGTAGAGGGTTCTTACCAGAACCTCAAAGAACACCACGATAATTCGGTTCACGCTCAACCCTTTCTTCGGGTGTGAAACATCACCTTTTTTGTTCTCTATCAACAGATTAAATTATTCAAAAACGTGAATTCGTTCTGTCATTCCGTCTCTTACTAACACGATGTGCAAGTTTTTCGCTCAATCGTTGGAAGACGAAGTGTGTTGCCTCAGCTGAAATTGGAGTTTGTCAACGCCTGGCATCGTCTATCACTCTACGGAGGAATCTATATCCGGCAAATTCCGTATGCCGTAGTGGTTTAGGTATCGGTCACCACCGCGCGCCGCGACTGGTAATGCCGGTCGAATTAGTCAATCATTAGTTGACGCAGATTGCTCCGGCGCGCCCGCTTAAGAAAATAGTCGTACCGGTGGGCAGATTTGCCCATGAAATCCCCCTTAGTCTATAGGAGAATAATTATGCTGAGCAGAAAACTTCAATGGTTACCTCTGGCCTTGTGCCTGCTCTCGGTGACGGCGCACGGGCAGGAAATGAAACTGGAACCCGGCAAAGCGGTCGAGCGCGAGATTGCGGGCGGCGAGTCGCACACCTATCAAATCAGCCTCACGGCGGGGCAGTTCGCGCGCTTCCGCCTGGATCAGCGGGCGATTGACGCGGCGTTGACCCTGACAGCGCCGGATGGGAAGCAACCGATCGAGATGAATCTGACCCGCGCCGGGGACGAAGAATCGCTTTCGCTCGAAGCCGCGGTAAGCGGCGACTATCATCTGACGGTGCGAGTCGTAGGTCTGGCAATGCTACGGGGGACCTATCGGCTTGAGGCGGTGGTGCAAGCTGCGGCGACAATGCGGGACCAACAGCGCCTTGCCGCCGAATCCTTAATGATCGAAAGCGAGAAGCTGGTTCCGCAGGGCGGCAAGACGGCGCCAAAGATAATCGAAAACCTGCAACAGGCGCTGGGCATCTGGCGCGAGCAGAATGAACAATCATGGGAAGCCTGGTCGCTGATCAAGATCGGCTATGCGCATTCCGAGCTGAGCCAACAGGAGAAAGCGATCGAGTATTTAGGGCAGGGACTGGGTCTCTATCAAGCGGCGAAGAATCGCAGCGGCGAGGGAGAAACGCTCCTCCGTTTAGGGATAGTTTCCGTGAGGCTTGCTCAATATGAGAAGGCCGTAGAGCTTTTTCAGAGGGCGCTGGCAATCAACCGGGAGGTGAAGAATCGCGCGGGTGAAGGACGAACCCTGGTTATGATGGGGCAGGTAGAGGTCTATCGGGGTCAGTACGAAAAGGCCATTGAGTATTTCGCGCCGGCGATCGGCATCAACCAGGAAGTCAAGGATGGGCGGGCGCAGGCCATCATACTCTTTAGCCTGGGCAATGCGTATCTGGGACTGAGCAAATATGAGAAAGCGATCGAGACCTTTGAGCAGGCGCTGTTAATCTCACAGGAGATTAAAAACCGCCTTTTTGAAGGAACTGCTTTTGCAAATCTGGGTGCTGCCTACTCAAACACCTACCGTACCGAGAAAGGAATTGAGTTCATCGAACAGGCGCTGGCAATTTTTCGAGAATTCAAAGATCGCCCCTCAGAGCTAAATATGCTTATTAACCAGGGCAATAACTATATGAACATTGCCCAATATGAGAGAGCGATAGGTTATCAAGAAGAGGCGCTGAGGCTCGCACGGGAGATCAAGAATCGCTTGCTTGAAGGTCGGGCTCTGCAACAAATGGGGTCGGTCTATCTTAACCAGCAGAGATTTGAGAAGGCGGCCGAGTTCAGTGAACAGGCAATAGCGATATTTCGAGAGATAAAGGCACGCTCCTTCGAGGCCGCTGCGCTCAAATCGTTAGGGGCTAACTATTATGAAGCGAAGCAGTTTGAGAAAGCCATCGCCTATCAAGAACAGTCGCTGACCATTAGCCGGGAAATAAATGATCAGCTCAACGTGGGAGAGTCACTTTATCATATTGCGCGAGCTGAAAACCGTCGTGGTAATTTGGCACGAGCGCAAATACTTTCTGAGGAGGGCATCAGGGTCGCAGAATCACTCCGCGCCGAACTCGGCAGCACAGAATTCCGCTCGGCCTACCTCGCCTCCGTTGCGGTCCAGGGGTCATATCGGCTTTACACGGATGTGCTGATGCGCCGGCACCAGGCCGAGCCGACCAAAGGCTTCGACGCCCTCGCCATCGAGGTCGGCGAACGTCAGCGCGCCCGCAGCCTGCTCGATCTGCTCGCCGTGGCCAACATCGATCTGCGCGAGGGCGTAGACCCCACGCTCATCGAGCGCGCGCGCGCGGTGGCTAAACAACTCAACGACAAAGCCCGGACCCAGACCAGCACGCCAGAGCAGGCTGCTGCCTTGAAGCAGGAGATCAGCCAGCTCGAAAACGACTACGAGCGGGCACAGGTTGCCATCCGCAAAGCCAGTCCGCGCTACGCCGCCCTCACCCAACCGCAACCGCTCAAGCTCCGCGAGATTCAAGCCCAACTCGACGCCGACACCCTGCTGCTCGAATACGCCCTCGGCGAGGAGCGCAGCTACCTCTGGGCGATGACGAGAGATTCGCTGGCGAGCTATGAATTGCCCAGGGAAGAGTTCATTGATAAAAACGCCCGGCAGGTTCATGAACTCTTGTCAGCCCGCAGCACCACGAAACGCAACGAGTCGGTGCTTGAGCGTCAGCAGCGTATCACGCAAGCCGAAGCCCAACTACTGAATGCCGCCCAGGCCCTGAGCCAGATGGTGCTCTCCCCGGTCGCCGCCCAGCTTGGCAACAAGCGGCTGGTGATTGTCGCCGATGGCGCCCTGCAATACG
>JBIOWC010000368.1:0-8519 GCA_044868105.1 Blastocatellia bacterium
AATCAAATCATTCGCGCCCTGCCAATTCCGGCAACCAATCCCGATTGCTCACAACCTGACCAGGCAATGGATAACGTGCGGTTGCTGAATGCCAACGTTCAACGGGCTTTATCAAAAACGGGTTCGGTCTTTCAATACTACGAACTCGTCAATACGCAATTTCCGCTGCCGCCGACGGCGGTCAATCCGCACACCAAATTCACGGTCTTGCCAGCGGCGCTCGCCAACACCACGATGGAATCCTTTGTGCAACGAACGTCAAGTTGCATGGGCTGTCATTCAACGGCGCGCACCGTCAACCCGGATGATTTTGTCTCTTCGGATTTCAGCTTTACCTTGAATAATGCGATGCCGCGCCCCACGAGCAAAAATATCATTCCGCCGCCGGCCCGTCCGCTGTCCCAATGGGACAAAGAGAATTGGACGGCCATCACACGGGGTTATAATTTGGCGACGCAAACTTATGAGTTATTGCCGCAGAATGTGCCTGTTGCCAAATTGCATTGTTCAAGTTGCCATTTGAACGGCGGCGCGAATAAAGTGGCGGCGTGGTGGGTGGACCTTTACGAAGAGTATCCGACAACCCCGCAACTACAGGCGCGCATTAATCAATGTTTCACCAACAGCTTGAACGGCAAAGCTCTATGTACACCTGCGAGCAACGGGCAAGCAGGCAGTTGTGATAGTAATGCGAATATGAAGGCCTTTTTGAAATACATGGAATGGCTCAATGAACAGTGGGCGAATACGCCGCACACCGGAGCCACGCCGCATGGCTTTCCGCACCTTCCCGATTTGAAGGGTGAGGCAACCCGAGGGCAAAAGATATTTGTGCAAAAATGCGCGGTCTGTCACGGGCTTGACGGGCAAGGACGTTACGAGAGCAATACCTATTTTCGTCCGGCATTATGGGGACCGCATTCATTCAATCAAGCGGCCGGAATGTTTGCTTATCCGAATCTGCTGGCCGGGTTTGCCCGGTGGAATATGCCCTATGGGGCGGGCGGACAATTGACTCCGCAAGAGGCTTGGGACATCCAGGCTTATATTGATTTACAACCGCGCCCCGGCAAACCCGCTAAACCGCAATAGAGGTAAAGTTGAGGCTGATAGCCGGGGAAGAAAGCGTCGCCCTGCGCCGTCTAACCGCCGAACTTTACGAAAAGATGAAAGGGGATGCCATGAATATTCAACGACTGGCGATGGTTCTTACCATAATCAATCTCATCATTTTGACGTTTAACTTGACTCATCAACGCCCGGTTGCAGCAGATGATGTCGCGCCGGTTCTTCGCGGACGTAAACTCGAAATCGTTGACGAACGCGGGCAAATCCGCGCGCGAATTAATATTGAACCCGCTACGAAAATGCCTGACGGAAAGACCTACCCGGAAGCGACGGTCTTTCGGTTGATAGACCCAAACGGACGGCTTCGCGTGAAACTGGGTGCCGATCAGGATGGCTCTGGTCTGTTGTTAGCCAATGATACGCAGCAACCCGGCATTCATATGTTAGCTAAGGATTCTGAAAGCTTCCTCAAATTGCTTAACAAGAATGGACGGGAACAGGTAATCAAACCGTAATCCATTAACCACCATCAGCCTTGAATGAATCGGCGCGCCAATCTGGCCGGATTCAAATAACCCGTACGCTATTCAAATTCGCGGGGTATAGCTTTACCTCCGTAGTGTACGGATAACCCAGGCCAGGTCGAATAGATCTGGCTTGCGCCAATCCGCAAATAGTCCCGATCTTCAAACAGACCAGACAATAATCGAGAACCACTTTGTTTTGAGCGCTTATATGCCTTTCGAGATCACCGTCAAGAACTCATAAAGAAACAATTAAGAACTTCTAAAGGACTTCAAGTGAGCCGGAGCGCTAGAGTTTGTTGCGAGGTTAAGGGTTCGCAAGCGCCTCATCAGTGGTGACCGCCGCAAAATGTTAGGAAAACAAACCCATTTAATAATCAGGAGGTAAAGGTGATGTTTCGCATACGATCCATTCGTAAATTGCCCGTGGTAATTTTTTTCTTGTCGGCTGTTTTGATTCAACCCGGATTCAATCTACCGGGAACTACCCATGCTCAAATAAAGGTTAACCAGAAAATAACCAAAGACCCGTCGCTGAAGCCAACGCCGAGGAATTTCGCCGTGCCGGTGTCTATACCAAGACTATCGGCTGTCAAGAAAGGCATCCTGGAGTGCGGCCCGGGAGGATTGAATTGTACAGTGATGAACATGCCGTTATTGAATCAGATGGACCCGCGCCTTGATAAGGATGTGCGAGATGTGGGACCTTGGGGGTGTTATAACACTGCAATCGTCACCGTTATTCTGACTGCGCTGGCCAATCGCAACAAATTAGCGGCGCAACTTAAAAAAAGAACCAAGCTATTTGATGAGATTCCTGCCGGCCTAGGTGAGCGTGGTCAAACAATACCCAAGGAAGTGGCGCAATTATCTCAAGCCTATCGCTGGTGGAAACAAGATATGGCGGATGTCGTGAAGGATGGCAAGCCTGTGCAGGTGCATTACTTCTCTGAAGTGCTCGCTGACCTTGGGCCGATTAAAGAGACCTGTGACCCGTATATTTTTTGGGGTTGTGCGGAAGCCTCAAACTCTTTCGGTCACTCCTTTATTAAGGACCTCGCCAATTCGTCGGTAGCCCTGACGAACGAATATATTAAAACTTTAATGGATTCCGGCTATGTCCTTCTGATCGCCTATGACCGCTACAACCCGGTCGTCATCACTGAAGGTGACAGGCAAGGACAGGGTAAGCTATCTACCAAGGTCAGCTTCAAATTTGATAGCCATCACAAGGTTGTGTTTAGCGGCTATCAACCGGGCTCCTACCCTCTCTTGATTAATGACGTAGGCAACGGACAGCAGTTCCGCGTCAGGTTAGCTACAAATCTTTCTGAACGTCAATATTTCGCCAGGGACGCTTCGGGAAAACTAGGGACGGCGAACTTTAAACTGAATATTCAATATCCGACTACGACGCAAACCTTTCTGGAGTATGAAGGAACGGGGAAAGGCATCAACGAACAGGTCTTCTTTGTTGTACACCTTGATGCCTTAAAAGTCATACCAGCGAACCCGACCAAATAACGCCGGAATATCTTTTTGCAAAAATGGCTCTACTTCACTCGAATGACACTCACTTTGTCCGGGTTGCTCTACCAACTTGAACTCTCTCGCTTCGAGAACCGCAGCGCACAGATAGAGGTTGCAAGACCTTAGATTTCGATACACACAAAATGTCAGCGTGGTGAAAGTTTGCAAGCGGAATCAACGAGCAGAATTTTGATAGTGAATAAAGAATTTTAGACAGCTTGAGAAGTAGTTTTAAGCACCTCGCAAAAACGCCGTATCTCTTCTTCAGTGTTGTAATAATGCACCGAAGCGCGGACGACGCTTGGCAAATGACGCGCTTGCATATCAAGCAAAGTATATTCGCGCGGCGATGACCAGACATTAATTTGGTGATGCATTCGCAGTTCTTCGCGCAAGGCTTTGGGGTCTTTGCCTTCAATTGTAAAGGTCACAATGCCTGAGCGGTCTTTGCCGAGGTCTGTGACCTGAACTTTTGGGATGTCGCTCAACTGGGTGCGAAGCGTTTCGGCAAGCATTCTGACGCGCTGAGAAATTTCAGGGATACCGAAGGCGAGCGCATAATCTATTGCGACACCTAAGCCGATTTTACCGGCAAAATTGCACTCCCAATTTTCAAAGCGTCGCGCATCCTCACGGATTTTGAATGCATCAGGTGCCGTCCACTCGGCGGCGTGCAAATCCAAAAGCGGCGGCTCAAGTTGCTGGATAAGGTCACGGCGCACGTACAAAAAGCCTGTGCCGCGTGGCCCGCGTAAATATTTTCTCCCGGTTGCTGAAAGCATCGTACAACCAAGCTCTTCAACATCAAGCGGGATTTGCCCCGCCGATTGACAGGCGTCGAGCAGGTAAAAGACCTTGGCTTGGCGCGCAACTTTGCCAATCTCTGCTGCCGGATTGACCAAACCGCCGTTGGTTGGAACGTGCGTGATAGCAATCAACTTCACGCGCTCGTCCATCATTTGTTGCAACGCTTCGACAGAGGTTTGACCGTATTCATCGTTCGGGATGACTTCGACAACTGCGCCGGTCTTTTGGGCGACCTGCAGATATGCGATGTAGTTACTGGCGTATTCAGCGACGGAGGTAAGAATGCGTTCGCCCGCTTTGAATGGGATAGCATAAAAAGCCATATCCCAGGCCCGGGTGGCGTTTTCGATGATGGCTACTTCATCGGCGTGGCAATTGAGTAGAGCGGCAACTGCGTCATAGGTGTGTTCGATGGCTTCGAGTTTATCCGTATAGGCTTCATAGCCGCCGATTCGCGCTTCAAGTTCGAGATGCTCAATAAGCGCATTGAAAACCGGTTGCGGCATCAACGCCGCGCCGGCGTTATTGAAGTGAATGACCGACTCGCAAGCCGGCGTATCGGTTCTCGCGCGTTGTAAATCAAAGGCCATGATGAATACCTATCTGTAAAGCCCCCGTGATCATCAAAAGGGGAGAGAGATAAAACGCCTAAATTCACCTCCTCACCCCATCATTCCTTGTAGAGCGTCTGCACGATTGCGCCCGAAACATTTTCATCAAGCGGGTCTTCTTTTCTGGCAATCGTATTGGCGCCGCCAAGTTCGTTGATGGCTTGCTCCAGCAGATTATCTTGCAGATTGCGATAGGCGTGAACCCGCCCATCGGAATTAAAGATGGCAAAGAGCACGGTGCCGCGGGCTTTGGTGTGAGCGATGCCAACGAGTGTGCTTACGCCTCGATCGAAAGTAAAAAGGGTGCCGGTTTTGGCGAGGATGGCGCCGCGCAAATCATCTTTGGCAAAGCGGCCGCCGAGGGTGCCTTTATCAACTCCCGCGACGGGCAAAATGCTTTCGGGTTTAAGCGAGTGTTGATTGAGTAAGTCAATCAATGCGCGCAAAATTTTCAGCGACGCCCTCGGCGTGAGGCGATTAAATTCCAACCCGGAAGGATGTCCGACATAGACCTCGGTTGCCTGCAGCCCGAGTTTATCGGTTAAGAATATTTGAATGGCTTCGGCGCCGCCCAATGACTCGCCGATGACTTCGGCAATCGCATTGCTGCTATGCGCGTTTTGATAAAGCAACAGATTCATCAAGGTGTCAGAATAATGGGCCAGTAAAATGGTTCCCGATTTATCGCCGAAAGTCTGTCCGCCGTCAATCTTAATTCCAGCCCGCCGCAAGGTTTCATACAACTTCGCCATCGAGGTTTCCGGCGAGAGGTTCGATTTATAGCCGCGCGCAAAATAATAAAATCCTCCGGCAATGCGGAGTTTTCCGGTCACTCGTGAAATGCCGAGTTTGATGAGCGCCGCCGCAACCTGTTCGGCGTCCAGGTGCGAGAACATCGGATTTAGACCACCTTCAACAACTAAATCGCCAACCAGTTTATGCTCCGCTTTATCAAGGTTGCCGTCAGCATAAAAATTTGTGCGATAGCGATGCGCGGGCGAAAATTTTTCGAGCGCCACCAGCGAGGTTGCCAATTTCATGACCGAGGCAGGGTTGAACGGCGTGTCGGCATTGAGTTCGGCAATCGCTTGCGTACCATCGAGCGTTTCAATCAATACGCCCTGGTCTTCGAGTCGCTGCCAGCGCGCGAGAATGGTTTTCTTGTACTCTTCAAGCGCCAGCATGGCGGGCCATTGCTGTTTTGCCGGTTCAGGCGCAGGCTTGGCAGAGAGCAAGCTTTTCGCTTCCGTTGCGGCTTCGGTGGTTGGGGAGATGCCTTGCGAACGTGCCGTGCAGGAAATGGCAATCAGACTTGAAAAAATGATCAAGGCAACCGCTTTTATTTTTACCTTGGTTAAAAATGAAATTTCTTTAAGAAGAAAAAGATGACGACAAAAATACATCATGGACTTTCTGCTATCTCTTTAAGATGTATGGTGAGGCGCGAAGTATAAACTTCATTTTAGTTGATTGAAAAGCCGTAGCGCGAACGCCTTGGGTAATAACTTGTGCTGACTTCGGGCGGCGGCTTTTCAATCTGTAGCTGGAAAGCGAATTTAATATTTCGCAAGTTCCAAGGCTTTTTGATAAACGTCCTGAGCTTCCGGCAAAACGGCGCGTTCCAAAATTGGCGAAAATGGAACCGGACAATCTTTTCCGGCAACGCGCATTACCGGCGCATCCAGACTGTCGAAACACTCTTCGGCAATCTTTGCGGCAATTTCGCCGCCGAACCCGGCAAAGAGTTGCGCTTCGTGAACCACCAAAGCTCTTGAAGTCTTGCGCACCGAATTGAAAATGGTTTCGCTATCAAGCGGTACGACCGTGCGAATATCAATGACCTCGGCCTCAATGCCTTCCCGTTCTTTCAACTGGTCGGCGGCGCGAATACTCCAATGTACGGGCGTGCCGTAGGCGATAATCGAAAGGTCTTTGCCTTGACGATGAATCTTGGCTTTGCCGAACGGAATCTCGTATTCATCGCCCGGATGCGGCGCTTTGGCGAACATCTGGTTGTAAAGATATTTGGGTTCCAGGAAGAAGGTGAATCCGCGACTGCGCATACAATGACGCATCAAGCCAGCCGCATCATCGGCGAAAGCCGGGGTAACGACGCGAATACCCGGTAAGGCTGCGAATATCGCTTCCAGATTTTGTGAATGGTACAAACCGCCGTGAATGTAACCGCCGGAGGCCAGTCGCGCGACAATGTTTGGGGTCCATTGTCCGTTCGAGCGGTAGAAATCATGTGAGGTGTCAACGACCTGCTCCATGGCGGGCCACAAATAATCTGCGAATTGCGCTGCTTCAATGACCACCCAAATATCTTCGCGAAACCGCGAGAAGCCGTTAGCCGTTCCGACAATGTAATTTTCAGCAATCGGCGCATTGAAGACCCGCGACGGGCCGAACTCCTGTTGCATCCCTTTGGTGACATTAAACACGCCGCCTTTCTCTTTTGACGCCACATCCTGTCCCCACAAGAAGGTGTTGGGATTGCGACGGAATTCAGCTTTCAAGGTTTCATTGATGGCTTCACGCAAGGTAATCATCGCGCCGCCTTCTTGCGGCGTCATCGCGGTAGGCGCAACTTTCGCTTCGGCCGGGAAAACAAAATTGGTTGCCGTATTGGGGTCCGGGTCGGGCGCGGCTTCGGCGCGTTCTGAAGCCTCTTGAACGACGCGCCGATTTTCATCTTCGATGGCAGTCAACCGCTCAAGAGCGACGCCTTCAATATTGAGCAGATGTAAACGCAATCGCTCATAAGGATCATAGGTGCGGCATTCCGTAAGTTCCGCTTCGCTGCGGTACAACTCATGGCGGTCAGAGTTTGAATGCGCGTTCAAGCGTTCACAATAGGCGTGAATCAAAACCGGGCCATTACCCTCGTGTACGAGGTCTGTGGCTTTACGCACGGTTCGGGTGGAATCGAACGGATTTGTGCCATCGCAATTCATAATGGTCAGACCTTTGATGCCGCGAAAATTTTCTGAAACCGTATGATTCGCCGATTGTTCGCTGACCGGCACCGAGATGCCATAGCCATTGTTTTGCACAACGAAGATAACCGGCAGATTTTCGCGGGCGGCACCGTTGAGCGCTTCAAAAACATAACCTTCCGAAGTGGACGATTCGCCTTGACTGCTGAACACGATGGCGTCCGCGTCATAATATTTAACGGCGCGCCCTAGTCCCGCCGCGTGTTGCGTGTGGTTGCCGGTTGCCGAAGAGACATTCCAGATGCCGATCGAAATTTTCGCAAAGTGATTACTCATGTGACGACCGCCGGAAGCCACATCCCCGGCTTTCATCAACCCATTCAAGATGATTTCGTAAGGGGAAATGCCGCCGGCCAGGCAGGTCAACATATCTCTGTAATAAGGAAATAAATAGTCTTTATTTGGACGAAAAGCTAAACCGAGCGCCAGTTGAATTCCATCATGTCCGGCGTGTGAGGCATGGTATGACCAACCTTTCGCCTGTCGTAAATAAATGCGCGCTTTATCGTCAAGCATTCGCCCAAGACTGATCAGGCGAAACCATTCGAGTTGTTCTTCGATATCTACGAGACCGGGTGTATCAGCCAGGGGTTTATAAGGGATTTGCGCTGTCGCATTTGCTGTCATTTAGAATACTCTCCTTTGCTCCGATTCATGTTCCCAACTTCAATTTTATCGTTTGCCAACGAACAAAGCTATGCCCACAATCGGGGTTTATACACGCAAGGGGTTGCTTGTTTATTTGGATACCGAGGCAAAACCATAAAATTAAATGTTAATTTGACTTTGATTGGGGTATTTTTTTGTTTGTTTCCTTCCCGTACAAAGACGAGAAGATAGCAGAAAAATTCTGAGAGAACAAACGTCAATTGGCTATTTGAGCAGGTGTTCAACAACCGAACAGTTTTTCAGCAAACGCCAATTGTTTATACTGCAAATAAAAAATTCTGATGACTGAATAAGCAGATTATTGAAAATGG
>JBIOWC010000369.1:0-13346 GCA_044868105.1 Blastocatellia bacterium
TTGAATCGCGATGGATTTTACAGCGGGCAAAGCTAGGCCGGTAAATGCCCGAGAATTACCGCGGGTTCTGAGGGCATCTGCATCTTCAGGGTTAGTTTTTCGATTCCCCTTCGCGATCAGCTCTTCGGGTTGCGTCGGCCGATTTCTTTCGGATGGTTTTTCAACCACCTGGCGTGGCGCGTCCGGCTTGGAAGATTCCGGGGTTGGCTCTGCTGCAATGTTGTCTTGTTGGGGTTGAGTTGGGCGGGTGGTTTGCGGCTCTAAGGGATTTTCTTCGGCGCCGGTTGCCATTGGATGAGTATTGGCCTGCTCGCCGGCTAGTCTTTTGCTGCGCCCTGCAAAGAACCACACACCGATTACCAGCAAGGCGACGAGCGTCAAGGTCAAAGCGGGTTTCAATGTGCCGGCTAGATTATCAATCCGCAGCCCCTCGCCGAAACCATTGATTCGTTGTTTTAGCGTTATGACCGCGGCCCTTAGGGCTCGCGTTTCCCGATAACCAATCTCAACGGCAGTTTCTTCAATCTCGCCGTAACGGTCGGTGCGAGGCGCCAGATTGAAGGTGAGCTCTTGTCCGCCTTCAAGCAGAATGCGTTTGGAATTGCCCTGCGTATGGTCGGTCACAAAACAGGAGGCCAGTAACAGTTCGCGCTTAGTAGTTTTGCCGATGACCTCAATCAGTTCTGCGCCTTCATCAAGGTTAAAGTGAACCTGGCTGGTGCGCTTTAAATCAATTTCTGCCAGTTCAATTCCGTCTACCCGAATTTTCAATAAGCCCGCCGCAAAGCGTTTGCGCTGCGCCGACTGTTCACCCAGACGAGCTTTAATGGTTTCAATTTCATCCTGCCTGAATCCCGGCGGTTGATTGCGATGATTGGTGTCTTGGCTCTTGGCGAGAAAGAAATTTGGAATTTCCAGCCGCTCGATAGGAGGGCTGAACTTCAAGGCTTTTAACAATCTGGTAAAACAGTCCGGGTGCATAATCGAGTGGGTGCGGTTGACTTCGATCTGGTGTTCGGCATCGGGGTCTGGATGATCAAAGGCCAGGTCTTGAACCGTTTCCGAGAAAGGATTGAAACCCGTCGGAATGACACAGGCCGTTGCCCAGGGAGTGAACTGATTGAGACAGTCGAAAACAAAATTGCTGTATTGCGCCGACGCGCCATTCGCTTCAAAGCGTTCTTCGCCGCGATTGACTTTGGTGACTTTGAGCAGATTGCCGAACCGCTCTTTCATCTCTTGCATCAAACGACTTTTACGCGAGCGATAATAATAATCATCGCGCACGCGCTCAGGGTCTTGCACCACGAGGTTGTAAATTTCCATGGTCTCGGCCGTCGAGTAATTGTGCAGCAGACGACTGATGCCCAGGGCTACGTAAAAGGAGTTTCGCTTGAGCGTGATTTTAATTAAATGTTTGATGAAGTGGGTAATCATATCTTCCTCACTAAGCGTTCGGCTGCGCTCTTTCTCCTTTTCAAAAGGCTCCGATTCAAGATAAATGAGGCGTTGAAGCAGGTGTTTCTCTCCGAAGCTGATTTTGTTTCTGGCCTTGCGTGAGGTGGTTCGACCTTGCGGTTCATAATAGAGCCGTTTGTCCTGGGCCTGCACGGCGACTTCCAGCTTGTTTAAGGCGTTAATTACCGTCTCCATGGCTAACGCCTTGTCGCCATGAATAAAATAGGCAAGCTTCAGCGCCTGGTTGATGGTGTCGTCTAACTGCTCTGGTCGCTCCATACTCTGTGGTCTTTAACTCCCAACTGTAAATTGGCTTACTTTGAAGTTGCAAAGTAATATCACCAGACCACTACACCGCTTGATTGGCAGAGATAAAGCATGCCCTTGCCCGGTCAACTGAAGGCAATTATTGGTAATTTATCAATGATGTGACGAATCACCGAAGGCAATTATAGTTGCGCAGACAAGGACAGGCTTTATCTCTGCCGTCATTGATATCCTTACATCAGCGCGTCGTCATTATATAAGGAAAATAAAAAAATCAGCGTGTCATTTTCGGAAACGACACGCTGACTGAGGCTGGCAGATGGCTTCGGCTTCGCCAGGTTTATTTCGTGACCTGAAGTTCGTATTGAAATTTTCTGAGCGCGGTTTGACCGTCCAGCCGAATTTGCACGAGGTGATTATCTACGCCGGTAACGGTCTTGATGACCTCTTTTCCGTTGGCGTCTTTCTCATCAAAGTTGATGGTCGCCAGGTTGGTATATTTGCCGTCGCCATCCACTTTGCAAATCACTGCCTGGATGCCGCCCTCGCCGTCAAGCTTTTTCAACTTGAAAGTCACCGATGATTTATCCATCGGATAAACACTGATGAAGGTTCTATCGACCCGACCAAGCAAGGTGCCGTTTTGACGGCTGCCAAATTCTATGCGACGCGGGCCGATGGTTGCCGGTCCGTTGTCGGCAAGGGCATTGAATAGGCCAACCATCGCTTCGATGGCGACCTTGTATTTCGAGGCATTCTTAATGCACTGCGCAGACCTCGCAACGCTAGCCGGCAAGGATGCGCCGGCTGTTCCTGCGGTTTCGACAACCGCCTTGGTTACACACCCGACTTTAATGATGGTCTCGCCCCACTCTTTCCAGATATTGCCGACGACCTGTCCGGCTGATTTGCAATTTTGCGCGCTGGCAATGGGCGCTGACGAGGCAAGCAAGAGGATAATTAATACTCTGACCATTAGGATAGTTTTCTGATTGCGTTTCATTGGTTGTCTCCTTTAGTAAGGCTTCAGTGATAACCTGAGAGCGCCAGGCTTGCAATAAAGCCTGCGCCCTCAGGTTGTTTCCTCCGATTGCAGGGTGGGGTGATTAATTTTTGCTGGCTCTAAAGGTATAAGGGAATCTCGCGGCAAGACCTTTGCCATCCAGACGGGTGATGACGATTTTGCCACCGACCTGGGCCGCCGAGAAGCTGCGGGTGACCTGTGTGCCGACCGCCGCGTCTTTATCAATTTCGACACTGGCAAGCTGGGTTTCCGCCTGGGTTTCCGGGTCAATCACGCAGATGTTGACGACACAACCGCCTTTCGTGGGTTCTTCGCCGACCGCTGGTTTGCGCTTGGTCACGGTGATGGTCACGCCTTTATTGGTTTCAATGAGTTCACTGACAAAGCGACGGTCAGCCGGGGCAATCAAGGTGCCGAGTTGGTCGGTATTGAAGGCCATATCGCGCGGGCCAATCTTGAGCGGACTGTTGCCAACCAGGCTATTCCATTTTTGAGAAAGCGCTTTGAACTTGTCTATGGTAGCGGCGCAATCCTTGAACTTCGAGTCGGTGCCCGCCAGCTTTTTGCATTCTTCGTTGATTTTCTTGGCCAGGTCAACTAAGGCCTGGGGAATTTTACAATCTGCCTGAGCGTTCGGAACGCTTGACACGGTAATGACCAATACCAACATCGCTGCAATGACTAAACTTTTTTTCATATCGTTTCTCCTCATCATCAATTGAAATTTAAAATTTTTGTCGTGAAGGATTTTTAATTTGGAAGCCCACGACCTTTGGTTCCTTCTGACACCGCGACTATAGGACAACGCCAAACAAAACAGCGTGTGATTTTCTGAATTCGGAAAACTACACGCTAAGCCGCCTGAAAACTCGCTAAAGTCCCGCACGCAACCTGAAACGAAGCGGGTTTAAATAAAGAAAAGCTATAAGGAGAAGAAGCGATGGAACGCAGAACCGTGTGCAAGCGCCTGGCTTTTGTCTTTGCTGTTTTAATGATGTTCATGCCTTTCAATAATTCCTGGGCGAGGGCGTTGAACGTCGCGACCAGAATTGAAATTATTGAAGTAAAAACCGTCGGTATCTCAGCCAGTGATAACGCGAAATCAATCATTCAAATCAAGTGGCTGGCCGAGCCGCAGCCCGGAACCGCAATCAAATCCTTCGATCTTCTCCTTGAAGTAACCTATGCAGACGGCGCAATCGAAAAAGTAAAAACCACCGCCAACGGCTCGCAACGCAACGCGCGTTTTGAATTGCCGACGGTTCATTTTGCCGCCGGGAGGGCCGCTGCTGAACTGAGGAGTTTCAAAGCCAGCATAACCGCCAACACCGCTGAGACGACAACCAAGGCCGGGAGCTTATCGTAAGGAGTACACCCATGAGGCTGAAATCAAAAGCAATCATCATTATGGTTCTCGCCAGTCTATTGCTCTGTGTAAATAGAGCGCCAATGGTCCGCGCCTTATCTGCTAATCGAATAGAGGGTGAGGAATTGCATATCACCGCCAGCCTTCAAGAAGGGCAGAGCTTGAGTCCCGATGGCAAGCTTGAATTGCAACTCAGTCGGGCGCTCACCAAAGCAGAAAATCGTTTGGCGATTTTGCTTGGGCCAACAGACGTTACGGCTTTGTTTACGCAAAAAGATAAATTGCTGACTTATAACGGACAAATCTTTCCGCTGCCGGCCGGCGAAAACCGTTTAACGGTTTATCTGGTTTCCGTTGCGGAAGAATGGAAAGAGCTTGCCCGCTTCACCTTCAAGGTCATAGACGCGAATGCCGCCGAACCATCAACCCCAACGAAGCCCGATAACAACCCGGAAGAAAAATCGGAAGCAAAGGCAAAAGAAAAAATTGCAGGTGAGGCCGCGACAAAGACAGAGGATAAGTCCGCAGAAACGAAGGACAAAAATGCTGAAGAAAAATTACCAGGTAAAATGGACGAAAAAGCTGTAGAGAATGCGACCAAAGAAACCACAACGGAAAAAACCGAAGAGAAGGCAGCGCAAGAGGCTCCACCGGCTGAATCAGAAAAGCCCGCATCGGAAGGGCCGGCGACCGCCAGCGAACAAACGCCGACCGAACCCCCAAAGAAGATTGCCGGATTTGAGAAACTTGATTTCACCCCCTCGATTACCATCAGCATGAAATCGCAAGCCGCCGAATCGCATTTTCCCGACGAGACCCGCCCGGAGCGTCCGACCTTTGCGGACTTTACCATCCAGGGGTCTTTCAAAAATGAAGTGCAACGCGGTCTTTTTAATACGCAAACCCAATTCGATATTGCCGGGTCGAGCTTTCGCCAGGAAGCCTTGCGCTTTGGCACCCTTGGCGAAGCTGCGCCGCTCGTTGATTTGGCGAGTTACCTCATGCAATTCCAGATTGGTAAAGCGAAATTCATCACCGGTCATACCTCTTATGGAACCAATCGCCATCTCGTGAATAGCTTTTCATCCCGCGGCATCACCATGCTTTTGCCGCTTAACAATCAATTCGATTTTTCACTTGCGGCCATGAACGGGTCAACGATTGTCGGGACGGAAAATTTCTTCGGATTAAATAAGCGCAAACACCAGATCTTGAGCGGCACACTGGGCATGGAACTTTTGCCCCAACGTCCGGGCGGCGTGCGCGCCGAGGTCAGTTATCTGAACGGCTACGTGCTGCCGATTAGCAGCTTCAACGAAGGCAATGTCAACGATGCCGAACGCAGTCGCGGTGTGGGCTTGCGCTTTCTGGCTTCGGACGCCAAGCAACGCTTTCGTTTTGAAGGCGGCTTTTCGCGCAGTCAATTCTTTAACCCGGACGACGCCTTGCTCAGTCAGGGCAACAACCTGGTGGCAATTCCAACCGTGACCCGCAATGCGCGCTATATCGAAACCGGATTTGACATCCTCAAGGAACTGGCAATCACCGAAAACCGCAAGATGAATTTGACCTTCAACTATCGCCATGAACGCGTTGACCCGTTGTATCGCAGTCTGGCGGCTTCAACCGCAGCCGATAAAATCCAGAATCAATTTGAATGGTTGTGGTCGCTTGGCGATATTACTGCGCAGGTTTCGCACGTGCGCTTTAATGATAATCTCGCGAATATTCCCTCCATCTTAAAAGCCTTAAATCGCGCCGAAAGGGTTGCCTTTGCCGCCCCCCTGCTGTCGATATTCGGTGACCCGAATAAGCCGAATCCATTTTTGCCGCGCATCTCTTATAGCTTTGACAGAGGTTATCAATTCAGTGAAGCGATACCGGTAAACGGGGGTTTTGAATTTGCGCCCGAAGCCATTCCCAATCAAATTGCTACGGTTCAAAGCCTGTCGTTTGAATGGCAATTTGAAAAAATTCGTCTGGGTTATCGCACCAATCATTCATTTCAAAACAATCGCCAACCGGGGCTTGAGCTTGCCGATTTAATCAATCTTGCCAATGCGATTTCCGTAGGCCTTCCGGTTACCCCAACCTTTGATTTGAATGTCGAGTTCAGTTTTGACAGCGCCAAAAGCAAAGAGACCGGGCGCATTGACCGCACCTATCGTCTGGCTCCGAGCGTAACCTGGCGGATGAATCAACGCGCGACCTTGACCTCGAATCTTTCGACAACCCTTGCCGGTGATGTGACCAACCTGACGCAAAATCGCAACGTCGAATTTGATTTGCAATGGGCCTATCAATTTTCCGCCGGTAAAGATCGCTTCAAAAAGTTTTCCAGTCAGGCCTTCATTCGTTACGCCAATCGTTATGCGAGTTCGCGTGACAATGTCTTTAAGTTAAATAACCTGACCAAGGCGCAAACTTTAAATGTGGGCCTGAGTTTTACATTTTTTTAAGGATTGAATTTCAGGGTTCAGAAAGAGAGAAACGGGAAAAGCTCGTCGTGCCGCGAATCTACTCTGAACCCTGAGACGCTGATTCAGTTAGCAGAGGTTAAAATGAAAAGCATATTCTCTATGTTCATCTTTCTCTTATCGGTTGTCGCCAGCAGTTATGCGCAACAGATTCAGGTCAGCCCTTCTAGCGTGAATGCCTATTCGCAAGGCGCGACCACGGTGTTTCTGACCTTCAACAATGTGAAAGATAAACGCGCCGTTGATAGTTGCTGGTGCGGCGATTTAGTGTCGGCGGCGCCCGACATCGGATTCAAATGCAACCAGGCGAGCTTATTTGGCTGTCTGCCGGCGCGCTATGACCAATCTCGCTCAAGCGCCGGTTCCACCTATACGGATATTATGTCCATCCCGCCAGCGGTTGCCCGCCGCGCCTACCTGGACGCGGCCAGCGGCGCTGAAGCGACATTCTTTTATGTGCGCCGGTTTGCCAGCCTCACCGGCGGCGCCGATGAATTTGTCCCGGTGACGATACGTCTGGGCGGCAATAATGCGGCGGCGCCTCTGTCTTTGACGAATGTTAAGTTGGCCTTTGAAATTGATAAGCCGGTGATTTTCCTGCAAGCCGGTGAAAAGGTTCCGCGATTGCAAGCCGAACTGACCTATACGGGGTCGGGTCGTTTGAAAGGGCGCTGGGAACTGGTCAAACCGGGCGAGGAGTTGCCGACGGCGCGTGATCTATTAACCGAAGCCACCTTGCCCATTGAAGAGCGCGGGTTGCAACGGCGCTATACGCAACTCAGTCGTTTTAATATCTATTTGCCGCCCACTGTAAAATTCATTTTGCCGGGGCCGGAAACCTGGAAACTGCAAAACCCCGCTGAAGGCATGTATTTAATCTTGCTGCGTATCGAAGCGACGGATGATAAAACTTCGGATTCAAATTCACCCGTCGGCGTGGTTCATGCCGGCGGGGTAGCCGGATTCCCGTTGCCGGTGTTGCGTTATTATATCGGCAGCGGCACCGGCGAAATTAATAAACCGCCGGATAAAGCGCTGGCCCTGCTGTCGCCGGCTCAAGATGCCACCATTCCGGTAAATGAAGCACTACTCTTTAAATGGAAAGAGCCACTGAATGTCGCGTTTTATCGTTTGGAAATCGAGGACGCGCAAGGGGCGTTGATTTTATCGGCGATCTTGCCTCGCGGCGTAACGGAGTATCGCGCGCCCTCCTTTTTGAAAGAGAAGACCGCCAGTGTCAATCTGCGCTGGCGGGTCGTCGCCTTCGAGCAAAGCGGTATGCAAATCGCCGAAACGCCCAAGCGCGGGTTACAGTTGCTGCGCTGAACCGGGCAACGATTTTTACCCACCGGTAAAGGGCTATAATCCGACCGCAAAGTTGCGTTTTCGCTACTTGAAATATCCCGCGCGGTTCGGGCTATAGCCCATTTTTATTGAATTAAAAGGGCATTATTTACTGTCGGAATTTATTATTGACATGGGTTAGGGTGGGTGTTAAAAAAGAGATGCTTTTAGTTCATTTCTAAATAGCAAATGACCTTAGACAAACAAATTACGAAAGTCTGAAAAAGCGATTGCCCCTGCAATCCAAATCTGCAACCTGTCGCGTTCTATTGAATTTCACCCCCACATACTTTCCGAGAGAGTCTACATCCCGCTTTGCGAACCCCTGATGAAGCGGTCTGGTTAAGCTGAATGATGGCACAGACTCTTGTCTTAATTTATTTGGACGATTCATTGCTTCTCGGAGAAGCAAAACAGGGAATGAATTCATATTATGTCGGCAAAACTGGGTGAAGCACTTCTAAAAGAAAACCTCATCACACCTCAACAGCTAAAAGAGGCTCTCGATTATCAACGGGTCCATGGCGGTCGCCTCGCCTCTACCTTAGTCAGATTAGGAATGCTATCAGATGAAGAAGTCACTGCCGTATTGAGCCGTCATTATGGAGTTTCTTCGGTCAATCTTGATTTATTTGAAGTAGACCCAGCCGCCGTTGGTCTGGTGTCTCAAGAAACCGCCGAACGTTATAGCGTCTTGCCGCTCTCGAGAGTCGGCGCGACCTTAACTTTGGCCATGGTTGACCCGACCAATGTCTTCGCCATTGATGATATTAAATTTATGACCGGACTATCGGTCGAACCCGTGGTGGTTAGCGAAACTACACTGCAACTGGCTATCGCCAAATATTACGGCACCTCGAAAGAGCTTGAACTGGCGCGCGTCATGGAAGACCTGGTTGCCGAAAGCACCATGGCTCAGGATGAGTACGGCGAGTATACCGATTCTCTCGAAGAAGTCGAAGACGCGCAGGACGAGATTGACCTTGAAAATTTAGAGCGCATGGCGGATGACGCGCCGGTGGTTAAATTGGTCAACGTCATCCTGGTTGATTCGCTGCGTCGCGGCGCATCCGATATTCACATCGAACCCTATGAAAAAGAGTTGCGGGTTCGCTTCCGTATGGACGGCATCCTTTACAACATCATGAATCCGCCGATGAAGATGCGCGACGCGCTGACTTCGAGATTGAAGATTATGTCGCGGCTGGATATTGCCGAAAAACGCTTGCCGCAAGACGGGCGCATCAAAATCCGCGTCAAACTTGAAGGTCGTTCACGTGAATTGGACTTCCGCGTTTCCACGTTGCCGACGATTTTCGGTGAAAAAATCGTCCTCCGCTTACTCGATAAAGAGAATCTGCGACTCGATATGACGCAACTCGGGTTTGAGTCGCAGAGCCTGGACAAATTCAAACGCAATATTAATAAACCCTATGGGATGGTGTTGGTGACCGGGCCGACCGGTTCTGGTAAAACCTCTACGCTGTATTCGGCATTGCAAAGCTTAAACACGCCGGAAACCAATATTATGACGGCGGAAGACCCGGTTGAATTTAACCTCGCGGGCATTAATCAGGTGCAGATGAAAGAGTCCATCGGCTTGAACTTTGCCGCCGCCTTGCGTTCCTTCCTGCGTCAAGACCCGAACATCATTCTAGTCGGTGAAATCCGCGATTTTGAAACCGCTGAAATTGGCGTCAAAGCGGCGCTCACCGGACACCTGGTGCTTTCCACTTTGCACACCAACGATGCGCCTTCGACCGTGAGCCGTTTAATGAATATGGGTATTGAACCCTTTCTCGTCGCCACCTCGGTCAACCTCATTCAAGCGCAACGCCTGGTGCGAAAGATTTGTAAGGATTGTAAGACCGAAGTCCACACCCCCGCCGAAGCCATGATTGATGTTGGGTTTCCGGCAAGCGAAGTCGAAGCCATCAGAACTTTTAAGGGGACTGGTTGTCAGACGTGTAACGGGACCGGTTATAAAGGGCGCGTCGGCTTATATGAAGTTATGGAAATCACCGAAGAGTTACGCGAGTTGATTTTAGTCGGCGCCTCGGGATTGGAATTGCGCCGCAAAGCGATAGACGAAGGCATGCTCACGTTGCGTATGAGCGGACTTGAAAAGATTCGCATGGGGATGACCACTGTTGAAGAGGTCGTGAGAGAAACTGTGAAATAAGGAGAAGGATAGAGGATTGAGGAATCAGGATTTAGAAAAGGACTGATACCAAAATCCCGATTCCTCAATCCTCTATCCCTGATAAATATGGCAGAAATAATACTGAGTGAATTGTTAAGGAAGATGATTGAACTGGGCGGTTCCGACTTGCACATTACCACCAGTTCCTCGCCCATGGTTCGCGTGCATGGTCACTTGCGACCGCTCGATTACCCTGAACTGACACCGGCTGAAACCAAACAGGTCGCCTATTCGGTGTTGACCGACGCGCAAAAACACCGGTTTGAAGAAAATCTTGAACTCGACTTTTCATTCGGTATCAAAGGGCTGTCGCGGTTTCGCGCCAACCTCTTCAATCAGCGCGGCGCCGTCGGCGCGGTCTTTCGTGCCATCCCTTATGAAATTAAGACTTTTGAAGAGTTAGGGCTGCCGCCGGTCATCGAAAAGCTATGTGAAAAACCGCGCGGCTTGATTTTAGTCACCGGTCCGACGGGTTCGGGTAAATCAACGACGCTGGCCTCCATGCTCGACAAAGTGAATCGCTCGCGCCACGAACATATCATTACCGTCGAAGACCCGATCGAATTTCTGCATACGCATAAAAGTTGTCTGGTCAATCAACGCGAGGTGCAATCGGATACCCATTCATTTTCCAACGCCCTGCGCGCCGCCCTGCGCCAAGACCCTGACGTCGTGCTCATCGGTGAAATGCGTGACCTTGAAACCACCGAGACGGCGCTGCGAATTGCCGAAACCGGTCACTTAACCTTTGCGACCCTGCACACCAACTCGGCGTCATCATCCATCAACCGTATCATTGATATTTTTCCGGCGCATCAACAATCGCAAATCCGCACCCAGCTGTCGATGGTCCTGGAAGGCATCATGACGCAATCGTTGTTGCCGAAAGCCAACGGCCAAGGGCGTTGTATGGCGATGGAAATTCTGGTTCCGAATGCGGCTATTCGCAACCTCATTCGTGAAGACAAGATTCACCAGGTTTATTCCATGATGCAGACCGGGCAGGATAAATTCGGTATGCAGACCTTCAATCAATCGCTTGCCAGTCTCTATTTCAAAAAACAGATTACCCTTGAACTGGCAATGGCGCGTTCCTCGAACCCGGACGAATTGCAGGATTTGATTAATCGGGGAGTGGCGGCCTTGCAGAACCCTGCGGCGCAACAACCCATGCGTCCCAACGCTCCGAATTACAGCAATCAACCCGGAGCGAAACCTTTGAGTCCCCTCGGTCGTGTCGGAAAGTAAGAGGTACAGAGGACCGGTCAACGCAGAAGACCAATTGTCCTGAAACCTGACACCTGTCGTGCCCCTAAGCAAGACAAGTCCCAACTCACAAGAAGAGGTATAGGTGCAAAATGCCAACGTATGTATTTAAAGGTCGCAACCGATTTAATGAAGTGGTGGTCGGTGAGCGTGTAGCAACAGACCGCGGGGCGCTTGAAGCCATGCTCAGGCGCGAACAGATTATTTTGACGAATGCCAGAGAAAAAGGGCGCGAAATTGGCTTGCCCAAGGTCGGTCGCGAAAAAGTCAAATCGAAAGACCTGGCCTTATTTACTCGTCAATTTTCCGTAATGCTCGATGCCGGGCTTCCGCTCGTTCAATGTCTGGAAATTTTAGGTCAACAGCAGGACAACAAATTCTTCCAGAAAGTGATATTTCAAACCCGCGCCGATGTGGAATCCGGCAGCACCCTGGCGGATGCCATGAGCAAGCATCCGCGCGTATTTGACCAACTCTATAGCAATATGGTCGCCGCCGGTGAAACCGGTGGTATTCTCGACATCATTTTGCAACGTCTCTCGACCTACCTTGAAAAGATGGTCAAATTGAAGAGCGATGTAAAAAGCGCCTTGATTTATCCGATAGCGGTTATTTTTATCGCCATTGTTGTCATCTCCGTCATTATGATTGTCGTCATTCCGGCTTTCAAAAATATCTTTGAAGGCTTATTGGGACCGGGCGAAAAATTACCATGGCTCACGGAACTCGTGGTCAGCATCTCTAGCTTTATGGCAGGTTACTGGTGGTTAATCGGTATCTTTATCGGCGCCATGGTCTTTGCTTTGAAAGCCTGGTACAACACCGATGGCGGTCGCCGCTTTATTGATAATGTGCTCTTGAAATTGCCGATTTTGGGGGTCATCTTGAAGAAGATTGCCATTGCCCGTTTCAGCCGCACACTATCAACGTTGATGAGTTCGGGGGTGCCGATTCTGGAATCGCTTGATATTACGGCGCGCACCGCCGGTAACGTTGTGGTTTCCGAAGCCATTATGAAAGTTCGCGCCGCCATCGAACAGGGGCAAACCTTCGTCGAACCTTTGAAAGCGACGCAGATATTCCCGGTTATGGTTAGCCAGATGATTGGCGTTGGCGAACAGACCGGCGCCATGGACGCCATGTTATCGAAGATTGCCGACTTCTACGAACAAGAGGTTGACGCGGCAATCGCCAACTTGCTCAGTATGATGGAACCGGCAATGATTCTCTTTTTAGGCGTGACTATCGGAACCATCGTTATCGCCATGTACTTGCCGCTCTTTACCCTCATCGGAAAACTGGCAGGCGGCGGAAAATAGACCTGTGGGATTTTGCATCTAGGCAATCAACAGGGGCTTTGATTCAAGTCCCTGTTGATTATTTTTTGCGCCCCTGAAAACCTTTTGCAGTCTCAAGCGAGGTCTTTAAACTAGTAGCCGATGGCCACGCTTTGATAGGCGACAATTCTCCCTCTTCTAAAATCATTCAGCTACTGTCTTGCCGCCGAACACTTTATATTCTCTTATTCATTTTCATACGCATACAATTTGATTTCCTATAAGCGTTTTTGTTAACCCCAACCCGTCATTTCCTGCTAAGAAAAAAATAAGTGTTGATATAGAAAAGATTAATCAGCTTAACGAGCTGGGTTGAAGGCTTGGCACGACGGTTGCCCTGTTATTAGCTGTTCGAGGAAAAGAAAAAAGGAGTAAAAGTCGTGTCAGCACAATTGGACTTCAATTTAAATAATGAGCAAACGCCGTTATGTAGTTCATGCTGCACTTGTCACGCTGCAATCGCACAGGAGAGTGTATATTGTCGTTGGTGCGGCGTTCAACAACCCGAGTTAAGCTTAAGCTCAGAGCCTACAAATGGGCTGAAGAATTATATCGGGATAGTGAACAAGCCATCCGCTTATTTAACCACTCAGCTTGAAAATGC
>JBIOWC010000370.1:0-4586 GCA_044868105.1 Blastocatellia bacterium
AGCCAACAGCCCGCTTGTCTTCAGGCAAGCGGGCTGTTGGCTTTTTATTGAACGGGCTGAGCGGAAAATTGGCTTTAACCAAATGTTAGTTTATGGGAACTTTATGGGATTCGGTTTTGCCTGCAAACTGTATTTCGGTTATTTCGCGCACATCGAAAGGCGACCTCATCTTCGTCAAGTTTAATACAAACCCTTTCGCTTTTCCTCTTTCAACTCTAAGACAATGAAGGGAGGTGACCAGCCTGTCGGCCTTGCCGTCTTTCATCTGATAAATATAAAGACAGGGCAAGCCTTCTGCCATCTTCGATTCATCATGAACAAAGAGATATTCACCTTTCAAAAAAACATTCCACAGTTTTACAGTATCATCAAACTGAACGACCGCTTCATCGCGGGTTAATTTTTTATCGCCGTCGGTTGCTGCAAAACCATTGAAAACTGCCAGCGCCAAAATGAATGCTGCAATGATTAACCTTTTCATAATAATCTTTCCTCTCCTAATGCAGTAAACCCAAGTCCCCACTGACTATCGGTTAAAGATAGTTTTTCGGATTTGAATTCCATATAAAAGTATTCACCCATCACCTAAAGGACACAATAATCAGAATGCATCATTTTTATGATGTAAGTGACCAGATTGAATTTTGATTTTATCTCGACACGGCTTTTATACTTTTAACAATGATTAATATCGAGAAAAGAAAAAAAGAGTTATTGGGACTGACCAGAGACGAGTTGCAATCATTTATGCTCTCACTTAACGAAAAGCCTTTTCGTGCCCGACAACTTGATGCGGCAATCTATCAACGCCGAATTACGGATTTTGATTCCATAACCGAACTCCCGAAAACTTTGCGCCGCATCCTTCATGAAGAGGCGGTTATTTCGTATACCCGAATTGCCAACGTTTTCACATCCTCGGATGGCACACGCAGATATTTGTTAAAACTTGCCGATGGACAAGAGGTCGAAACCGTCTTCATGCCTGAAGAACACCGCGACACCATTTGTATTTCAAGCCAGGTCGGTTGTCCGCTGGCTTGCGATTTCTGTATGACCGGCGTCTTTGGTTTGAAACGCAATATGACGGTTGGTGAAATTGTTTCGCAAATCGTTATCGCCTTGAATGAAGTTTACGGAGAAGGGAATCCGCTTCCGCATGGCACCAACATTGTGATGATGGGGATGGGTGAACCTTTTTTGAATTATGAAAATGTCATGCAGGCAATCCGTTTGATTGCCGATGAAGCCGGGCTAAACATTGCGCCGCGGCGGGTCACGGTTTCAACCGCAGGCATTGTGCCGCGCATTTATGATTTTGCTAAAGAAGCGTTTCGTCCACATCTGGCGATTTCCCTAACCGCAGCAAATGATGAACTCCGCGACCGGTTGTTTCCTATCAATCGAAAATATCCCCTGGCTGAACTCATTGAAGCCTGTCGCGCGTTTCCGCTTGGCGAGCGCGAACGACTGACCTTCGAGTATGTGATGTTGAAAGATGTGAACGATAGCGACCAGGATGCGCGGCAATTGGTTCGCTTGCTGGCAACCATCAAAGCGAAAGTGAATTTAATTCCCCACAATCCGGCCCCGGAACTTCCCTTTCAGGCCTCTTCGATGGAGCGGATTCTGGCCTTTCAAAGAATTCTGGTCGAAGCAGGGCTGCCCGCTTTTATTCGTCGTCCGCGCGGACAAGATATTTCCGCCGCGTGCGGACAACTCGCCGCCCGTCACCAGGCCAGCGCCTGATTATTTTTTCGAGAGCAGAGTTAAACCGAGAATACACAGCGCAATGCCTGCAAGATTCCACACCGTCAACCGCTCTTTGAATAAGAGCAAACCAATCGGGATGACAAATAGGGCAATCGCGATATTCACAAAGAGATTCGCTGAGCTGATATTCCAACCCAGACGGTAAGCAAATAAAAAACCGATTTCAATGGCGGCCGCGCCGATGCCAACGGCAAACATTGCCCAGTTGGTTTTCTTTAAGGCGACAAAGAGAGAGTCATTGGCCGGAAAAAAAATCGCGAAGAGCAGAACGACCACAATGCTTGAACAATAAGCAATGGTGAGGGCAAGCATCGGATTGGCATCTTTGGGGATGGATTTTTGTGCCAAATGATAGAGCACGCCCCCGCCGATTGCTAAAAATATGGGTAAATAAAATGTCTTCATATCAGGTTTGAACATTTTGCGTGAATTGAGGAAATCATTGTTTTAACTAGGCGCTCAAAAGCTTCAAAAATGCGAGACCCTTGGTTCTTCTTTTTTACGCGATGATGTTTTAGCTGATGTTTACAACTCTCGTCAATCGCAGTTCAAGGTTACTTGATTCATCAATCGCCGGACGGGTAATATCAGATCATCGGGATGACGATGTTTACCAACTGAATTTTCCAATTCAAATTCTTCACTTGCCTCACCACCAAGTTACCAATTGTTTAGAGACTCATCTTCTACGTCTCTACTACAAATTTCCGTTTACAAACTTAAGGAGGAATATATGAATCGTTTCTTTAAACTCGGCGTCGTGACTTTAGCGGTTGTTTTATTTGCGTTGTTAGTGAGTTCTAACAGCCTACAAATACAGGGACAAACAAGGGGCGGAGGAAGCGGCGGCGGCGGCAACGGAAATAACGAGGAAGCCCACAGGATTCAACAAGGGTTATCAATTGCGCCGGTTCCTTTGGATTTTCAAGGGAAAGACCGCAATTTAGTTGGCCTTGGCAGCTACATCGTCAACGCTCAGGCAGCCTGTGCTGATTGCCATAGCTGTCCAACTTATGAGCCGGGACACAACCCCTTTCAGGGCGGCGATGGTCAGCTTAATGCCGCAAATTATCTCGCCGGAGGAGTTCCCTTTGGTCCCATCATCTCAGCCAACATCACCCCGGATGAAAATGGTAAACCAGCAGGTTTAGAATTTGAAGAATACCTTCAACTTATCCGCACCGGACATGACCCGGATGAGCCAGGGGAAATCTTACAAGTCATGCCTTGGCCCATATTTCGTAATATGACCGACCATGACATCCGTGCCATCTATACCTATCTGACTGCAATTCCCCATGCAGAACCAGGCAATTGCGGCGGCCCAGGTCAATAATTTTTGATAATGCTTAACTCAACTGAAGCAAATGTAATGACCGACTGATAGACAGAAGTCTGGCGGTTGCGTCATTACATTTGTTTTCCGGTTGATTTATTCAACCGGTTGATGAAGTCAATAATCAAACCGGAAACTTCTTCCTGTTCGCCAATTTTGCTCCAGATAGTCAGGTGATTTCGACCGGCAATCTGTTTCACCGTTATATCTTTGTGCCCGGTTTGACGAACCAATTGGGCCATGTCTTCATTTTGCTGTCGTCGCCAGGCGTCATCCCCATCAGCGTAAATCAAAAGTAGAGGTGGCGCATCCTTGCGCACATAACGAGAAGGTGAAGCTTTTAACCAAGTTGCCATCTCGGTTCCCCAAACATGTTTCGGGCGGTCAGGCGCTACTTTATCAACATAGAAGAAAGCGCTCACCGGAACAAAACCGCGAATGTCGCCGGGCGATAAGTGATGGGCTGCAAGATATTTTTTATCGAGAGCTAGCAAAGCCGCTAAATAAGCGCCCGCTGAATGTCCGATGACGAAGATGGCGTTGGGGTCGCCGCCGTATTGGGAAATGTTCTGCTTGACCCAGGCGACCGCCGCCGCTGCATCTTGAATGTGCGCAGGGTGCGATACTCCTGGTGAAAGACGATAATTGATGACCACGGTTCCAAAGCCTTGTGAAGCAAAATGCTGACCGATATGACCCTGCCCCTTTTTATCGCCTTCGATTAATGCGCCGCCGTGAATTGAAATAATAACGGGAAACCGACTGCGCCCTTCAGGCAAATAGAGATCAAGTTTATCCTTATTATTTTCGTAATCCACCTTGGGGATATAATCCACATCGCGGATTACCTTCACCGTAGATTTTTGTTGGGCTGCAACCGGATAGAGACTTGCCAAAACCAATGCAAGAATGCAAAGAAGGCGCATAATTTTCTCCTCAATATTCATTAAGCGAATTTACATCGGTGGATATTTTGGTATCTCAGTTGATTATTTATTGCTTCTTTTCCCGCGATAGGCTGAAGACGCCCGTGTAATAAGCACTAGTGAAAAAACCGACGAACTCTTTGTCATTGGCTCGTCCAATCCAATCATAAACCCCACCATCCTGCGCGCCGAGGTCTGTGGTTCCTTTGAATAATACGACCTTCCCAACCTGTCGCCCCTCCATCTTGATACTGTATTTGTACGGACGACCGCAATCACCTTCAAAGGTGGCCTGCCATACGCCATCCTTTTGTGAGACGTTGCAGGTCAACTTTTTACACAGTTCTTTGGGGGGCGTTTCACCCTTGGCGGGATTATAAGATGACCAAACCCCTGTCCACTCACCGGAAATGTCAGGCGCTTGTGCGGGCGCTGAAGGGGTTTGAGCAACGCCGATGCCTGCAATCAACAACAGGCATAACAAAACGAGCCAACGACGATGAATCATAATTTTCTCTCCTATAACGAGGGCTGGGCAGTCGTTTTACAAC
>JBIOWC010000371.1:0-9787 GCA_044868105.1 Blastocatellia bacterium
TAAAGAACATCGGTGACCGGCCCATTCGATTGCTGGTCGCCTGCGGTCCGGCCTTCTTTTACGAAGACGAAATAAAAGAAAAGTCGCAAGCCGAAACTCCAAATTCATAAGTCGTCACATTCCCGGCGGCACATAATGAATATAGGTGTTGAGCATTCTGAGTTCTTCGGCCTTCTCATCTACATCCACCAGCAACAGATCGCGCAATGACACCAGGCCTAAAAAGCGCGTACCTTCCAGAACGGGCAAGTGGCGGCATCGGGCCTGACGCATCTTGCTGATGCCTTCTTCGTGGGTATCATCGGGGCTGCCGGCAACCACCTCGGTGGTCATCACCTGGCGCACTTGTATATCTTTCGGGTTAAGTCCCTGCGCCACCACACGCTTCATCAAATCGCGTTCGGAAAAGAGGCCGACGATGCGTTCGCCGTCCGAGATAATCACCGCGCCGACGTTGCGTGACGTCATATACTCAACCGCCGTTTGTACGGAGGAATCGGCGGGCACGGTATATAAATCTCTTTTTGCATCTCTGACAATTGAGCCGAGGGTTTTCATGTTGCACCTCCCGCCCTTTAAGGAAGGGCTATCTGGATCAGTTGAAGGCTTGGGCGAATATCGCTTGCTGGTGATGAGGGATTGCGAAAACGATGATCGTCCCTGATGGTTATCCCCTGAATGCTGCTCTGCAAAACCGCTCTCGTAAACTCGCTGAACCCTGCTTGAACCTTATGGCGCAATCTAACCACCGATTCATTGCCTTGTCAATTTCATCCCATCTCGAATCCCCTCGCCGTGTGTTAGAATCCGGTTGTGGATAGAGAACGCATCAAAGAACTGCTCGAACAGGTTCGCGAGGGTCATCTCACGGTTGAAGATGCGACTCAGCAATTGGCGCATCTGCCCTATGAAGATTTGTCGTTTGCCCGCGTAGACCATCACCGCGACTTGCGCGTAGGGTTTCCCGAAGTCATCTTTGGACAAGGCAAAACGCCCGAACAGATTGGTAAAATTGCCGAACGCATCCTGGCCAACAGCTCCAACCTGCTGATTTCAAGAACCGACGAAACGGTCTTCAAACATATCGCCGAGCTTGCGCCCGAGGCCCAGTTTCATCAAGAAGCGCGCATGATTTCCGTCGTCCGCGACCAGCGGGAACGCGGCGCAGGAATGATTGCGGTCATCTCTGCGGGCACCTCTGACATTCCGGTCGCTGAAGAAGCCGCGATTACAGCCACGGCCATGGGCAATCGCGTCGGGCGAATTTACGACGTAGGGGTGGCCGGCATTCATCGCCTGTTTCGCGCTCGCGAAGAGTTCGCCGAGGCTCAAGTGATTATTGTGGTTGCCGGGATGGAAGGCGCTTTGCCTTCGGTGGTCGGCGGATTGGTTTCCGTTCCGGTGATAGCCGTGCCGACGAGCATCGGTTACGGCGCGTCGTTTGGTGGCGTAGCGGCACTTTTAGGGATGCTCAATTCGTGCGCTTCAAATGTTGCGGTGGTGAATATTGATAACGGTTTCGGCGCGGGTTTTGTAGCCAGTTTAATCAATCGGCAAAGAGACCGCCGCAAGTAACCAGCAGAAGGCAACCAAACCTATGGCCTGATTTTCTCTTTGCCACCTGCTACTTTCTACTCATCAAGCTAACTTCGCTTTAACCATCTCGCTGAGAATTTTCCCATCAATGGTTTTGCCTGCGAGTTTGGCGCGCGCCGCTTTCATCAGCAGGCCCATATCTTTCGCCGAGGAGGCGCCGGTTTCCGAAAGGGCCTCGGCAACCGCCCTTGCCATCTCTTCTTCGCTTGCCGCAGCCGGCAAATATTCCTGAATAATCAAGGCTTCGCGCTCTTCTTTCTCGGCAAGTTCCGCGCGGTTTCCGGCGCGAAATTGTTCAGCGGCATCGCGGCGTTGTTTGAGCAGGGTGGTTAAAACTTTTGCGGCTTCCACATCATCAACCGCTTTCATCAGTTCCGTGCTGCGCAGTTTGAGCGCCGTTTTCACCATGCGCAGGGCGTTCAAGCGCTCGCTCTCTTTCGCCTTCATTGCGGCAATGACATCTTTATCAATCTGTTCTGTGATGGACATAACATCTACCTCAATTGCGATTTGGATTTGCTATCCGCTCCTTGAACTTCATTACTCTCTTTAATTTTCGCTTTGCCATTGTCGCCGACTTGCTCCAGTTTATAAAAATCGAGCATCACATCGGATTGGGCGCGCAAATCGCGTTCAAGGCGATTCAAAGCCACGCGCACCACGTCGCGATGGTGCACCCGCTTTCGACTCGGCACATTGCTCACCTGTAACCACAACTTATGAATGAGCGACAAATCTTCTTCGGTTAAATGGGGCGCGTGGGCGCCGAGATAAACCACTGAATCTTCGCTCTCCGGATTGACGATGCGAAAACAGACCTGGCGGCGCGGCTTACTGCCTAAAGATTCCCAGGACTTGCCAAGCTGTCGCGCCTGCTCCTGAGAGGTCATCTTGTTGGACACGCCGGCGACAATCTCCGCTGAATCCAGTTGCAGGGCGGTTTGCGCCACCGCATCAAAAACATTGGTTGCCGGAACCACCACCAGGTCCACCGGCTTGCCATGTTTTTCAGCGAGCGCTACCACGCGAGTGAAGAGTTTTTGTTCGTAACTGGTAAAGAGGTTTTCGTCATAGACATCGCGGTCAGCGCCATCGGGGCCAGCAACCAGGCGCGTGGTCATCACCACGATGTCCTGGTTTTCGGTGTTGGTATGCTCTAAAGCTTTTTCAAGATGGGAGAGGGTGTTGAAATCGCGCACCGCAACCAACACGTTGCCGGGACGTGTGCCCACGGATTCCTGGTCTACGGCTTCGCTATGTTGCAATTGAAACTGGTCAAGCGCGGCAATCGTGCGATCTTGTTTGCGACGATTCAGCTGTTCTGAAATCGTGAAAACGAGAAAGAAGGCGACGGTGAAACCGATGCCCCATTTGGTGGCAATCTCTTTTGTAAAAAGATTCGTCAGCGCCAGCGAACAAAGCGCGACGGTGACAATCATCACGCCGACCGGGATTTCAATTTTACCGATTCGCAAATTCAGCGGGACGCGCCATTCGCGTCCTTCGGGTTTTTTAAAACGCAGCACCAGCGTGGCAACCGCATTGAAGGAAAAGCTCCAGATGACGCCAAAAGCATAGGCTTCGCTGAGGTAAAAAATATCGCCCCGGGAGGCAACAATCGTCAACAGTTGAAGAATGGCAATGAGGTTGACGATGCGATAGGTCGTGCCATATTTCTTATGCGGGGCGCGAAACCAATCCGTCAATACGCCGTCTTCCGAGATGCGATTTAACACGCCGTTCGAACCGATAATAGCGGTGTTGACGGCGCCCGATAGCATCAGAAAACCCACCAGGACGACGAAGGCATGAAAGAGTAACTTCAAATAGGTCGGTCCTGAAAAATTCATCGCCAGTCCGGCAATCAGGTTATCCAGATAGGTGGCTCTCACCTCATCGGGAATAATTGCCGAAGCAAAGAAAGAGACCAGCGAAGTAAAGAGTAACGAAAAGATAAAAATGACAATCGCTGCGCGCCAGAGGTTTTTCAGTTTGGGATATTCAAGTTCGCGATTGACCTGCGCCAGGGTCTCTTCGCCGCTCATCGCCAGTATCGAATGCCCGAAGGCGATGATGATGCCAAACAGCGCCAAATATCTGGGAACCGTCGGCGCCACTTGATAGCTCTCGCCGGTTGATTGAAACAGGCTTGAGGATTTTAACCAACCGAGCGCATCGGCAGAAAAATTCAGGTTATGGGGAAACGGAAATGGCGGTAACTGTCCGCCGCGGTCAATGAGCGTAATGACACTCCACAAAATCATAATCACCACCATCACGGTGGTGATGTACATAATTTTCAGCGCATCGTCGGATGATTCGTGAATGCCTTTGATATTGCGCCACCAGAAATACAGGGTGATAACCAGAGCAAAAATCATTGCCAGAAAATTTTTGTCCAGGTGATAGCTGTATCCCATCAAATCCAGAACTTCATCACCTAAGCCGGCCAGGTAAAGACCTGCGGAGACCCCGGAGATGGGTCCGGTGAGAATGAAGTCGAAGATGAGCGCTGAGACGCTCAATTTTGCCATGGTGCCGCCGAGCGCCTCTTTAACCACACGGTAAACGCCGCCGCGGGTGAACATCGAACTGGATTCAATGTAAAGCATACGCACGGCAAAGCTGAAGAGCATGACGCCAAGGATAAACCAGGGCGCCGATTTGCCGACAAATTTTTCGGCAATCCCGCCGGCATAGAAAGCCGAGGAGCCTAAATCATTGAGGACAATTGCCGCCGCCCGCCAAAAAGAGATGAACGACAGCATGACCGAAGTAGCAACCACTACTTTAACGCGCTTGTTGGTTTGTGGAATTTCCATTATTGACTCACACTTTTCTTCCAGGGACAGGAAATGAATTCGTTGGCAAGAAGACAACCAAGTGCATAACAATACGCCCCTAAAAATTATTGTCAAGCTTGAACCTTGGATGCAAGCTGCGCCTAAAAAAGAGGCGCAAGGACGAAGCTGACAAAAAAGTATGACAAGGTTTGATTTCGTTCCTGGCAGACCGAACCCCTGTGATATAGTGCGAATTTCCAAAAATCAGACGCGATGCCTTAAAGATGTTAATTGAGCGAATCACAAGTAAACAGAATCCGCTAATCAAGCGCTTTCGGCGAGTGCACGCCGGCGATGAGCGCCATCTGATTTTTATTGAAGGTGTTCGTTTGATTGAGGACGCGCTTGGCGCCGGCGCGCATTTTGAAAGTGTGGCTTATTCAACGGCGCTCGAAACTACTGAGCGCGGTCGCCGCTTACAGGATGAATTGTTAACCGTCCGCTGTCGCGGCGCGCTCGTTCCGCAACCGGTCTTGGAATTTATGGCGGATACGGAAAGCCCACAAGGCATCGTCGCCATGGTCAGCCGTCCCTACTTTCAGTTGACGGATCTCTTCGCCCAGGAAACCACCTTGCTGGTGATTGCCGATGGCTTGCAAGACCCCGGCAATCTGGGAAGCCTCATTCGCACCGCCGAAGCCGCCGGCGCCAACGGCATTCTCACCACGCGTAACACGGTTGACCCGTTCAACTTGAAAGCCCTGCGCGCTTCGATGGGTTCGGTCTTTCGGTTGCCGATTGTAACCGGGCTGCCTTACAAAGAGATGGTCAATCAATGTCGCGAGCGTGGGGTAAAAATTGTTGCCACACGCAGCCACCCGAAACCCAAAACCGTGTTGGAGGATGTCGCCAAAGCGCAACCGATTTTTAATTACACCGAGGTTGATTTAACCGTGCCGGTTGCCTTTGTCCTGGGGCGCGAAGCGAGCGGCGTTTCCGAAGAACTATTCAGTCAGGCGGACAGTTTCGTTCATATACCGATGGCTGAAGGCATTGAATCGCTCAATGTCGCGGCGGCAGCGACCGTCTTGCTTTACGAAACCGCGCGGCAACGTAACTTTCAATTTCCGCCGCCAAGAAAAGAAGAGTCGCTGTGAACCAGTTATTTGAAAACGTCCGCCGCCACCTGCAAAGCGAAATCGACCGCGGCACCTTTCCGGGCGCCCAGTTCGTTATCGGCGAAGGCGGCAAAATGCTTACCCAAGAGGCGCTCGGATTTGCCGTCATCACCCCTGAAGAGATAGCCGCAACGACAGAAACCATTTACGATTTGGCTTCTTTAACCAAGCCGCTGGTGACGACGCTGCTGGCGGTAATTTTTGCCGAGCGTGGCGCCTTGGATTTACAGGCGCCGGCCAGCCTCTACCTTGAAGAACTCCGCGACACCGACAAACAATCGATCACCCTCAAAGCGCTGCTCACCCACACCTCGGGGCTTGCGCCCTGGCGACCGCTCTATCTCGAAGCCCAAACCCGCGCCGATGTGGTGGCGGCAATTGCGCATTCCAACAGGAGTGCGACGTTGCCGGCGCCGGTCATCTACAGCGATTTGAATTTCATTCTCCTGGGTTTCATTCTTGAGCGCCTGCTCGATTCAAGGCTCGACGAGATTGCTCGAAAAGAGATTTTCGCGCCGCTCGGATTGATCCGCACCCGGTTCAATCCATCCGCGAAATGCAAAGACGTAATTGCGGCAACCGAACTCGGACAGACGCACGAGCGCGCCACCGTTGTCCGTTTAAAATTCGTTTGTCCCCGGCGCGATAAATCCGGCGGTCAGCAAGCCCCTCAACCGCTCAGGCGAAAAGCGCTCATTTGGGGCGAAGTGCACGACGGCAACGCTTATTTTATGGAAGGCGTATCGGGTCACGCGGGACTTTTTTCAACCGCCGGTGAGGTCTTTTCTCTGGCCCATCAATTTTTGCCCGGCAGCCAATTGTTAAAGCCGCAGTCGCTTTCGTACTTTACGACCAATTACACGGCGGGTCGCGGCGATGACCGCTCCCTGGGTTGGATGTTGGCTTCCACGAAAGACTGTTCGGCCGGTTCCGAGCTTCCGCCCCAGGCTTTCGGGCACAATGGCTTTACCGGAACCAGCGTTTGGCTTGACCCAAAGCGCGCGCGGGTTTTGGTGTTACTTGCCAATCGTGTGCATCCTGAAGCTCGCGATTTAGGCATGAAACGAGCGCGACAAAAATTCAACTCGCTGGCGGCGCAAGCGCTCAACGCGGCTGTTAAATCTTTTTGAGTTCATGGCAAAATGGGTCGAATCCCCCTTAAACCTTGAGAGTGCTATTTGTTTTGCCCTCTAACGATTTTTCGTTATAATGCTGCGACTCGTAAGAAAGTAAACTCTTTGTGTAGCCCTTCGTTAAGTTATTGGACGAGACAAATTTTTAATCAAGAGAGGACGTGCTAGATGCAGCAGCAGGCACGCATAGGCGTGAAGGACATATTTGAAAAAGCCGTAGGCTACACCAAGCCGGATGAGTTTCGCCAGGTCGGGCTTTACCCGTACTTCACGGAATTTACCAACGGCTCGGATGCGGGCAACGCTGAAGTGATGATGGGTGATAGGCGCATCTTGATGTTTGGCTCGAATAACTATCTGGGGCTGACCACTCACCCGGAAGTCAAAGCCGCCGCCAAAGAGGCGATTGAAAAGTACGGTTCGGGTTGTTCGGGTTCGCGTATGCTCAACGGAACCATGACGCTTCACGTCCAGCTCGAAGAGCGCCTGGCGCAATTTATGAACCGCGAAGCGGCGCTGGTTTTCGGCACCGGCTTTCAAACCAATCTGGGCGCCATCTCAACAATTGCCGGACGCGGCGATGTCATCATTGCCGACCGCAATATTCACGCTTCTTTACTGGATGGCTGCCTGGCTTCATTTGCCAAGACCTTGCGTTACCGGCACAACGATATGCAGGATTTGGAAAATATCCTCGTGAGCCTGCACCCGGACGAAGGGCGTTTGATTGTGGTTGACGGGGTTTTCTCTATGGAAGGCGATTTGGCCAACTTGCCGGAGATTGTCCGGCTCGCCAACCGCTACGGTGCGCGCGTGTATGTTGATGAAGCGCACAGCATCGGCGTTTTAGGCGAGCAGGGGCGCGGCGCGGCCGAGCATTTCGGCGTTGCCGATGC
Source organism: Blastocatellia bacterium (assembly GCA_044868105.1). Classification (GTDB taxonomy): domain Bacteria; phylum Acidobacteriota; class Blastocatellia; order UBA7656; family UBA7656; genus JBFMDH01. The sequence goes on from JBIOWC010000371.1 coordinate 7,587, forward strand.
GGTTGACATCGTGATGGGAACCTTCTCAAAATCGTTCGCTTCAATTGGCGGATTCGTCGCCGCCAAACGCGAAGTCATTGAATATATCAAACATCACAGCCGGGCTTTTGTTTATTCGGCTTCGCTTGCGCCAGCCAACGCGGCGGCGGTGCTCAAAGCGATTGACATCATCGAGCGCGAACCCGAGCGTCGCAAACAAGTGCTCGCCATGGGCGATAAAATCCGGCAAGCCTTCAAGCACATGGGCTTTAAATTGTTGGAAGGCAACACGCCGATTATTCCTGTCGTTCTCGGTGATGAAGCGCTGGTTTGTCGCTTCTTTTTAGCCTTGCTCAATGAAGAGAATATTTATACGAACCCGGTGTTGCCGCCCGCCGTCGCGCATGGCTTAATCAGAATCAGTTGTATGGCCACCCACACCGATGAACAAGCAGAAAAATTATGCGCGGCGATGAACCGAGTCGGAAAGCAATTAGGAGTGATTCAGTAACGATGAAGTATGAAGGGTGAGCGCTGAACCGATCTCGTTTTCAGTTCATCGTTCATCCTTCATCGTTCATACTTTTATGAGAAGAGTTGTCGTAACAGGAATCGGAATCGTCTCGCCAATTGGTACGGGGCGCGAAAATTTTTGGTCGGCGCTGATTGCCGGGCGCAGCGGCGTGTCGCGCATCGAAGAGTTTGAGACATCAAACTTGCGCACCCATATCGCGGCCACCTGTCGCGACTTTAACCCGGCGGATTTCTTTGATGAGCGCGAAATATCGCGCTTAGACCGCGTCTCGCAACTATCGATCGTGGCCACCCGGCAGGCGCTATGCGAAGCGCGACTGGCCGGCGAAGCGATTGAAAATTATGACACCGGGGTCATTTTAGGAACCGGATTCGGCGGCCAGGGTTCGATTGAAGATTTTTACCATGCCTTTCTGTTAAGCGACCGCAGCAAACGCTCTGCGGTTGCCATACCGAAATCCATGTACAATGCCTCGGCGGCAAATATTTCCATGCGCTTTAAAACGCGCGGCCCCAATATCACGGTGACAACCGCCTGTTCATCGGGCGCCAATGCCATCGGTTTGGCCGCCCATATGATTCGCTATGGCCAGGCCGAACGCATGCTGGCCGGTGGCGCAGATGCGCCGGTGATTCCTTCGGTGATGGAAGCCTGGAAAGATATGCGCGTGCTGTCGACGCAAAATGAAATCCCTGAACGCGCCTGTAAACCGTTTAGCGCCACCCGTGATGGGTTCGTTTTGGGCGAAGCCGCAGCGATTGTCGTCCTCGAGAGTTTAGAGGAAGCGCAAAAACGCGGAGCGACCATTTACGCAGAAGTGCTGGGCTATGGTTCGACCGCCGACGGAGCGCACATTACCTTCCCCGACCCCGAAGGCGAAGCGCAAGCAATGCTCAAGGCTTTGAAAGATGCCGGCGTGACCACGCCAGAGATTGATTACATCAACGCGCACGGCACGGCGACGAAATTAAATGACGCATCGGAGAGCGAATCCATCAAGCGGGTGTTTGGCCGTCGCGCTTATGAGATTCCGGTCAGTTCAATCAAATCCATGCTCGGTCATTCGATGGGCGCATCGGGGGCTGTGGAATTTGTCGCTACGGTGTTAGCCGTCAAGGAACACCGGATTCCGCCGACCATCAATTTTGAAGAGCGCGACCCGCAGTGTGATTTGGATTATGTGACGGAAGGCGCGCGCGTACTGAATCAAAGGGCCGGCCTGAGAACGGCGATGTCGAATTCCTTCGGGTTCGGCGGCAACAATGCAGTTCTTGTTGCGCGCGAGGTTGATTCATAGGCAATATATCGCTTGCAAAAATTATTCAGCTAAGGAAAAGGTTTGACATGACGAGAGAGGCTCCACAAACAGTTGATCAAATTGCCGAGACTGTGAAGGAAATTATTGTTGCCGAGTTGCGCGTAGATAAAACGACATTGGAACCGGCAACCCATATCATGAAAGATTTGGGCGCCGATTCACTCGACGCCTTAAACATTGCCCTGCGCCTGGAAGACGCCTTCAAAATCAAGATACCCGACCAGGCAATTCAAAATTTCTTAACCGTTGGCGATATTGTCAAAGGCGTCAATGAACACCTCGCGTCGCGTTAATCCTGACGAGCATCTAAACCACAATTTCATCTACCTCGGCAAAAAATAAAGAGGCGACCAATCAAGGGTCGCCTCT
>JBIOWC010000372.1:0-9536 GCA_044868105.1 Blastocatellia bacterium
TTGCAAAGTTCCGGCATCAATTCCGGCAATGGGCAGAATATCTTCAAAACCGAGATTATATTTCGCCAGGTAGGTTGCCAGTTTGCGCATCATTCTGATGGTTCCGCGTGGCGAGATTTGATTTGAGCCAAGTCCTGAGGCGGTAGCGATGTTTAAATCTTCAGGCGTAAATCCGACTTCCTGCTCCAGCACGCGCTGAACGGCATCCGGTCCGCCTACGAGATTGCCAATCATCGTCGCCATCCAGTTATTTGAAAAATCGTTCAACGCTTTTAACACCCGAATCAACGGCAGCGAGGTATGCGTCGCAAGCAGCTTTAAATTCGAGGTGTTTACGGCCGGGTCGGAAATTGTTTCGCCCATTATCGTTAAAGAAGGTTGCACCATTCCGGCATTCTCTCTTTGATTTTCAAGCGGACGCATCGAGAGAAACCGATAATAGGAGGATTTGGCCGTCGCGTTCCAGGTCGAAGGATTCCAGGCATTGCGCAGAGCTTTTGCAGAGGCTTCACGATTAGCCGAGAAATTGAAATAGAATTGCCCCAGGACGACAAGATTACCTTCAACCGTGCGGATTCCGGCGCGGTTGAGTTGATCGGCAATCAACATGGCATTTTCATAAAAAAATGCCGGGTCGCTACAACCAATGACATAGAGCGACCCCTTCAAGGTTCCGGTCGCTGGGTCAAGCGCGCCATCGGTATAGAGGTTGGTTCGAAATTGAAAATTCGGACCGACTTTGGCAAGCACAGCCAGCGAAGTGGCAATCTTGGTCACGGAAGCAGGGTTAAACAAACGGTCGGCGTTATGCTCACCAAGCACTTCGCCGTTCATCGTCGTCACAATAAACCCTTGATTATCGGAAGCAAATCCCCGTGACATCAAACTTGTCCAATAAGCCGCAACCAACGGATTTGCCGGTAACTCATCGGTTCCGTTGCCGGGAATGGCCAGCCCGTTCGTGCCGTTTGCTTGTTGAGAGAGGGGATTGACTTTGGATACATCGCCCGCAGGCATCTCCGTAGTGGAGACGGCCGGCGCAAGTTTCTCGCTGTTATCGGGCGGGGTTATCTGGGCATTTGCCCAGGAAGAGGTCAGGTAACTGTGAACCCTGGCATTATGTCCGCCAATGCTCGGCGTGCTGGCAGCGGGTCTAGTAATATATCGCGGGCGGACCGCTACGGTAACGGTCTTCCAACGACCATTGCGTCCGCGAACTCGAACGCGGGCAACGCGGGCATTACCGCGACCGCCGCGCGCGACGCTTGCGCGACCTTTTGAACTATGTTTGCTCCTACCTGCGGCTTTACTCGACTTTGCTGAGCGACTCTTTGCCGAACTTCGACCTGAGGACTTACGTCCTTTGGCTTCGGTATTTACTGGAAGCGCAGAGGTGAGTGCTACGCAGAGTAGTAAGGCGATGAGAATAGAAACCTTGCGGGGATTACCAAATCTCGACAGGATCATGATACTTCCTAGTCCTCTCATAATTTATTGTGTTGCTGAAACAGGGGCTTAGTTGTGATGATGCATGTCCAAACTTAATGCACTCAATTTAACATATCAGGCAACCACTCGTTTCAATTTATTTTTATTTGTTGTATACGAGGGATTGCGCGCGCCCGAAAATGTTTGGGATTTCAAACTTAACATAAGATTTTCCTTACGTCTATCCCACAACAAATTTGTAACAATTATCTCCCCCATTTGCCTTCAATAGGATGATAAATCACCTGAAAAAAGATCGCAGGATGCCGCGCAGGGAGAAAATTTTTCTGGGATCAACGGTTTCATTTATTAACCCTGTAATGGCATCTTGCAAGAAGCGGCTTTTATTAATTCGGCGTGCCACGAAATCATTGAGCCAGGGTTTGGAAAACCAATCCTCAGCAATTTTATATCCCAAAAATTTAGGTTTTAATTCCCTTTCCAACCGCTCAGGAAAAACCCTGAGCAGCTCAAAATCTTCGTCCGCCAGCGCCTGGTGCGCAACTTCGGCAGCAAGTTCACCGGTTTCCATCGCTTTGCCGATCCCTTCGCCGGTAAATGGAAACGTTGAACCGATGCTTTCGCCTAAAACCAAGATGTTTCCCGGCCCCTTTGAAACCGCCCCGGTGAGTCCACAACGCAGCATTGCCCCACGCAGCGGCGCCATTGACTCGGCCCGCCGCATAATGTCTGAGGCCAGCGGAAAACTTTCGACGAATTGGCGAAAAACTTTGCGGAGATTCGGACGCTCATTCATTTTTCCACGGTAGGCTATTCCACAACCGATATTGAATTCGTCGTTGCCGAGGGGAAATATCCAGGCATAACCCGGGGTGATTGAGCGGTCGTAAGAGATAATCAATCGGTCGAGGGCAATCGGGGAGCGCACATAACAGCGCAGCGCCACGGCGCTCGGATTGGTCTGCGTAACTAAACCGAGTTTTGCCGGTAATTCAATATTCGCGCCGGTAGCGATTAGGATGATTTTGGCGCGCAGAGTCGAACCAAAACCTTCCACGGCAAGAGATAGCAGATTATCGGCAAGGATTGCCACATTGTTGATTTTGCATTTGAAAAATGCGGCGCCGGTATCCACAGCCTTATTCATAATCAATTCATCCAGAACAATGCGCTTGAGGGTAATAAATTGACCGGGAACATCAAAAATAAAGCGCGATGGGCTATAGACCCTGCCAAAGCTACTTTCAAAACCTGTAGCCAGTACCTTTTCATAAAGCCCGGCTCGCTTTAACGCTGCAATAGTATCTGCGATAAGTCCGTCTCCGCATATTTTATCTCTGGGAAAATCATCTTTGTCGAGTAATAAAACCCGATGCCCTTTGGCAGCCAGGTGAATGGCCGCCGTCGAGCCAGCCGGTCCAGCGCCAATGATGGCAACATCCCAAATTCGATGGGTGGCATCGGCTATTGAAATTCGTGGCGCATGGATGTTCAAGGGATTATTCCTTTGTCGCGATATGAAGAAACCTTCGCAATCCACTGTTGCTTGGTGACTTCAATAATAACACGAAGATAGTTGCCTTATTCAACATATCCGGTCAATCTATTTTACGTCAGGTTGATGCCGGTTCGATTGCGGAGGAAAAAGTTATTGTGTTATTTTGCAATTTCAACGATTAATTATTTTTAAACACAAACGTCAAGCTCAGTCAGTGGAACCCGGTGATTCCCTTCGGGAGATTTATGTTCCTCTCAGAGATGATATTGATGAAGAGCGTTAAGGTTCTAACTTTTCTTTTACGGCTCGCCTTGGTCGCGGTCTCCTGCATTATCCCATCAGTAGGTGCAGTCCAGGAAAAAGCCGGAATAAAAGAAACACCAGCCAACGCGCAAATTCTCGTCAGAGGTCATGTATTTTGTCTTAATGAATCGGGTCATCGTCTGGACGCCGGGTCTGATTGCAGCAAAGAAGCTCACCTTTATGAAATGCAGGCTAACGATAAAAAGATTTACAAATTCGCGCCCAAAGATGTCCTGACTTCGATGTTCAAAGAATCGAGAGTGCGAAGATTGGAACTGCAAATCAGTGGCATCCTGCATGACAAAAACACCCTTGAGATCGCCAGTCTGCACGCGATTCACGACGGCAAATTGTACGATATTTTTTATTACTGTGACATTTGTAGCATCACGGCATTCGGCCCCGGCGATTGCCCCTGTTGTTACAACCCGCTCGAATTTAGAGAAAAGCCTGCGCTTGATAATCAATAAAAGCGCCAGCCTGTTTGGTAAGGTAAGAGTTAAAGGCAGAAGGCTAATGATAAGCAGGAGTGGTCGGCTTATTTGGATAACTCGCAAATAAAGTTCTAACTTTTACCTTCTTCTAAAACGCCTTTTGCCGGTTCACAAAAACGTGGAGGCATATTTGATGAGTGATGATACAAGCAAATCGGATAAAGAAAAATCGGCGTTGTCTCGGCGTACCTTCTTAAAGGCATCCGGCATTTCGCTCGGCGTGCCGCTCGTGGTCGGGCATCGCGTCATTCAAGTCAACGGACAGGATGTAAAAATCTTTGGTCCCACTAAAGCGTCTATCTCGCTGATGGTCAACGGACAAAAACGCGACGTCACGGTTGAACCGCGGGTCACCTTGCTCGAAGCGCTGCGCCACGAATTAGACCTGACGGGGGCCAAGCGGGTCTGTGACCGCGCAACCTGCGGCGCTTGCACAGTAATGATGGATGGTAAACCGGTTTACTCATGCACAGTGCTTGCCATTGAAGCGCAAGGCAAAGCCATCACCACGGTCGAAAGCTTGATGCAAGGCGAAAAACTCCATCCACTTCAACAAGCTTTTGTGGATAACGACGCCCAACAATGCGGCTATTGCACGCCCGGTTTTGTTATGGCTTGCAAAGCCTTCCTCGATAAACATCCCAACCCAACGCCCGAACAGGTGAAGAAGGGACTGGGCGGCAATCTCTGTCGTTGCGGAACCTACATCGGGGTTCGCGCTGCTGTCTTGCAAGCCGCAAAGGCACAGAAAGGAGGTAAGCGAAATGGCTGATTACAAGTGGCCGGATGCAGAAAAACGCTCATTAATTGGCAAACGCATCTCGCGTCTTGACGGCCCGCAAAAGGTTTCCGGCCGGGCTAAATACAATTCGGATTTGAATCGCCCGAATATGCTTTTCGGTAAGGTGTTGCGTTCACCCCACGCGCACGCAAAGATTGTCTCCATTGACACCTCTGCGGCGGAAAAGATGCCCGGCGTGAAAGCCATTCACATCATCAACAACGTGGGCTTTGAAATCAATTGGGCGGGTGAAAACATTTTAGCTATTGCCGCAGTAGATGAACCGACAGCCGAAGATGCGATTCGCGCCGTAAAAATCACTTATGAAAAGCTCGACCATCTGGTCGTTGATAACGACCCCAAAGCCGCCGGCGAAAGAGCTAAACCGACGGCCGCGCAAACCAAAGGCGACCCCGACAAAGGATTTGCCGAAGCCGAAGTCATTCACGAAGGCGAATACGGCGTTCCGGTCATCACCCATTGTTGCCTTGAACCACATGGTTCGGTATGCGAATGGGAAGGTGACCAATTGACGGCATACATCTCGACTCAGGCAGTCAGCAACGTCGCAGGGCAAATGGCGACGCCGCTTGAAACGCCGGCCGCAAATATTCGCGTCAAACAAGACCACATTGGCGGCGGGTTCGGCAGCAAATTCGGACCCGATGTCTGGGATGTGACCGGCGCAAAGCTCTCCAAGAAAGCTGGCGGCAAACCGGTCAAGATTTTCCTTGAACGCGATGCCGAGTTGATGGTCGCCGGCGCGCGTCCCTCGTTTTATGCCAAAGTCAAAATCGGTGCGAAAAAAGATGGCACGCTGGTAGCTTGGGAATCTCTCTCCTGGGGTACAGGCGGTATGGGTGGCGCGGGAAATCCCAACCCGTTATTCCCTTATATCATAGATATTCCCAATCAACGCAAACAGAACATTGGCATTGTCAATAATATTGGACCACAAAGAGCTTGGCGGGCGCCGACGCATCCGCAAGTCTGTTACGCAACCATGAGCGCGCTCGATGATTTAGCCGCCAAGTTGAATATGGATACGCTCGATTTTGTCTTGAAAAACAAAAACCTCTTAGGCACAAGGCAAAATGTTTATGCGGATGAGTTGGCGATTGCGGCCGAAAAGATTGGTTGGAAAAAGAACTGGCATCCACGCGGCGATAAGACCGCCGGGCCAATCAAACGCGGTCTGGGTCTATCGTTCCACACCTGGGGCGGCGGCGGACACGCGAGTGATTGCGATATCGTCATTCAGCCGGATGGTTCCGTTGAAGTGAAGATGGGAACTCAAGACCTGGGGGTCGGCGCGCGTACCGTGCTGGCGATTGTCGCTGGGGAAACCCTTGGTCTTCCGGTCGAAGCCATTAAAGTCAGTATCGGTGATAACAAGTACCCGGCGTCTGGCGCTTCGGGCGGCAGTACAACCGTCGGCGGTATTTCTTCTTCAACGCGACGCGGCAGCCTTGATGCCCTCGACCAGCTTTTTGCCAAAGTTGCGCCGTCACTAGAGGCACAACCGGCTGACCTGGAAGCGGTCGGCGGTAAAATTCAGGTTAAAAACAATCCGGCGAAAAGCCTGACCTGGAAACAGGCGTGCGCGAAACTGGGCGCGATGCCGCTCACGGTGCGCGGCAAACATCCGGGTCCCGGTCAACTGAGCTCGCAAGGCGTAGGCGGTGTGCAGATGGCTGATGTTTCGGTTGACGTTGAAACCGGTATCGTCAAAATCAACAAGCTGGTTGCGGTACAGGATTGCGGGTTGATTATTGATATGAAGACGACGGAAAGTCAGGTCTATGGCGCGATGATTATGGGCGTTTGCTGGGCCTTGTATGAAGAGAAGATTATGGATCAGCAAACCGGCAAAGCGCTCAATCCGAATATGGAGTTTTATAAACTCGCAGGTATCGGCGACATCGGCGATTTTGAAGTTCATATGATGACCGGCAAAGGTTACGATGAGCGCGGTACGATTGGCATAGGGGAACCCCCTGCGGTTTCACCGGGCGCGGCAATCGGCAATGCGGTGGCCAATGCCATTGGGGTTCGTGTTCCTCAACTGCCGCTCACTCCGGACAGAGTGCTGGCAGCGCTTGAGAAAGGAGGTCGCTCGTGAACGCATTTGAATACGCAAGTCCGACGACTAAAGAACAGGCCGTCAAATTATTGGGTAGTTCCTGGGGTGATGCAGAAGCGCTGGCCGGTGGAACCGACCTGTTATCGCTGATGAAAGATTTCATCGTCACTCCCAAACGCTTGGTCAATCTCAAAGAGATTAAAGAACTGCGCGGCGTAACCTGGAGCGCAAAGGCGGGATTGAGAATCGGTGCAACCGTAACCATTCAAGAGTTGCTCGATAGCCCGCAGTTGCGCGAATACAAAGCCATTACCCAAGCTGCCGAAGGCATCACCAGTCCGCAAATTCGCGCGATGGGAACCGCGGCCGGTGATTTGTGCCAACGACCGCGGTGCTGGTACTACCGCGCAGGCTTTGGGCTGCTGGCGACCAATGAAGGAAAACCGTTAATCCCGGATGGCGACAATCGCTATCACGCGATTTTGGGCAATAGCGGACCGGCTTATTTCGTCAATCCTTCGAGCCTGGCGCCGGCCCTTATCGCCTTGAATGCAAAGGTGAGAATCTTCGGTGCCAGCGGGCAACGTGAAGTCGCATTGGAAAATTTCTTTGCTACGCCGAAATCCGATAATGACCGCGAATACGATTTAAAACCGAATGAAATCGTCACGGAGATTCTGGTGCCACCTCTGGCCGGCGCAAAGAGCGCCACTTACGAAGTCCGGCAAAAAGAGGCTCTGGATTGGCCACTAGCCACTGCGTCTGTTGTCTTAACGATGAATGGAAAAACCGTGAAAGCGGCGCGCATTGTGCTGGGTCACGTTGCGCCTACGCCCTGGCGTTCGATGGAAGCCGAAAAAGCTTTAGTCGGTCAAGCGATCACCGAAGAGAGCGCCGATGCGGCAGGCAAAGCGGCCGTCGAACAGGCAAAGGGGTTAAGCAGAAACGCATATAAAATCCAGCTTGCGAAAGTCTCAGTGAAACGCGCTATTTTGGCGGCTGCAAAAGGAGGACTGCGATGAGAACCGAAGCCGAACGATATGACACCACACATCCGAATCTGTGCCCGATGTTACGCTGGAAGACCATGTTTTATGAGGCGCCGCGTGACCCAACCATTCCACACGGATTGGACGGCTCATTCTGGTGCGTCTTTACACAAAGCTGCATGGGTCCCGATGGCAACCTTGCCGAACCGGGTGAATGTAAATCCGCGCATCGCGCTTGCTACGGAACCGGTAAAGCGTAATCTAAAAAAAACTTGATGCTAAATGCGCAGGGCGGCTTACAAAAGTCGCCCTTTCATATTTCAAATGATAAAACTTAAATTATTTTTAAGCCCGCTTGTCCTTATCGGTTTTCTCTTGCTCACCAATTTACCCATCTACGCGCAATCGGTTGACCGCATTGGCGAATCGTTAAATACGTCGGCTTCATCTTCGATTGCCAATCTTCTTCGTGACCGGCAATCACAAAGACGCTCGCCAACTGTGGCTGATTTGTCTGTCGTCAAATTCAAACCCGTTGCAGATTCCGGCGTAGCAAAAGCATTGGCAGATGTGCTAGGCGGAAACGCTCAACAGAAGGCGGCAATAACTACTGCCTTCCTACAGATCAAACAGGCCTACGAAGAGGAGGTTGCCAAACAAGGTAAGTCAAACAATCTCGCCGCCGCCTTCACATTTTTTATCGCCGCGAATGTAATGGCTTACCTGCAAACCGAACAGCCTTCCGAAGAAGATACTGAAACGCTTTTCCGAGAGTTGCAACCCGTCATCGCCAGCGTTCCCGAATTTGAGCAAATGTCGAGTCTTGAAAAACAGAAGATGCATGATTGGCTCATCTGTATTGGCGGGTTTGCCATGACCGGCTATCTGGACGCTAAACAATCGGGGGACCCAAACAGCCTCGGCACGTACCGCGAATTTGCCGGCTATGCGATTCGTCTGGTATTAGGAATAGAAGCCAGTAAGTTGAGTTTTAAGGGAGGGAAATTGTCTATCGCAGGCGACAACAAAACCTCTCAACCGGCAGCCACAGGGGATAAAAATATCGTCGGCGTTTGGAGCAAGAGCGCCGCAAGTCCCTGGGGGACTGCGCCCGGAGCAGTCGCAACCAACGCCGGGTATTACAAAGGACAGTATCAATTCAAAGCCGATGGTAGTTACAACTTTAAGGGTGAAAGTTGGGGTGGGTATTCACGCTCGGAAGAGTTCTGGACGATTGAAGAGGACGGCAGTTTTTCTGTCAGCGGCGATCAGCTTACGATTTCACCGAAAACGAGCACCGCGACCTTGCGCAATCGCGAAGGCGTGGTAAAAAAATCGCAGAACAACCAACTTGAACGAGTGACATATAAATGGAAGCTTCATTATTTTGAGGGTATCGGCGAGACCAATCTGGTTTTGCAGCCCGCGCAGCAAACTTTACGGGATGGTGGGTTTGTCGGAAACAGCGCGTTCCCGAATTCATACCTGTATAGTCAGGGTAGTAAATTGGAATGGAAGTTTTAGGGAGCGGATGAGCCAACTATCCTGATGATTTATCAGCTTGATAGTTATTTGATTTTAAGAAAACGGACAATCGGTCGGCTGATGCTTATTTGTCAAACCGGTTCATCGGATTTTGGTTTCATCAACGGTACGTTGCGGGTCGGTTGAATCCACGATTTGATTTTTTCACGCGCAATGACGAATCCGCAGCGACTCCAAATTGCCGCTCTCACCAATAAATCTTTGAAAAAGTTTCGGCGATAATGCTTCGCGTAATAAAGCCACATGCTGCGATGGCGTTCAATGAGCATGCGATAGGGCACGCGTTTACTGCTGCCGCCGATGTGATGTAAAACTTTGAATGCCGGATGGTAATGCACGGACCAACTCTGTTGTTTGGCTCGCAAACAAAAGTCTACATCTTCGCTGTACATAA
>JBIOWC010000373.1:0-3439 GCA_044868105.1 Blastocatellia bacterium
GCTCGTCTTCTTTGGTTTGCGTAATGAAACCCAGCAGGCTGCCATTTAAGGTGACCGTCGGAATCGGCGCATTGGAGATGTTGTACCAGTCTCGACCAAAGGTCCGTAGCACAGAGAGCGGAAATCGCAGGGAATTTAAAATGAACGGGCGTCCAAGGTCATGAAGTTGTTTGAGTCCGTATTCAACAGGTTTAGGAATATAGATGCGTCCCTGATCCTCGTGAACTGCCGTTCCGTCCAGGTCAGTTACGACACCACCTTGCGAGGTAAAATGAGATTCTTGCAGAAATTTATTGAGCAACAGGTCAACGTCATCACCGGAAACCATGTTCTTCTCCTCGGTCGAGCGCCTATGGTTTGCGCTACAAAATGATTCATGATGCCGCTAACCCCAAACTCATCGCATCAATTAAATTGTAATGGTAAATCGCAGAAAAGTTAATCTGCGGCAAAACACCGTTTGGCTAACCTCTGGTCACCAGGAAGTCATGGTTGCTTAAAATTTCGCTCGCCAAACCCATATAAAATCTTGTCACATAAGTGAAGCTAAAGGCTTGCGGTGACCGAAATATCAGCTTCTCTATACTGCTCTTTGAATTCAACTGCCAGCCTCTCCAAATTCAGATGTTGAACTACGCCGCTTGAAGCTCAAAAGTAGGCCATCGGCCTACTTTTGAACCCTGCAATATGCAGATATAGATGATGAAGTCCGTGATGACCAAACTTAGGAAGCTGGCGATTATCGGTCTTTGCCATTTCACACCTTGACGGCGCGACCGCTAAACATACCGCCTCTTAGAGTCGGGTTTCAGCGCCTTCCATAGAGAACCAATTGCGGCCGGCTGCGGCCCCAATTTTCCCTGCCATACCAGAATTCGACGCTGCGAAGTCGGCGCTCATCCCCCGGCAAATCAATGCCCCTGGTCGTCCGGCCGCTGCGGATGCGATCGCGAACTTCAACCTCGGTGTCTTCGCCGTTCTCGAAATGCACCACCACGCGCTGGATCTCAATGTCGCCACCCTGCACAAAAAATCGGATGGCTCGGAATCGCCCGCGGGCATTGACCCGAATGATGTCATGATCACGTCGGCCATCAGCGCGCGCATCTCCGAGGCGTTCCCAGCGGTAATCATCTCGCTGATTCCGATCGTCGCGCCGGTACCGATCGTCGCGATCACGCCTTTGGGCGTCAGCACTCACATTGAAGCTCAACACCAGCAACAACAAACTGAACAATTGAATTGATTTTAATAAGGTAATTCTTTTCATTTTTCCTCCAGGATTAAAGGTTAAAGCGACTTCGTGCGCTTAACCTGAACGTCCGACTGGTTGAGTCGGTTAGGGAAGTTTATTATACCAAACATTTAGGACTGGCGAGCAAATCAGTAGCACCACTGCGACATTCAACACCATTTTCATTGCCCAATCCATCGGCAATCCGGTTAATAAAAACGCCCAACCTCCGCTAGCCTGGGTTTATGTGCTCTATTACGCTTCACCTTGTGCTTTACCTTCAATCAGGGGTTTTCACATCACAAGACTGAAGGCCACAAACTTTTGCGTCTTTGGAACCGCCTTAATTACTCACAAGTAAAAGAGTCTGAGGCGGGGTCAAGCCGGTTTACCGGCTAGTGACAGCCGGTGAAAAGCATGTTTGAAAATGGTGATAAAAAATGCCCACAGAAAGCCGGAATATGGATTCCTTACGGTAATGAAAAACTCGGCTTCAATCGAACGGCTTGAGATGATAAATTACCTATTCTTTTGCATCAACCAGTGGAAACAGCGACAATCAATATGCCGACGGTTCGCGGGCGTCGGTTTGACTGTCGAAATGCCCAGCCCAATTTTGCATATCGTTGTTCAATCCATTCTTTGATGGTTTCATCACGGTTTGTATGAAGTTTGTCCGTTGCAATTGATGAATAATCTAAAGGAGAACGAAGCGTGAAAAAGAGAATCGCTCAAATTTTAAGTTTAAATTTAATTTTGAGTCTGGCACTAGCTCTTGGTGTTCAGCCGGTCGCGGCACAAGACCGCTTGAAATTGATGCCCGGTTACGACCAGTTCCAAAAAATGAGCCGGGATATTCCCGGTTCAGTCAAAAGCGGGGCGCTGCAAGTTAGCTGGAAAGATGGCGGCAAAGCTTTTGAATATCGTAAAGATGGCAAATTGCTGCGTTACGATGTCACCACCAAACAGGCTACGGAAGCCACTTCTACGGGAACTGACAATAATACCGATGAGATGGGGAGGCGAAGGCGCGGCGGACCCGAACGCGGACGACAATTCGATTCGTCAACCTCGCCGGATAATAAACTCAAAGCCTTTTATCGCAATCGCAATCTTTGGCTGAGCAACAGCGACGGCACCAATGAAATGGCTATTACCACAGATGGCGACGAAAAGAAGCGCATCAAATATGGCAGCGCCAGTTGGGTCTATGGCGAAGAGCTGGCGCAAAATACCGCCATGTGGTGGTCGCCCGATAGCAAGCGGATTGCTTACTATCGCTTCGATGAAAGCCCTGTGCCGGATTATTACCTGCAACTTGACCAGACCAAGTTGCAAAGCCGTATGGATATCGAAGCCTACCCGAAAGCCGGGGTGGCAAATCCCATTGTTGATCTATTCATTTATGATTTGGAGAGCAAAAAATCTACCCACCTTGATATACGGGATGGCAAACCCTTCGATAATTCGGTGGTCGGTCATTATGCCTACGGGGTTTCGTGGTCGCCCGATGGCAGCGAACTCTTATTCAATCGCACCAACCGTCGTCAAAACATTATGGAATTAGTGGCGGCCAGTCCCGCAACCGGCCATTGCCGCGTGGTGGTGCATGAAGAATGGTTGCCGAGTTGGGTGGATAATTCGCCCGATATGCGTTTTCTCAAGGATGGCAAACGCTTCATCTGGGAATCGGAACGCACCGGCTGGAAGAATTATTACCTCTATGATTTGAGCGGCAAACTCATCGCGCCGCTTACAGCGCATCAATTTGAAGTGGCCAACATTATCCGCGTAGATGAAGAAACCGGGGTGCTTTATTACTTGGCGCGCAGCGGTGACAATCATATGAAATTGCAACTGCATCGCGTTGGGCTGGATGGCAAAGGCGATAAAAGACTCACCGACCCGGCATTCAATCACGCCGTCAATATTTCGCCTGATGGGAAATATTTTGTTGATGTTGCGCAGACGCACGACATCGCGCCAGTGACTCGCCTGGTTGATGCCGACGGAAAAGTGATCGAGGAATTAGCCAAGAGCGATTTGTCGAAATTTGAAGAATTGAAACTCAAGAAGGTCGAACTCATTAAATATAAAGCCGCAGACGGCGTGACCGAACTGCATGGCTTGCTGAGTTTTCCATCAAATTTCGACCCCGCGAAAAAGTATCCATTGCTTGTCAGCGTGTACGGCGGCCCGGCAACC
>JBIOWC010000374.1:0-10422 GCA_044868105.1 Blastocatellia bacterium
CCTCATCAACTGATACGAGCGACTATGCCGAGAATGAGAATCTTAAAACCCGGATTCTTCCAGAATGAAAAACTTGCGGATGTGCAACCGCTCGGCAGGATTTTGTTTGCCGGGTTATGGACGGAAGCAGACAGGGAAGGGCGGCTTGAAGATAGACCCCGGCGAATTAAAGCCTCTGTTCTTCCCTATGATGACTGCGACATCAATTTGTTACTGCACGAACTTCAAGAGCAGGGATTCATTCTCAGGTATGAGGTAAACGGTAGTAGTTACATCCAGATAGTCAATTTCACAAAGCATCAGCAACCCCATCATAAGGAAGTGCACAGCCTTATACCCGCACCGCTTGAATCATCCTTAAACCAAGCATGGGGCAAGGATGACTCAAGCTTGAACCAAGCATCAGCCAAGGATGAGCCAAGCTTGGTTCAAGCAGATCGCGCCTTGACCCACAGGAACATGAATGGGAATCAGGAACAGGAACATGTGCGTGTGTCGCGCGCGCTCGCGCAGGAGTTTTCCGAGACCGCTTTTACCGAAACCGATTATCCGCCACCACCTGAAACCAATCCACTGCTTAAAGCGGTTGCTGATGTGACGCAAACCGACCTTGACCATTGCAGTCCGACTAGATTGCAAAAAATTTCAGATACCTGTGAGTCGCTTCGCAAAATTGAGCGCGGCAAGAGCGATGCGGAAATCGTGCCGCTTGTCGCCCAGTTCAGCAAAAGCTTCGCCCTGCGATTTCAAAAAAATCCAACACCAAGCCTGGGACAGGTTGTGGACGAATGGCTGAGTGTGAAGAACGCCCGAGCCAGCCCGACAGCCACGAAGTCTGAGAGCTGGAAGCAGGATTATGAGCGCCGTTTGCAGACCCATCTGGAACTTGAATACAGCGACGGACAAAAAATGGTGATCAACCAGGCGATAAGGGATTTGCCGAAGATGGATGCCGATGAATGGCGCGCCCGGTTGGATGAATTGCAAAGCCTTGGAATTGAAATCGAATGAAACTTGGAGACTTATCACAATTCAAAAACCTTCGCGTTGTTGAGGACGACAAGCCGACCTGCCCGAAATGTTTCGGCAGCGGCAAGGAAATTGTCGAAGGCGGCGTGAAGGGCAATTGTTCGTGCCAACTGGAGAACCGCGTGGCGAAACGGTTAGCCGAAGCGGAAATCCCTGAGCGCTTCAGCCAGGCGGCTTTCTCAACCTACAACCCCTATTCGCCGGCGCTGCAAGAGGCCTTGCAAAAAACGCAACGGTTCGTCGCCGACTTTCCGGGAAACACCGGCTTGCTGCTCATGGGTAGTTGCGGCGTTGGTAAAACCCATCTTGCCTGCGCTTCGCTGGTTGATGTCATTCGCAAAGATTTTAACGGCATGTTTTACGATTCTCGTGATCTGTTGAAAGCCATTCAAGACAGTTGGAATCCGAACACCAAAACATCGGAACTGGAGCTGCTCGCTCCGGTTATCAACTGCGACCTGCTGGTGCTGGATGAACTTGGGGCCAGCCGGCCGACCGATTGGGTGCTGGACACCTTAACACACCTCATCAATCGCCGGTACCTGAACCGCAAGCCGGTCATCTTCACGACCAACTACCTGGACGTGCCGACCAAAGAATTCCCGGAGCCACTCACGGACCGCATCGGTCGTCGCTTTCGCTCCCGGCTGAGGGAGATGTGTCAGACGGTTCTAATCAAGGAGACACGCGATTACCGCGAACAACTGGCATCGCGCGGCAACCGATTGAAGGAGGTGCAACAATGAATCAAATTCACGTTGATGGCTATCCGACCAAAGCTTTTGATCTGAAGACCTCGCGGCGGCTAACAGCGAATCCGCAGGAGCGGGTGTCAAGGATTGAACTGACGATCACCCGTGATTTGCTGTTCCTGTTTCAGGTTGATGAAGCTGAGCATACCGTCACCTATGAGGACCCGCTGGCTTTCAAACGCAAAGTTTCTATCAAGTTTCGGGTCTTCAATCTCACGGACGACAAAGACAAGCAGCAGATCAAAATCACAGGCACCATCTTCGGCTTTGAATATCATCCGGCAGCCTACGAACAAACGCCAGCGCAGGAACTTCACGAAGTGCCGGATGAAGAGAATGAGTTTCAACTGGTGCCGCCCGGGCCAACCGCACCGAGGACTCGTCGTTACAAATTAACCAGGTAAATCGAAGGGAGATTTTTATGGATAAGTTAGAAAAAGTTAAAGCCCCTAATCCGACAGGGCAGAGAAAGCTCTTTGATTATTCAACGCTCGCCGAAGTTGACCGCCAGTACTTCCAGGAGGGAGCTGTTGAGGTCCGCCTTCTGATGAAGCGGTCGGCACAGGACGTGATTAAGGCGGGCTGGATATTGATGGAAACCAAGCGCAGAAATCCGAAGGCCTTTAAGAAGTGGATTGATGTGGAGTTCGGCATGAGTGAAGCGCTGGCGCACAACTGGATTAATGTCGCCAGGCGTTTTACTCCCGAACAACTGGAGAACGTTCCGGTCACCACCGCCTATCTGCTTGGCGCCAAATCAACACCGGAATCGGCGCGCAAGGAAATACTTGAAAAATCGAAGACCGGCAAAGTTTCCGTCAAAGAGGTAAAACAGGTCGTCACCAAACACAAACAGGCGGCGGCCGCGAAGGCTCCGAAACAGAGCGCGCTCATCACCGATGCTAAATCAGACAAGCCCAAATCCAAGACCGATGCAAAAGCTGATGAAGCGGTGAAACGTTTTGAGGAGCGCAACAAAGGCAAGGCTGTTGAGAAGGAACCGACGATTGAGGACATCCTGAAAGGCAAAACCCTCGTCGTCACCTATGCCTATATTCCGCAGCTCCCCGACAAGGTGAACATCGGCGTGCGTGTCGGCGATGACGTGGCGCTAACCGAGAACATCCTGGTCGAATTGGCGCGCGTCAGCCACCTGCCCGAAGTCGTTGATCTCATCAAGAAACGGGTTGAGAAAGCGAATGGAAAAGAGAAGAAGGCTGAACCCAAAAAATCGACAACCAAAAAATAGAGAGGATTTATGGCGATCATAAAAATCGAAGGAAAAGAGGTCCACCTTGATGATGAGGTAATTAAAGCCGGAGATAAGGCAATCCGCGCTGTACTTGCAGCAAATGGGTTTCCAGCAGTTGAAAACGCCCGCATCGAAATCGTCGGAGCACAGAATGGCGCGCCGGCAATCGTTGGCGTCACCAAGCAGGCTACAACTAAGGGCTCATCGCCGGAAGAAGGTTTGCAACTTCGGCAATCGGAGTTCAACCCGCTGACCCCTTTTCTCGAAGTCTTGATAAACGCACCCGAATACGCCAACCCGGCCATCAAGCTTGCGGCCCAGGTGGTGCGCGCTGAAGCCGATGGTGATGAAGAGTTCTTCGACCGAGCGGCGAGAAGTGGCGTGGTCGAACGCGCCATCGAGGAGGGCGAACGCGAGGGCAGAGAAGCCATGACGCTGCTTGCAAGCTTTGGCCACTGTATCCCGCAATCGTCGAAGAAAGTACCGGTAGGGTTTTAGTTATGATGGACGCACTTGTATTTGAAAAAGAGCCAAAAGCGGAGGCTAAGAAATATGCGCTTGAGCGGGCGGTTGATCTGCTGGTCGGGCGGATGAGGCTCCGCACACCGCTTGGCGCTGTAGAATTCCTTGAGTTCCGCAATCGCAAAAAGCCGGGGTTTCTAAAGAGTTGGGCAGAACGTTTGGAGATTGCCCGGGTTGTTAGTGAATTGTACCGCGACCTCTTTCCACACGAATACGCGACCTCACAAACACCAGCTTATTCAACATTGCGTGAGCAGGAGTTTTACAAGCTCGTTGATGAGCACGTGTTCCCACTCATGCTTGAGCACTTTGATGAATATAAGAATGAGCCGAATTTTTATCTGCCATTCATTCCGGTGCGAGGCATTCAGGAACACGATTGGGTACAGGGCTGCTGCGAGTTTGAAGATCTGCAGACCATCTTTCAACTCGCGCTCGTGCTCTCCGGTCGGAGCGAGCCCGAACATTGGAATGCCCTGGGGCTTGCGAAGCGGCCTGATCCAATCGTAGGAGCTGACCCTAACAAATGGGATGTATTCGTTGCCATGTGTGCAAAGATGGAAGGCACACCTTTGCTCAACTTCACACTCACTTTTTATCTGCTCAATTACAACACCCAATGTGTCTGGCTCGACCTGCCGCCGTTCGCCGGGTACATCGCCTTCGAATGGTCGCGTGAGGAGTTTGGGAAATTAATTATTGAAAAACAACGGGCGGATGAAATCAACCACAAGCTTGCGGAGTTAAACGCCTGGCTAGACGAAGACCGCCTCGTAAGAATCCGCTGCATCGCCGAGTTATGGGAGATGGCTGCGGTTTATAAGGAAACTAAATATGGACAAACAACTGGTATTGAACAAGGAACTGCTCAGGCCTGATTTCGACAGGCTAAACCCGGTGCTTGAGTTTGGTGATGGCCAGTGTCGCCTCCGCATGCTCACCGAAGGAGGCACCGTTCAGGAGCGCCTAATTTCAGCGGCTTCCATTCGTGAAGCGGCAACCCATATCCCGATTGATTCGGGCTGGATGCCCAGAGAGGTCGTGCGCTGGGGCAATGGTCGAGGTACAGACTGGTGCGTTGCGGCGATTCCGCCGGCGCGCCATCAACTGGAGATCACGGAGGGAACACCAGGCGTTGATGAAAGTGTCGTGCGCGTTGTCGCTCCGCTTCCTGGCTTTGTCATGTTTGGCGCCGGCACCACCTACTTCATCTGGGCCTTAAAAGAGGAGTTCAGCCCGATACAAAAGCTCTATCGCTGCCCGCTGCCGAACGTCTATCACCTCAATGTAAAGATAGACAAAGAATTGCTCTCCGCCGGTGAAATCTGCTGGGGGCCGCTGAAGCCTCCCCTCTGTTCGCCGCGCACCATCCTGCGTGCCTGGGAATTATTCATCAATTCTACCTTCAACAATCACGGGCCCCACGGAAAGAGCATGAGTCAGAAAGAAGATGTGCGCCTGTTGTTAAAAGAGCTGGCAGATCGTGAGGCGGATAGCTTCCCAGTTGATGAACTGGTTCCGCAGTTTGAGAAATGGACCTACACGGTTGAACAAACGGTTCAACACTTCACCGAAACCGGAAAGATGATAGGCGAGGTGATTGAAATCTAAGAGCAGGATAAGAGCGCAATGATTGAACACTTCTTCGCATTCCCGAACCAGCCGCTTCCGCCAGTTGATGAGCATAAGCTTCTCGATTATGTGGTGGCCGCAAACGCTACGTTCGTGCGTAGCCGGCGACCGGGACTCGAAGTCTGCTTGCCGGTATCGGTTAATTTTGAAGCTGTTCGAGGCCTGGCCCCACTGGCGCCGTATGCGCAATGGGGCTTTCCCAGGATTCCACTGAAACTGGTTGAAACCATGCTTGCGGTATCAAAAGGTGTGTGTACGGTCTCACCGCGCGAAGCGCTCTTCTACCTGCACTTCAACGAGGTAACGGATTGTAAATCCCTCTTGCCGCATGTTGCCTGTGAATCGGGCTGGCATGTGTTAATGCCCGGACAACGGGCATCAGTTGATAGCGTCGTTCCGCTTGACCCAATTTCAAATATTGTTGCCGATGCGGTTGTTGAGTTGCACAGCCATCACGCGATGCGCGCCGAATTCTCTTCGGATGATGACGCGGACGAATCACAGGGATTTCGAGTCTATGCCGTCATTGGAACGATATTCGATAACCCGATCATCCACGCCCGCGTCGGACTCTTTGGACATTTTTACGATTATCCAGCCAGTGAGTTTTTCGAACTACCTGAAGAACTCGCAGATGCTGTTAAGGAATAAGGAAACCAGATGAGCAAAAGAGGAAAGAAATATAAGCAAATTAGACCGGTCAAAATTGAAGCCATGCCAAAACTCGACCTTGGTTTTTTGAATGCTTCACCCGTAAGAATCCCGGGTTTTAAATTCCTGCAAATCCTTGTCGTCGGTTGTGGCGGCATCGGGGCTTATATGGTTCAACACATCGGCAGACTGATGCACGTTCTTTATCGCGGAAACAAGGGCATACATCTCACCGTCGTTGATCCAGATATCGTCAAGGAAGAAAACATCGGGCGGCAGTTGTTCTGTGCCGCTGAAATCGGAGTTCCCAAAGCTGAAGCACTGGCGCGACGGTACGGCCATGCCTGGGGTCTGAATGTTTCAAGCTGCGTCGGTGAGTACGATGATTCGTTGCTATTTGGCGCAGACCTGACCGTGCTGGTTGGTTGTGTAGATGGCGCGCCGGGCAGAAGGGCAATGAACGATACGCTGTCACATAACGGAGGGCTGGATGTTGCGCCGCCTAAAATCTGGTGGCTTGATTGCGGCAATCTTCACGATACCGGGCGCGTATTGCTCGGCTCTGCCAATAACTACGAGCAAGTACGTGGCTCATTCGTTGGGGGTGAATGCATTGCGCTGCCAGGTCCGGCGTTGCAATCACTCGATCTGCTCATTCCGGCTCCCGATGAACTGGCCGATAACGAGATGAGTTGCGCGGAGCTGGCCGCTGCCAATCTTCAATCCCTGAATATCAATGCCCGCATTGCTGCCGAGGCTGCCGATTTCATTACCCGATTGTTGGTCACAAAAGATTTGAAGCGCTTCGGCTTTGAAATCAATCTCGCTGCCGGATCGGCAAAATCCTTCTACAACACACCTGAAGAAGTGGCGCGCGTTATTCGCAAACCCGTTGTTTTCGTGCAGGAGAAAAGCATTGAGACAGAAAAACCCCAAGCGGAGGCCGCCCATGGATGAGACAAGGCAAATGATAGCAACCCTGCTCGTCAGTGATGACCCGGCCGATCACGCACGTGCGCGGGAGTTGCACGCCCGATTGCGCCAGGCGGAATGTAGTTACCTATCTCCCGCGTCGGGTGAAATCGGCGGCGTGATTTACCTCGAACCGGATGACCTGAGCGTTAGGCAGATCGTCGGGATGAGTCTATGGACGCTTTGCTGTTTTGCTGGTGTCGGTCTGGTTGGCTGGGCTTTAGGTCTTGGCATTGTGGCGCTCTTTGATCTGCTTGGCATTTTGTAACGATAAGCGGAGGAAACATGCCGAATGTTGATATGACAGCGATAGTTAAGAATCAAAAAATGCCGAAGCGCGGGACCTGCGACATTTGCCGCGCCGACGTGAAGAAAGATCCGCACATTCATTGCCGCGAGTGCGGAGCGCGTGGCCACGCGGCTGAAGACTGCACCGAGATTTGTAATTGAGAGGTAAATTATTATGAGCGATAAAACTGGAATTGAATGGTGTCATACAAAAAATCCTGATGGTTCGGTCACACCTGGCGCAACCTGGAATCCGTTGCGGGCTAAAAATCTTGAGACTGGGCGAACGGGCTGGCATTGCGAGCGCGTTTCTTCGGGTTGCGGCAAAGGTTATGGGGATGAACAGGAGGGCGGTTGCTACTCTGAGGACACGAACCGGGGCTTTTTTCAACTGGGCACCAAATTGCCATTCACCCGACAGTCACGCGATAAGGTAGAAATCTTCCTTGATAAAAAGACCCTCGAACAACCGCTTCGATGGACGCGACCGCGCAAGATCTTCGTCTGTTCAATGACGGATTTATTCGGTGAATTCCACACCGACGAAATGATTGATGAAGTCTTTGCATTAATCGGCGCGTGTAATGATGCAGACCGTGACCATATCTTCATCATTCTCACCAAACGGCACAAGCGAATGCTCGAATATATGAAGTCACGGGCGCGAAAGGCTTGGAACAGTCGCCGTATGAATCGTTCAGCTTTCCCACCTCGAAATATCTGGTTAGGTGTTTCCTGTGAGGACCAGAAAGCAGCAGATGAGCGCATACCCGCTTTGCTTGAAGCGCCTGCCGCCGTCCGCTTCATCAGCGCCGAGCCGCTACTTGGCGAAATTGATTTTAGTAAATGGTTTCCGCACGAGTACATCTCTAAAAATGGATTCGATTATGCGACTGCTCGGTATCGCGACGGTGAAAGTGAACTTGAACCTCCTTGTCGAATATGCGGAGAAATGACCAATGCTCTTCACTGGGTAGCGCAAAGTAAAAGTTTAATAGACCAGGTTATCACCGGTGGTGAATCTGGTTGCCGCGCCAGAGTTACTCATCCGAATTGGTTTCGCAAAATCCGCGATGCTTGTTTAGCCGCGGGCGTCGCTTACTTTCACAAGCAGAATGGCGAATATCTGCCAGTCATCGAAACCCAGGGCGAGATTCATTACGTTGCGACCTCGCTTTCCAACACATCACCGGTGCCAAAACGCGCGCCATTCTTTGATTTTCCCGACGGGCAACGAATGATTCGGGTAGGTAAAAAGGCGGCCGGGCGGCTGCTTGACGGTAAGGAGTGGAGCGAATTCCCCAAGGTTTAAGCGATGTCTACGCAATTCGTACAACCGAGCCTGTTTACGCCGCCGCCATCACCAACGGATGAACCCGCATTGGTGATGGTGATAAACGGCCTGCGCTTCTCTTCATTTGAAGAGGTGAGGACCTGGTTCTACGGAGAAGCCGAAAGACGCGGCTTGCACTGCCCACTCTGTGACCAATTCAGCAAGGTTTATCGTCGAAAGCTCAATTCCCAGATGGCGCGGTCACTTATCCTGATCTACCGATTTTTTGAAACGAACCGCGATGAATGGGTGGACATCAACAATTACCTTCTGAGGTTCGATATTCATCCGGGTAAAGCAAACGTCTCCCTACTCAGGCATTGGAAGTTGATTGAGCGTCGCGACGGCGAAAGAGAAGACGGCAACCCGCGCACCGGGTTCTACAGGCTGACGGAAAACGGCAGGCTTTTCGTTCAAGGGCGGCTCCTTGTTCCCACGTACATCAAGCTCTATAACGACGAACTGCTTGAACTCGAACAGCACAGCTTCACCGATATTCACCAGGCGCTGGGCAATAAATTTAACTACACGGAGTTGATGAATAATGAATGAAGTATTTGCATTTGAGGTATCCGTTGCAGGGACTCCCTGGACTCAGCTAGTCAACGCTCGTACCGCCGGCCAGGCAAAAGCCGAGTACTGGCGCGACGTAAACGAATGTTGGGACGTGCCATTTACCGCAATTCGCGCCCGTAAAATCGGCCGGCCGGAAACCACCGAAGATTTTATTCGCACGGCGACTTATCGAGGCTTGCCTGAAGTTCGGTGCGGTCAGCGCGTGCAGGTCGGTGAAGCGAGGGGCGTAATCGTCGGCAATAACTCATCAGCAAACTTTGACGTGCTGTTTGATGAGGACTCGCCGGAATATGCAGGGATGAAACTCAATGTTCATCCACACGGGATAGTGTTTTTGAGTTAAGCGAGCGGAGGGCATGTGGTAGCAAAATTTAGAGTCTTCGGCAAGCCACGTTCAAAGAGGCAACTATTGCGCCAGCAATATCTCGTCAGGTTGCGCACCTACAAGCTAGTGATGCGGATGACCATGCTCGAACGCCTGAATTATGAACAGGAGAAATCGGCGCTTGCGCGTGGCGATTATTTTCCACCGCATCATCTGGAAACGCACACGCCGAACCAGGGTTGCCTCTTTTGCCGGCTAGAGCTTGCCGAGATTGTGCTATCGAGGAGAAACGAATGCTAAAAGTAAAAACAACTATCTGTGCGCTGCTGGCGATGGTGACCGCCAGCTCTTCCGTGCTGTTCTTTTGCGTGGCGAAAAATATTCTCTTCGCCTTGCCGTTTTCTTGGCTCAGTTTGAGCGGATTTATCTGCGGTGCTTACCTGGCACTCCAGGGCACGCTCGGCATCCTCTGGAGTCTTGATCGATTAATCGGGGAGGAAAAATTGATGGCACGTCTCCGTTCGGAGATTGATTTTCAACCTACGGGATTCGGGAAAAAGCTACTGAAAGTCTTTTTGAACAGCTACCCCAAATGAGGAAGGTATGAAGATTTTAGCAATACTCCAGAATCAATGGTTCAAGGACCCGGAAAAGACCGAAGCGATGTACGCTCGTCGCCCCGATCTGCGGAATTACTACATCGGCAAATTCCTGTTTATGGGTTGTAAGACCGGGAAGGTTCTACAGCAGGCCTTTGGTGAAGAGTTATGCGACCGGATTATCTGGGAGGAGGCAAGCCCGAAAATCGCCGGCATCTCAAGTGGCGTCTTCCCGGCAGACCTCGACCACATCAAAAGCGCCATCGAGAAACACAAACCCGATGTGATTGTTTGCTTTGGCAATATTGCTGGCGATGGTGTTGGTCAACTGCGAATTTCAATACCTGTTCTCAATGCGCCCCACCCGGCAGCCCGAAACAATCCCATTCCTGCGCTAATGACCGTTGCTGAAAAGTTACGAAACCTTGAAAAGGAGATTATGAAAACAGAATGCAGAGCCTACGATCAAGCCGAGGAGCCGAGCTTCCACG
>JBIOWC010000375.1:0-14471 GCA_044868105.1 Blastocatellia bacterium
TCCCGTCACCTCGATTGCGCTGAAAAACGACGACGATACGGTGGGCTTTTCCAGCTATAAAAATATTTTTCTCTATAGTTCGGTAAGCGGCAAAATGATTCGCAGTCTGGAAAGCCGTTCCTATGAAGTTAATGCGGTTGCCATCAGCGCCGATGGCAAAACCGCCGCTTCGACCGCTTCAAAAAGCATTAAACTCTGGGACATCTTCAATGGCCGGTTGATTCGCACGATTGACGGTCACAACTCGGAAGTCAGCGGTTTGGCGTTCAGCCCCGATGGGAAAATATTGGCGTCCGCAAGCTGGGATAAAACGATAAAACTCTGGGATAAGGAAAGCGGCAAATTGCTCCTTGTGTTAACCGGTCACAACGCCGAAGTCCGCTGTCTGGCTTTCAGCCGAGACGGCAACCGGCTTATATCGGGCAGCGAAGACCGTACGGTGCGACTCTGGAACGTCAATACCGGGAAAACAATTCGCACATTTGAAGGGCATCATAGCTTAACCTCATCCGTGGCTTTCAGCCCCGACGGACAAACCATCGCTTCGGGTAGCGCCGATACTGACGTGCGAATCTGGGATGTAAATACCGGCAAAACCCTGCACACACTGAACGGTCACGAAGCCCATATTCATTCAATCTCTTTCAGCCCTGACGGGAAAAATTTGGTATCTGGTAGCGCCGACAAAAGTATTAGAATATGGAACACTGTAACCGGCGAAATGATTCGCACCCTGACCAGCACTTATGATGTGCTCGCGGTTGCCTTTAATCCCGATGGAAAAACCATTGCGTCGGGCGGCTATGAAAAAACCATCAAAATTTGGGAGGTCGCATCTGGCCGATTGCTGCGCACCTTAAGCGCACATGCCGGCCCGGTATCTTCGTTAGCTTTCAACACAGAAGGGCGCACGTTGATTTCCGGTAGCTGGGATACAACAACCAGAGTATGGTGGGCCGAATACGGGAAACTGGTCACGTCTTTTCTGGCATTCAAAGACGGGAATTGGATTGCCTTTACGCCCGATGGTTATTATGACGGCTCAGAACAAAGCGCTCACTATATTAACTGGCGTGTCGGCCGAAAGATTTTTGATTTCGACCAGTTATTTGACAGGTTTTACAAACCGGAAGTTGTTTCTCAATCATTGCAAGATAAAAAACCTGCTAACGAAGTCTCCATCACCCAAGGCTTTGCTTTGCCGCCTGAGGTTAAAATTATCTCGCCACGTTTGAACGAAAATTTCAACTCCCCGGAAATTGAAGTGCGTATTGAAGCCAAAGACATCGGCGGCGGCGTGAGCGATATACGGCTTTATCACAATGAAAAGCTGGTTGACCCAACACAACGAGGAATCAAAATCGCCTTAAAATCCGAGTCCCTGGCAACCTATAAAGTGTTACTCACCGAAGGCGCAAATAATTTTAAGGCGATTGCCTTAAGTAAAGACCATACCGAAAGCAAGCCTGACCTGTTAACCGTAAAACTGGATGCCCCCGAAAAAGCGGTTACTTTGCATCTATTAGTCGTTGGCATCAATCGCTATAAAAACTCTGCCTTAAATTTGAACTACGCGAGAGTAGATGCAGCCGGTATCGCACAATTTTTTCAAAACTATAGCCGCAAACTTTTTCGTGATGTCAACACCCAGATCCTTTATGACGAGAACGCGACCAGAGAGAATATCGCCGGCGCTTTTCAAACGCTCATTCACGAGGCCGAACCCCAGGATGTGGTGATTATCTATTTCGCTGGACATGGCGACAGTCGCGGCAATCAGTGGTATTTTGTGCCGCACGAAGTAACCCAACCGGAAAAAGACGAGGTTTTAACTCAACAGGGACTCTCTTCATCATTGCTTTCGGATTGGTTGGTCAAATTGCGTTCACAGAAAGTTTTGCTTTTGCTTGATGCTTGTAAATCGGGGTCGGCGGTGGCGGCTTTTCGCGGATTGGAAGACCGCAAAGCATTAGCACAATTGGCTCGCGCGGCGGGAATCCATGTTATCGCTGCTTCAACATCGAACCAACTGGCTTCTGAGGTGCAAGAGTTAGGTCACGGAGTCTTCACTTATCTCGTCCTTAAAGGTCTTGGTGGTGAAGCGACGGTCGGGCAGATGAACCACAGTGTAACGGTGCGTGGCTTGCTCGCTTATATTGAAGACCAGTTGCCGGAAATTTCAAAGAGATACAAAACCCAGGCTCAGTACCCGGTCAGTTCCTCAAAGGGCATGGATTTTCCGGTTGCGTTGCTTCAATGATTTTTAGCAATAAAGCTTATTTGGCGTCATCTTTATCGAACAGCAATGACTGGTTTAAAGGGTGAAAGGGAGGGGTCATCGTCGCTCATCATTGAACCCCCTCCCTGGTATTGTCTCATTATTCGCAAATTGCATCTGTAGGATGGATTAATTTACTCATATCCATTTTCGCTAAAAAAATCTATTAGGAAAATGTGAGCCATGACAGGGAAATCCCTATAGCCTTGAGTCCTATTCCCTCTTTCTCTTAATTATTACGGTTTTCATCGTGATATTGTGTCAGCCGTTTATTAACGCAACACGCTTCGCGCTTCTCGTGAAATTATAACGTCGAGCAGATGCGGTTGCCCTTTGCTGGCGCTCTCTGTGAGCGCCCACGATAAGCTTTCGCGCAAATTTTGTGCATCAACAACCCGTCGCGCCGCCACGCCCATGGACTCGGCCATCTTCACAAAATCAATCTCCGGTTCGGTAATATCCATACCGGTAAAATGATTTCGCTCAACCGATGCGCCTTTATAAGCCAGCAACCCGCCTTTTAAAATTGCATAACTTGTATTGTTGAAAACCACAAAGACCACGCCCAGGTTGTAGCGTGCCGCGCTCCACAAGGCTTGCGGAGAATAAAGCAAAGAACCATCACCGATGGCACAGATGACTTGTCTATCTTGGTGCGCCAGTTTGTAACCGACAGCCGTGGGCGCGCCATAACCGAGCGAGCCGCCTTTATTGAATAAATATGATCCCGGTTCACTGAGTTGAAAGAGGGTGCGCACAAAGGCCGTCGAAGTCACGGCTTCGTCAACCAGTAACGCATCCTGAGCAGCCACCGCGCGCATTTCTCGCGCCACGTATGCCGCCGTCAAGGGCTCACCGTCTGGTATTGACCCGAATCCACTGGCGAATCTTGTGCGACCATCGGCAATCATATCCGCAACGATTTTGCCTCTGCGCCAGAACCGTTCGGCAGTCGCCCCGTTGATGAATGGCTTGAGCGCGTTCGTAAGCTCTTCGATTGCCGAAAGCGGATCGGCTAAGATAGCGACATCCGCATAAAAATTCTTGCCCAGTTCTTGTGGGTTCACATCAATTTGAATCAGCCTGGCATTTTCAGGAATCATTCGTGCGCCGGTATAAACTAGTGGCGCGAGAGTATAAACTCCGATTGCCAGAATCACGTCCGCACCCGATAGCTGCGCGTTCATTTGTTGAGCGGCAGGTGAAAGCGGCCCCGCGAACAGGCGATGATTTGTCGGAAAACCCAATAACGAATGGAGCGGTTCAGGGTGAACGGCTGCGCCGATGGTTTCGGCAAACTGCGTTAAGGCATTGACCGCGCCCGAACGCGCACAACCGTCACCGGCAATAATGACCGGCTGTTTCGCTTCACTGAGGAGCCGTGCGGCGGCTTCGATTTGCGAACGGTCGCCGCGAAGCCGCGAACCGATTTGCGTTACCAGAGGGAAATCGAACTCGGCTTTTTCTTCCATAAAATTGACAGGCAAAGAGAGGAAGACGGGAGCGGTTGGCGGCGTAGTCGCAATCGTGAAGGCGCGGGCAAAGGCTCTGGGAATTTCCGCTGCGCATTTTATTTCCCAAGCCCATTTCGTATGTTGCCGGGCGAGTTCAACCATATCGGCTTGCAACAATGGCTCGTCAATCAACGACCGTGTATCTTGTTGCCCCGCAGTGACAATCATCGGTGTGCCGGCGCGATAGGAGTTATAAAGATTGCCAAGCGCGTGCGCAAGTCCCGGATTCGTGTGCAGATTAACGATTGCCGGTTTACCGGTGGCTTCCGAATAACCGGCTGCCATGCCAAGCGCCGTGTCTTCATGAAGGGCGAGGATATATTCGATCTCTGCACGTTCAGCAAAAACATCCATCAAGGGAAGTTCGCTGGTGCCGGGATTGCCAAAAATATATTCAACGCCTTGGCGGACTAAAAACTCATACATAGCCTGAGCGCCAGTCATCTGTGTCATTTCGCTTATCTCCTAAACTAAATTGCGCCGCATTATATCAAACCGCTTATCACGAGAAAGATTATTGACAAATTTTTCTCTTAGTCCATGCTATGAAATTGGATTTAGCTGCCCGGGAATTTAATCAGTCCAAGCAAGACGCATCCGATTGAATATTCAATCTGTGTTTCAATTGCTTTTCAGCTAAATTCCTTTTGCTTCAAACGAAACCTTTGAATATTTTTTGACAATAGCTATTTGCGGTTTCATACTGTCGGCTACACAGAGTGCAATAAACGATTTTCAATTCATTTTCATAGCAACAATTATTATTCGTCAGTCAATTGGTGGTGTCATTGTAGTAACCATCTAGGGGTCTATACAGTTGTCCGGGTCAACTACCTTCGTTCGTTATTAGATGTTGCAGTTGCAATTCTATTTTAGTTTGCCCTGTAACGATCAGAGCATTGCAATGGGTAAATGCGAACAGTTTGGATAGAGTAAAGTCTCAATTCAATTCAAATTCACTTCGCTATCTTGCAAATGAAAAACAACACCTAACTTCTGGAGGAGAGATGAATATTAAGGCACACTATTTTTCAGCGTTAATCACTAAGCTACGGCTCACTATCATCATCATTACGGCTGTTTTGATTTTGGTTATACCGGAAAAAGCCCACCTGCAAAATAGTGAGCCTGATGAGCCATCTCAACCGGTTGGAGCCGCGATAGGTATAGAGAAGGCCACGCTTACCCCTTCAGGATGTGATTGCAAAGAGCGACCTGAAATTGTCTATGACCAGGCCATCACTGCACACCCCGAAATCAGTTCCAATTTAATCTCCGCTACGACCTATGCATTTACTAGTGGGGCAGGCGTAGGGTTGGAAGATATGTCAAGCGGCACAACACTATTAGTAGGCGCTAATCTCGATGACAACGCTTCGGCGGTGACCAATATCGGTTTCGATTTCTGGTATGACGGCGTGCGCTTCACACAATATTCTGTCAACGCCAACGGCTTGTGCCGTTTGGGCAGTGTATCGGTGACCACCGAATTCGATAACGGGAGCGGCACTTTTGGATTTAATACGACGACCAACGCCCCGAAAATCGCTCCTTATTTTGACGATTTGTGGACAGGCACCAATGGCAAAGTCCATTTTAAAGTCACCGGCAGCGCTCCCAATCGCAAGCTGATTGTCGAATGGTTAAACGAACAGATACCGCGTGTCGCATCAGGAAATGCCGGAGCGGGGACATTCCAAATGTGGCTCTTTGAAACAACGGGGGTTATCGAATTCGTTTACGGCAATGGCATTGCCCTCAACAGCACAAATGGCGGTTACTCAATTGGCTTGCAATCGGGCGCGGCGACTAACTTCGCCAGTGTTACTTCAGCAACATCAACTGTCTCTTATGCGGCGGCCAACAACACCCAGACGAATGCAATTACCAGTGGCACAGCGTACATATTCACGCCGAACATTCCGGCAGCCCCCACAGGCTTAAACTTTACCAGCGTTACGGCAACCTCGATGACGGTAAATTGGACTGATAATGCATCCAATGAGTTCGGCTATGCGATTTATAACTCGACGGACGGCACGAATTTTACCTTTGTCACACAGACCGCCGCTAATGCAACATCGCAAAATTTCGCCGGGTTGCTGTCGAGCCAGAATTATTTCTGGCGAGTCTTTGCAGTGTCTGAAGGGGCGTTAAGTACGGTGCTTTCCGGTAGTCAGATGACCGGGGCCCCAGGAATGATTAACTCGACGGCAGCAGGCGGAAACTGGAGTGCGCCGGCGACCTGGGTGGGTGGCGTTGTTCCAACTGGCACAGACAATGTGACGATTGTTGATGGCGCAACCGTCACCATAGATACGGCTGCGGTTGCATTGAATGTTACCGTTGGTCAGGGAGCATCCGGTGTATTGGAATTCGAATCTGTAACAGCACGAACATTGACTGTCGGGGTAAGCGTGACCATTGCAAGTGGCGGCACGCTTCGCTCCGCGACAACCGGCACTGTTACAACACATGTGCTGTCAATCGGCTCGGATTTAACGAACAATGGCACACTAGATTTCAGCACCAACGGCAATACCGCAGGCGCAGGGTTAACCTTTACCGGCGCGACGAATAATACATTCGGCGGAACCGGAGCCACTACAGACATTCGTACACTGACCGTTAATAAGGGCACATCAAGTGCCAGTATTATAGAGGTGACTACCTCGAACTTCACCGTTCAGGGTGTCACAACAGATGTGGCTGGATATTTAACCCTGACAAACGGCACCTTCAAAATCTCCGGCTCGTTCTCTGGGACGAATAGAGTCTTTACCACTGCCGCCTACACCATTGGCGCAACGACCGGTTTCTGGCTGAATAATCCGAACTATACGGTTGCAGGTCAGAATGGTTCGCCAACTGAAAATGGGTTGCTGAGGATTTCGCAGGGTACCTTCAACATCGGCACCGCGACTGGCAACTCATTGGGCTTTTCGACAGGCAGCACAATCATTGTTGAAGGTGGCATGGTTAATGCCGCCGGCAGGTTCGGGGTTGCCGCTGCGGCAAATGCCATCACCTATACACAAACGGCTGGCGTCATCACCGTATGTACAATTGGGAATGCCTCTACCACGCTCGGCAGCTTTGACCTGGGTACTTCGCTCAGTTCAGCCATCTCCATAAGCGGGGGGACGATTGTTTGCCAACTTGCGGCATCAACCATAGATTATCGCAATCAAGCCGGTACCGGTATTACGGGAGTCACTGGCGGCACCTTGCAGATGGGTAACGCTGCATCGGGCGCGGCCAAAGCTTTCAACCTGCGCGGCGTGCTTCCGAATTTGGATATATCCAACACCTCTGCCAACCATAGCGCAACGATGAGCACCACATTGGTCAATTTCAATAACATTTCACTAAACGTCACCATCAATACCGGAACGACATTCAATTGCGGCAACGTGGTGTTTCTGTTCAACGGTACAACGCTGACCAATAACGGAACCCTCACCCATAATGGTGCGAGTTCCAATTTTGTCTGGTTCCTGACGACAGCACCCGTATCTTATACCGGAAACGGCACGGTCACAGCGCCGATGACCAATATGGCAATCCAGGCTGATATGGGTTTAACCTTTAGCCCGGCATCACCCAACGTTGTCGTCGGCGCTATCCGGCTGTTCAGCGGCAGCGTTACGAACGCAAATAAGATAACCCTTGGTAACGGCGGGGCGACCACCGGGATTGTTCAGATCGGCAATACCACGACCCCGACAGCCGCAGGAACATTCGATGTCTCGTTCACCTTTAACCTTGGCACGGGTGGGCAGACGCTTTCCTATTTAAGAACAACAGCCGCACGGGCGACGGGCCCGGAAATTAACCCTACTCGAATAGCTACCAGCCTCACTTACGACGATAATGATGCGTCGCACAATCTCACCCTCACTGGCGGAGATTTAACGCTAGCAAGTACGGCAACGGCTCTCACCTTGACCAACGGCAGATTCATCACCGGAGCCAATAATTTGATTCTCTCTTCCGGCACAGCAACCGTCACGCGAACCAACGGACTGGTTGACGGCAATTTCACAAAGACCTACGCTGCGGCAGCCAGCAAGACATTTGAAGTTGGTACTGCCAACGGTTTCTCTCCTGTCACGGTAAATGTCACCGCAGGGACATTTCCGACAACCTTCACCGTTAAAGCTGTACAGGGAGCCCAACCTAACTTAGCTGTCCCAACCAAGGCACTTCAGCGATATTGGACGTTGACAGCAACCGGCGTGACCGCAGACTTAACCTTCAATTATCTTGACCCCACAGACATTCCCGTTACTGCCAATGAAGCGCTCTTCTTCATCTTCAAATGGAATGGAAGTTGGAGCGCACCTGGCGGTACGGTCAACACCGCCGCTAATATGGCTACCATTACCGGCGTAACGTCGTTCTCCGATTGGACGCTTGCAGAACCGACCGGACCAACAGCCGTTAATTTATCCGCTTTTAATGCGACGGCTTTCGACGAAGGAACTTTGCTTGAGTGGCAGACCGGTTTCGAAGTCAGCAATCTCGGTTTTCGTATCTGGCGCGAAGAAGGAGGCAAACGCCAGCTGGTCAATCAACAGATTATCGCCGGTTCGGCGCTGACTCGCGGAACCAGCACGGTTTTACAATCCGGCGACAGCTATACGTGGTGGGATAAGGCTTCCACACCCTCGGTGACTTACTGGTTAGAAGACCTCGACCTTAACGGTCTTTCGACCTGGCGCGGCCCGTTCTCAACGGTTGGCAAGCCGACCTTGTCCGGTAATCAAAAAATTAAAAGCCAACAGGCAAAGACTCTTGCTCAGTTCAATACAGATATAGCAGAAACCGATACTTCAAGAGTTGTTCAAAGCGTTGCCGCTACTTCTGGTTTTGAAGCAGCCAATCAAGCAAAGGTTGAGCAAGTTTCAATAGCCAACCAAAAAGCTCTCAAAATAGCTGTCAAACGCGAAGGCTGGTATCGGGTTTCTCAAGCCGAACTTGCAACTTCTGGGTTCAACACTCAAACTGACCCGGCCAAACTTCAGTTGCTTGTCGAAGGGCGCGAAGTTCCGATTGCCGTTTTACTCAACGCAGATAAACAGCTTGAAGCCATCGAATTTTTTGGCATCGGGTTTGACAATCCAACCAGCGAGTTACGAAATTATTGGCTGATTGCCGGAGATGCGCCGGGCAAACGAATTCAGCGAATCAAAGGCGAAGGCGCTCCGAGCGCGGCTACTTCATTCAGTCAAACCGTCGAGCGCAAGGACCGGTTTATTTATTTCTCCGCTTTGCGAAATGGCGAAAAGGAAAACTACTTTGGCGCCCTGGTTTCCCGCACCGGGCTGAACCAAACTCTCTCGCTTCCGAATCTTGATGCGGCTTCACCCTTGCAAGCAGAACTTAGCGTCACCTTACAGGGGGTGACGGAAATTCCTCATCAGGTGGTGGTCGAATTAAACGGCACCAATCTAGGAGAGATGCTCTTCACTGCTCAACAACAAGGCCTCGGCAAATTCTCAATCCCCCATTCGCAGTTAAAAGAAGGATTAAATTCCGTGCGCTTGATTCCGCAAAATGGTGCGACAGACATCAGCCTGGTAGATAACCTTCGCATTACCTATCAACAAACATTTGTTGCCGATAATAATCGGCTGAGCTTTAAGGCGAACGGTTTGGAACAGGTTCGCATCAGCGGTTTCTCGTCAAACGCGATTCGCGTATTGGACATCACAGAACCCGATTCGCCACAGGAAATTCTTGGCAATATTGAGGAGAATAAAGATGGCTTCAATATCAATATTGCTCCACAAATCCTAGGGCAACGCACCTTGCTTGCGTTTACACAAGCAGCCCAACCGGTTGCCTTAAAGATGAATCAACCTTCAAAGTGGGCGGTTAAAAAACAGGCTGCTGACTTCGTTATGATTTCATCTGCCGATTTTCTCGCAGACCTCGAAGCGCTGAAAGCCATCCGGCAAAATCAAGGCTACCGGGTCGCTCTGGTTGATGTTGAAGACATCTATGATGAATTCAATTACGGCAATAAATCGCCACAAGCCATTAAAGAGTTTCTGGCATATGCCAAACAACGTTGGCGCGTCAAACCACGCTTTGTCATGTTCGTCGGTGATGCATCGCACGACCCTAAAAATTACACGGGGGCCGGCGATGTGGATTTTGTGCCGACAAAATTAATTGATACTTCGATGATGGAAGCAGCAAGCGATGATTGGTTTGTAGACTTCAATCAGGACGCCTTGCCGGATTTGGCAATCGGGCGGTTGCCGGTTCGCACGCCGGATGAACTTCGGTTGATTATCAAAAAGCTGGTCAGTTACGCATCAGCTTCGCCAGGTCAGGAAGTAACTTTACTGGCCGACCGCAATGATGGCTTTGATTTCGAGGCGGCCAGCAATGAACTACGTTCGATGTTGCCGTCACAACTTAAGGTGACGGAAATTTTCCGCAGTCAAAACGATGACCTCACAACCAAACGTAATCTATTAGATGCGCTTGAACGCGGACAATTGCTCATCAATTACAAAGGACACGGTTCTGTCACCTTGTGGCGCGGCGACTTGCTGACCACAGATGATGCCCGCAATTTAAACAACGGCACACGCCTGCCCATGTTCGTTTTGATGACCTGTTTGAACGGCTTCTTTACAGACCCCGTACTCGATAGCCTTGCCGAAGGTTTAATCAAGTCTGAACAAGGTGGCGCGATTGCTGTATGGGCGTCAACCGGATTAACCGCCCCGGTTGAACAGACCAATCTGAACCGCGAATTTTATCGTTTACTATTCAGTCAAAGCGGCGGACTGACGATTGGTGAAGCTATTGCCAGAGCTAAAGCGAGTGTCGCGGATGCGGATATTAAGCGAACCTGGCTGCTCATCGGTGATCCGACTTTAAGATTGAAGTAAGTGAATCAGAATTGCTTTTGACGAAAGTTTCTTACTGCCTTCATACTCTTGATTGATGAAAAGCAGGTTGGCTGTAAGAGATCGAACGAAAAAAGAGCGAGGCAAAAGGGCATCAATTCACCTTTTTGCTTCGCTCTTTTTATATTTTTAAAGGAGGCAGTTGCCTTATGGATAGTTTTATTGACTCAAATGTTGAACGATATATGTATGACATTTTACCTCAACGTGATGAAGTGTTGCTTGAGATGGAAGAACAGGCAAAACTACGCAGCATTCCCATTATCGGCCCGGCAGTTGCCCGTGTGCTCTATCAATATGCCAAATTAATCAATGCCAAACGGGTTTTCGAGATGGGGTCGGCCATCGGCTACTCGACCATCTGGTTGGCGCGCGCAGTGGGCAGTGAAGGCAAGGTTTATTACACCGATGGCAGCGAGAAGAATCGCGCCGAAGCCGAAGGTTATATTAACCGGGCAGGGGTGCGGGATAGAATTGAAATGCTGACCGGCAATGCGATGGAACTGCTTGAACAGACTGACGGCGAATTCGATTTGATATTCAATGACGTTGATAAGCACCAATATCCCGATGCCTTTCGCGTAGCGGTCGGTCGAATCCGTAGCGGCGGGCTCTTTATTACCGACAATGTGTTGTGGAGTGGTCGAGTTGCGCGCAATGAAAGCGATAAATACACCGACGGCGTACGCGAATTCAATCGCCTGGTCTATGCGGCAGAAGATTTATTCACGACGATATTGCCCATTCGTGATGGGGTTGCCGTCTGTTTGAAGCGATGATTTGTAACGAATAGTTCATTATCCATTCTCCATTCTGCATTATCTGTAGGTTATCAAAAGGTTCTTTTGGCACCGGCAACCGAAATATTTTTGCATACAATCCAGAATGGAGAATGTTTTTATAATCAACGGTCAACCATCTTCATCATGTTTTCGTTATAACGCGCTCCGGCGACGGCATCGGGCGCGAAAGTTTCATTCAGCCAAATTAAATCTTCCGTAGTCAGTTGAATTTCTGTGGCGGCGGCATTTTCGCGCAGATAAGTTCGGCGTTTGGTTCCCGGGATTGGCACGATATCTTCGCCCTGATGCAACAGCCAGGCGAGCGCGATTTGACTTCCCGTGGCGTTTTTCTTCACTGCAAACTCTTTGAGCAATTCCACCAGTTTCATATTGCGGTCGAAATTATCGCCTTGAAAACGCGGAAAATTCTTTCGCCCATCACCTTTATCATACTTTTCGGCGCGTTGCGCCTGTCCGGTTAAAAATCCGCGACCCAGTGGACTGAAGGGCACAAAACCAATTCCAAGTTCGCGGCAAACATCTAATATTTCTCCCTCGACATTGCGTTCCCACAGGGAGTATTCGGATTGCAAGGCGCTAATTGGATGAACTTGGTGAGCGCGGCGGATGTTTTCGGCACCGGCTTCGGATAAACCGAGATAGCGAACCTTGCCAGCATTGACCAGATCAGCCATTGCGCCGACGGTCTCTTCGATTGCTACATTGGGGTCAACGCGATGTTGATAAAATAAATCAATCGTTTCAATGCCCAATCGTTGCAGTGATTCATCGGCAACTTTTTTGACGTTATCAGGGCGACTGTTTACGCCCATCATCTTCCCTTCCGACGAAATCTCGAAACCGAATTTGGTAGCGATGATGACTTCGTTACGCCGGTCTTTGATGGCTTGTCCAATGAGTTTTTCATTCGCATAGGGACCATAAATTTCTGCGGTATCTAAAAAATTGATACCGAGGTCAATGGCTTCGTGAATCGTTACAATGGATTCTGCGTCATCAGGCGTTCCGTACATCTGACTCATGCCCATACATCCAAGTCCGATTGCCGAAACCACTAGACCTTGAGTTCCAAGTTTTCTTTGCTGCATTTTGATGAGTCCTTTCTAATTCGATTGATAGAACGAAGAGAAGAAACGATAAAAATTCCACACATCCACCTTCGACGACATTTCATAAGTCGCATGCATGGAGAGCAGCGGCACGCCCATATCAATCACCTGCATATTCTGATTCGACATAAAACTGCCAATCGTACCGCCGCCGCCGACATCAACTTTAGGGGTTTGGGTTTGCCAGGGGATAGAATTTTTATCAAGGATGGCGCGAATCTTAGCGGTGAATTCCGAATTGGCATTAAAGCCGCCACGATATAATTTTATCGTCGCGCCATAACCCAGCCGCGCCGCGTTTGACGCTTCACTGGTGCCCGGGAAAATTGGATTGACGCCATCATTCGTATCGGCTGAAACCACATAAGCATTCAACAAGGCCTTGCGCAAATCCAAATCGTTATAAGCCGTTCCCCGGGCTGCCGCAATAAGTTGTGCATAGGTGTTATTCAAAAATTGCGAGCCCGCCCCGGAATTATTGTCCGAACCGACTTCCTCAAAATTCGAGAGATAGGCCATCGAAGTAAATCGTGGCGTGCCTTTCAAATCCATGACTGCACGCGCTGCGCAAAACGACGATAATCTATCGTCTTGCCCGTATGCGCCGATAAGGCCGCGATCTATGCCGACATCCATAGGTTGGGTTGCCGGAACCAGCGCGAGTTCCGAACTGACGAAATCCTCTTCTTTAAAATTGTAAGTGGTCATCAATTGTCGAAGCGTTTCCCCGAGCACGGAACTGCTTGAGCCGGGAACGCTACCGACTACCGGATTCATCTCTTCGCCGGCAAAGACATTGTTGTAGGTGCGTCCGCGAAGTTCAGTATCGGAATGTGGAGCCGCATCGGGCAAGACAAAAACCGGGTCTTCGGGTTTCAGGCCAATCGAAATTTCAATAGTGCGACCGTCTGTGGTATCAATGCGACCAACTAAAGCCAGCGGCAGATTAGCCCATTGATATTTTTTTATGCCGCCATACGGTACGGTTTTAAAAAGCGCATAAGCGCCGCCGGCCGCAGCAATCAGCGGGCGGCCTTTCAAATCGAGGTGCGGGCTGTCGTGGTGCGTGGCAACCAGTCGCGAACCGTTCAACATCGGCTCCGTTCCTACGACAACCAGAATCACCGCGCGTTCGTGAGAGTGGAAAATCAAACGGGAGCCAGGTTTTACCTGTGCGGGGTCGTTGAATTCGGTAAAGCCTGAGGCTTTCGCCAGCCGCATCACTTCTTTTGCCGAGGTATAAGCGGTGCGCGAAACCTTCAGATAATTTTTATAGGTTTCGGCGAAATCAAAAACCTCTTTGCGCTGTGAATCATTTATCAACAGCCAGCCGGATTTCTTGGTCGCCCAAACGCTGCCATCTTGCGCGATTGAATATTGAATAAGTAGACAAAGACTAGAAAGAACGACTAATGAGATGATGATTTTTTTCCTCATAATCCTCTCGACCAGAATATTTTATTCGCCCCAAAAATAAAAAAGGGAGCGTCAATCATGCTCCCTTTTCGCTTATTGAGTAAAGCTCGAACCGGTTTAGGTTATCGGTTGCGCATCGCAGGCGCTTGATTTGCCTGTTGTTCCTTTTCAAGTACGCTAGGATTGGTTTGCGACATAGAACGGACTGAAATAGGTCCGCCATAAAGGGTGATGATTTTCTTAATCGTCTCATCCTGAGCATTACGGAACGAAGGAACCGAACCGCCGCGATTATAAATCACAAAAAGTAAGGGTCCTTTGGCGCGTGTATTCATCACTCCCGCAAGCGCGCTTACCCCGCTGAGGGTTCCGGTCTTACCGACGACGGCTCCGCGAAATTGATCGTCGAATCTTCTTTGCAA
>JBIOWC010000376.1:0-3121 GCA_044868105.1 Blastocatellia bacterium
GGCAAGGTCGAGTTGACTGAGGCGGCGACGTTTACGCCATTCGCGCAGCAGATGACCGACCTGTGGTTGAACCATACCCATCAGGGCTTACCATAGCATAAGCAGGGAAGCCTCACCATTACCTCACAGGTAATTTCCCCTCTTTAATTAAGGTGAATTTACAAATAACTTGGCTCACCATTTCGCTCTTCTATGTCACAAACAGGTCACAGCGTGTCAAAATTACTTCTGCCAGAATCTCCCTGCCTTCGCTTTTAACCGACTCGCCAAGTTGCGCATAAACGTCATACGAGGTTGAAATGCGGTTGAAGAATTCACAGACGAGATGGACCGGTCAGGTTAAAGAAACCGAGATTCTCCATCCCGATCCCTGCAATCTTCCCATATCTGAGGCAATTATTTTATCTGCGATGAGCTTTTATTGAGGTAGTAACCAACATTTTATTGCGTTTATCAAAGGTGAAATGTTGAAGGGGCGCACAGGCGTACCCCGACCGTCTGTAAAACGGTCGGGCTGTCGGGCGACCATTATGAGCTGATCGTATTTAATCCAGTTAAGGAGGAGTTGAGCAATTATGAGTCCATTTTTAGTCATGCCGTCCGTGGGGTCTTGCATCCCGACATCAACGTTACCGAGCGGCGCCGGGCCGATCGCTATCTCTAAACCCGTCGGACAGGGGCCACTCGCTCGCAATCTTCCTGAGGATGTCAAGACTATCCAAGAAGCGCTGAACCAGGTGACGGTGAAGGGCCTTGCCGGAGGGCCAATCCCTTTCCTCGTCGTTGACGGCATCAAAGGACCGAAGACACAAGCCGCAATCATCAATTTCCAGAAGACTCAGGTGCCGTCAATTCACGCCGACGGACTGGTTGAGCCCGGCAAGGAGACCATCTTGCGCTTGAATGAACTCGTGGCGCCGGTCTCGAAATTCGACTTGAACGCAAAGCTTGCAACCACCCTCCCGCTAGTACGGGCGGCGCTTGCCGCGGCCATCCTAAACATGACCCAAATCATTACCAGCGGGCCTGGTACGCCGGGCCCCGGGACGGTCGCCGAGGACCGGCTCAACCGCCATTTTAAACTCAATACGCTTGATCCTTCTGGTCAAAGTACCGCCCGCGTAAACTTGTTCGAGACCTATTCGGAAATGGCGCTCGTTATCAATCAGCCCGACCTTTTCAATATGTTCGGCGCAATTGATGCGTTCGACGTTGACCCGAAGAACGCCAAAATTGCGCTGACCACCGCCCAGGGGGTCTTCCAGCCGCCGCTTCAAGACGGCGCGGACAACCCGGCGCGTCACATCCGCCTCGGGCTGGGCTTCTTCGCTCCAAACGTGACGGACGATTTCGGGGCCTTCATTCTCATCCACGAACTGGCGCATTTTACGAGCCGGCGTGATGGCGAACTCATCGTTGATAACGGCCGCGGCTGGTTCGATGACACCTTCATCCGGCCACTCAGCGCGGCCCAGCGGCTTCTCAATGCTGATAGCTATGCCTCCTTCGCCCAGGAATGCCGCACCGGCAGCAGTGCAAAACCTGGTTTTGTGAAGACCGCGCCAGGCGGTCTGGGCGGCGCCCGCTAAGAATATTCCGGGAAATTGTCTTGACGCCACTTCAAGCACCAGAATTTCGAAAGGGGCGCATTGAGGCTCAGGTATTAACTTGAAAGTAAGAATGTACTTGAATTGACCCCGATTTCACGAAATTCAAATCGAGAACAGGCGCTCGAATGGTGAGGCATCGCCCTAAAAAAATGAATTGATCTACCGACTCAAGACAAAGAATCGCGTTCGCGCCGAAAATGGGATAGTGAATTAGATAAATACCTCCGCGGTGTGTTTCCCCACACGCCTGACAATTCTCATACCGACTTGACGCATAGCCGGTGCTAGTAATTCGATACCGATGACCTCCAGTAACCGAGTTTTCCTCTCCACAATAATGTTTATGCTGAATAGAGTTGTAGCGCTGATAAGTAAAAGACGACTTTAAGCATCCCACTAGGGTTGATTAAAGCAGGCTCGACTTGTCAGTCCTTCGCTCAACAAAAATTAAAATCAAATTTCCAGCGCCAGCGTTTACAACTCTTTACCTGAAAGTTATTGTTTATCTCCTCACTAAGTTGCTTCGATGATTATCAATCGATTTTCCTAATATTTGTATGAGGTAAGAGATATGTCCGGTACGCCCTCATCGAAATTCCTCGGAATAGGAGATTCGTCAAGTGCGGGTTTTCTCATAAAAAATTCCGGCGTCTATGAGCCCCAATCGGCTAATAACGGCTCGTCGCCGCTGTTAGCCTTGCCGCAGTATTTTGCCGGCTATGCCTGGACTGGATTTACTCGCGGCGTCGGCAGCAAAGCGGTTGCGGTGACAGCGGTTGACCAATTTTTAACCGAGTATTGCCGAGAGTATTTGCAAACCTATTTCACCATTCGTTTCATCGAACTCGCGAACGAAAAGGTGGTTCCCTTCGGCTTCTCAAAATTAGAGTATGCCGTTAATCTCTATCTCAACATCTGTAACTTGCCGGAGACGACCGAGACGACCGAACCGCGCAAGGTGCTGGCTTATTATTTCAATACTTCATCGTTCACCAGCGATATATTCAATATCGGGAATTTACCAAACCTGGATAATATCTTTGCCTCGACCAACCAGGCGCGCCTCGAGGCTTTAAAAAGTGCCCTTAAACCGACGGAGAAAAAATATCTCGACAAACTGGTACAAACCAATTTTCCTCTCGCCAAGACGACTTTTAAATTCAATGCCGATGAAGCACAAGGCTTGATTGAGAAAGCCAACCTCGAGATGGATCATGACCTGACTTACTATTTCGCTACAGCCAAGATGAAGATGGCGATGTTTAATGCCGACGCCATCATTAACGACGAACGGTTTCGCCCATCGTTATTCGACCCGCGTTGGAACGAATATGACGAAACCATCAAACGCGAAGTCGCTTTTTACAATAAAAAATTTGCCGGCATTGCCGGGTTCACGCCGCTCGATTGGCGGTATGTTAAAGCAATGGTGTGGACGGAGGTTTTAGCTGGACCGGCCGGGAATTCCAAACAATGGACGACCTACCCGATGCAGATTGGCCGGTTTGCAC
>JBIOWC010000377.1:0-3139 GCA_044868105.1 Blastocatellia bacterium
TCAAAGAGCCGCACGTCTATTTTTCCGGAGCGGGCGGGCTGGTATCCACAGTTGCCGATTATGTGCGTTTTCATCAGATGATGCTGAATGGCGGCGAACTGGAAGGGGTTCGGATTCTGGGGCGCAAAACCGTTGAACTGATGACCGTCAATCATATTGGCGATTTGCCGGTCTGGTTATCAGGTCCGGGTTATGGATTCGGACTTGGCTACAGTGTCGTCAAAGACATTGGCCAGACAGCGCTCTCAGGTTCGGTCGGCAATTATGGTTGGGGCGGCGCCTTCTGCACCTACTTCTGGGTTGACCCGGTTGAAGATATGATTGGCATCGTGATGACGCAAGTGCGTCCTTATGACCACCTCAACATTCGCCAGGAATTTCAAGCGTTGGCTTATCAGGCAATCGTTGATAACGGAAAACCAAAATCGCCGGAAGTCTCGCGCAATTCAACACGTTAATTATTCGGATAATAATTTATGAGTGATGTAATTATTGGATTATTCGCATCAGCAGGTTATGACCGAGCTGCCGAAGGGGTAGCCGGTGCCGGACGAAAACTTGCCGATGAATTAGGCAGTAAACTTCATTCCGTCATTCTAGGGGCAGCCGGTGACGCTATGAAAACAGCGCTCGCCGGGGTGTGTGACGCCGTTACGGTTGCTGATAATCCGGCGCTTCAGGAGTATCAACCTGAACTCTATCTGAGCGCCCTTACTCAAATCTGTAAAGCGGCTGAACCGCGAGCCATATTATTAAGCAATGACACCTACAGTCAGGAACTTGCATCGCGCCTGGCGCACCGCTTAGGCGGCAGCGCCGTTGCTGATGGCTTGCAAATAACGGTTAAGGAAGGCGCGGTTCGCGTCACGCGAAGCGTATATGGCGGCAAGGCGCTGGCTACGGTTGAACTCAAACGCACACCGGCTGTCGTCTGGGTACGCGCGCGCGCCTTCGACCCGGCTCCGGTTCGTGACGCCACAGCCCACGTCAATCCGGCAACCGTTGATTTACCCGTTGATGCGCCGACGCGTATTACGGAACACAAAGTTGAAGCC
Organism: Blastocatellia bacterium; assembly: GCA_044868105.1. GTDB lineage: Bacteria > Acidobacteriota > Blastocatellia > UBA7656 > UBA7656 > JBFMDH01. The sequence continues at coordinate 1,056 of JBIOWC010000377.1, forward strand.
GGTGATGAAGCGCGACTTGAAGACGCGAAGATTATTGTGTCGGGCGGACGCGGACTCGGTGGCGCCGAACCGTTTGCAGAATTAAAAAAGATTGCCGACCTTCTGGGCGCACAGATGGGGGCGTCGCGCGCCGCTTGCGATTCAGGTTGGGTTCCGCCGTCCTGGCAAATTGGGCAAACGGGTAAAAAAGTTGCACCAGGTCTTTACCTTGCAGTAGCCATTCACGGCGCCAGTCAACATCTGGCCGGAATGACTGATTCAAAGTGCATTGCCGCTATCAACATTGATAAAGATGCGCCGATATTTAAGCATTGTCGGTTTGGTATTGTTGAAGATTATCGCAAAGTCGTGCCGCTATTGATTGAAAGACTTGCGGCCTTAAAGAGTTAGTAAACCACCGAGGCACAGAGACGCAGAGGCAAAATAATGAAGTTCTGAAAGATGAAGAAGTGAAACGAGAAATATTCTCTGCTTTCAACCTTGCCTTTTCTCAGTGTCTCTGTGCCTCGGTGGAAGAATAAATATGAACCCTGAACTTGCCACTCGCGAAGTATTCTGGAACATTCCTCACTCAATGGTTTGGGCCATGTACTTGATGTTCGTCGCTTCCATTACGGTGGCCGGATATGGCTTTTGGCGAAGAGTGCAGGTGTGGCGACGCGGGCTTTCGGCGAATCGGTTTGACCAACCCGCAGTCCGTTTGAAACGGCTGCTCAAACACGCCACAGCGCAACAGCGCACGATCCGTGAAAAATATGCGGCAATCTTTCACACCTTCATTTATACCGGGTTCATTATTCTGGCGATTGCCACAACCGTCGTGGCGATTGATTACGATTTAGGTTTGCCCGTCATGCAGGGAAAATTCTATCTCTACTTTCAATCCTTCATCGTTGATATTTTCGGCGCCCTGGTTTTAATCGGCGTAGGCATTGCGCTCTGGCGGCGCGTTTCGCTAAAACCGAAGAAACTGGTCTATACGGAAGAGTCAACGCTGATTCTCACGACGATTTTTTTAATGGCGCTTACCGGGTTTTTGGTTGAAGGGTGGCGCATCGCCGCAACCGATGATATATGGGGAAAGTGGTCGCCGTTCGGTTATCTCGTTGCACAAAGCTCGGCATCATTGATGAGCAAGCAGGCAATGAGAGCGGCGCATTTCGGGGCCTGGTGGACCCACGCGATATTAGTCTTCGGGTTTATTGCCTGGGCGCCTTTTACTAAGATGGCGCACGTTCTTTTTGGCCCGCTGAATATCTATACCTCTTCACTGAAACCGACCGGCGCTTCGCTCAAAAAATTAGACCTTGATAAAGCGATGGAGACCGGCGAGCCGTTAGGTGTGAAATCACTCGCCGGTTGGAGTTGGAAAGACCTGGCTGATTTCGATGCTTGCACGGAATGTGGTCGTTGCACCAACGTCTGCCCCGCGAACGCAGTCGGCAAAGAGCTTTCGCCACGTGACATCATTTTGGATTTGCAAAAATTTATGCAGGCAAACCCTTTTGCCGCCTTCGGTCTAGCCAACGGAAAAGCCAATAATGGAACCCCGGCAACGAACGCCGGTGAGAGTTCAGCCCTCAATTCTCAGCCTTCAGCGCTGCCAATAATCGGCGCGGTTCCCGCGACTGCACCCGAAGCCCTTTGGCAATGCACGACCTGCGGCGCCTGTATGGAAGCCTGCCCGGTCTTCATTGAACAGATGCCAAAGATTGTTGATATGCGCAGGTTTCTGGTGATGGAAGAAGCCGATTTCCCCGAAACCATGGGCGAGGCCGTGACCTCTATGGAAACTCGCGGGCATCCTTTCAAAGGGACACAATCAACCCGCATTGATTGGACAGAAGGTTTGAATATTCCAACGATGGCTGACGCGAAAGACGCGGAAGTATTGTTCTGGGTCGGCTGTGGTGGCGCGCTCATTGAACGCAATCAAAAAGTGGTGCGAGCCACGGCGCAACTGCTGCAAACTGCTGGCGTGAAATTCGCTATTTTGGGTCGCGAGGAAAAATGTACAGGCGATCCGGCGCGGCGCATCGGCAATGAATTTCTTTTTGATATGCTGGCAAAAGAGAACACCGAAA
>JBIOWC010000378.1:0-5195 GCA_044868105.1 Blastocatellia bacterium
CCAACGACCGGCACCCCATTGTTGCGCACGCACAGCACATTTGCCCATTCTTTCCAGAGCCAGTTGATGGCTTCATCCCCCTGGGGTCCTTGTTGCAGATTGGTTTCCGTGTGCATGACCGGCAGCAGATAACGGTTGTAATATTGGCGAGTGATTTCATCATTCCCGAAGACCTCGCCCGCGCCGCAGGTCTGACCATCGGCACAGACCCGATGTTCATTGGTCACGTAATAATCATTTCCCATGATGCAATGTTGTTTGAGTTTCTTGCCGAAGAAGAAATGATATTCTTTGCGAGTCATGCCGTTATCCATCAGATATTCATACATCTCGGAATCCACGCGCCGGCCATAATTTAAATCCAGAGAGAGAAACCGTCTGGCATTCATCAACTCAGCGAAATGAATGGCCGCCGGATTTTCCGCATGAAAATATTCCGTCGATTCGCTTTGAATGAAAATCGCGTCCGGTCGGACGTCGAGGATGGCCTGCATGGCTAAGACGTTGGCCTTGACGATGTGTTTAAGCGCCGTGACAAAGGCGCGGTCTGAGGTGAGTTGTTCATTCCACCAACCGAAAAAGGCCGAAAAGGTCGCGCAAATAAACATCTCGTTAATCGGCGTGTAGAGTTGGACCCAGGGAAAATGTTTGGCGAAGGCTTGTGCATAAGCCGTGAACAGTTCAGGAAAATCCGGGTTTTGAAAATTGCCAATCCAATCCGGCACGCCGAAATGGCATAAATCAACAATCGGCACAATGTCGCTTTGCTTGAGCATCTGAAACGTTGCATCGGCGAAAGACCAGTCATAATGATTGGGGCTGAGGTAAGTGCGATAGAGCGGCGGGCCATAGCGCAAAAAATGAATCCCCAGTTCCTTCACCAACTCAAAATCTTTTTTCCAGTGCCGGTAATGCCCACATTTCTCCATTTCGTCCACGCGCACACGTCCCTGCTGTATAGTTGGCGTACTGTTTTCGATTCCGGTGGCGAATAAAAATGCTGGCGTCATGGTTGATCCGTCTGCTTGGGATACACCGATAAAAATTGTGCAAATGCAATGCCAGTCTGAATCGGCATACTACGGAAGTATTTTTATAAAAGCCGCAAGAAAGATTTTGGCAAGAATCGCCGAACTAAAGATGATAAACGCCAATTAGCTATCTGAAAAATAATTGCGCCGAGGGATTAAAGAGGCACAGCAGGATTGTGGCTCGTCATTGGCTGGTACACGAGTTGCGAACTCGATAGATTATTTTCGCTGAAGATGAGAGGCGCATGAGTAAAACAAGAGAAGCACGCAAGACTTATCACAATCCGGTTCATAACCGTTCGTGTCCGGACCCCTATGTATTGAAACATCTGAATGAATACTGGTGTTATTGCACAGGACTGTGGCATGACGGACGTTGTTTCGGGGTGTTGCATTCGCGGGATTTGCTGCAATGGCAAGAACTCGGTGGCGCCATGACGCGACTCAATGGCGAAGCGACGTGTTATTGGGCCCCTGAAGTCATTTATGACAATGGGCGTTTTCTGATGTATTACAGCGTCGGCAATGAAGTCTTTATGCAAATACGCGTCGCACTGGCCGACCATCCGGCGGGACCGTTCATTGATGCTGACCGGGCGCTGACGACCGAGCAATTTGCCATTGACCCGCATATTTTCAAAGATACGGATGGAAAAACTTACCTCTTCTATGCGACCGATTTTCTTGAACACACGCACATCGGCACCGGCACGGTTTGCGATGAGATGCTTGATGAATTTACCCTGGCGGGCCATCCGCAACCAGTAACCCGTGCGCGTTTCGATTGGCAGGTTTACGACCCGCAACGCCTCGAAAAAGGTGGCGTGCGCTGGCACACCGTCGAAGGCCCTTTCCTTCTCAAACGCAAAAACAAGTATTACCAGATGTTCAGCGGCGGCAACTGGAAGAATAATACCTATGGCGTCAGTTACGCGTTAAGTGACCGGATTTTAAGAGCGGACGAATGGGAACAGATAGCCGATGGCGAAGGCGTGCTGCCCATCTTGCGCACCATCCCGAATCAGGTTGTCGGTCCCGGTCATAACTCGGCCGTGCGCGGCCCAAACAATGTTGAATTGTATTGTGTATATCATCGTTGGAATGAAGAGAACCACGACCGCGTGTTGGCGATTGACCGAATGGATTGGGCCGGCGAAAGAATGTTTGTCATTGGCGCCACTAATACACCGCAACCCGCGCCCAACCCGGCCACGGTTGTGGATTATTTCGACGCGGAACAAAAGTTTGATTTAGGGGCGAACTGGCAATGTTCAGGCGGCAAATGGATGGTGCATGGCGGCGCGGCGATTCAAGAGATAGATAACGGATATGCAGAGGCGCTCTGTCAATTTGCGGCTCCGTATTTTATCTGCGAAGTCTATCTGCGATTGTTGCCCCACACGAAGTCGCAAGGCGCATTCGGTGTCGCGCTGGTTGATGCGGAGAAAGCCTCTTTAATTTTCAGACTCTTGCCCGAACGCCGCGAAGCGATCGTTGAATGGCAATTGAACGATGGCAGTGGCAATTGGTTGAAACAAAATTTTCAACTGCCGGAGCCCTTCGACTTTCAGGCCTTTCATCTGCTGCGCCTTGAGGTGAACGGTTTATACACCAGGATTTTGCTTGACGCTGCGACTGTTGAATGGGCAAGGAAGACGGAAATTCAAGCCGAGTCGTTATCGCTTTGGACCGCCGATTCGGCGGCCGCTTTCGCCGGATTTTCCCTCACCCATGGATGGCAGGACTTATTTATGGGTGAATACACCAGTCCCTTGACCTTCAACTGGGATATTGATCCGGCCGATGAAACCTGGATGATTCGCGACCGCGAACTTTGGCATACCAACCCGCAGAAAATCGGCTCAACGCTGACCAAAGGGGTGCTGCCGGAAAATTACGAATTCCTGGTTAGCGGCAAACTTTATAGTCAAGCTGACGGGGAAAAATGTTACGGCTTTTTACCGGCAATCGGGATGAATGATCTGGGCGTGTTACTGACGCTTGACCGCCTCGGCGCCGCCTGGGGGTTACGCAGTGAGCGCCAGGGCCAGCGACAGGTCTTTCAGTTGCCCGCGAGTTTTGACCCTTACACCTATCAGCAGTTTCGTTTTCGTAAAGAAGAAAAAGTCTTGACCATCCAACTTGAAGCGCAAATCATCGGAGAGATTGAGGTCCTTGCATCGCCTATACGAATCGGATTGTATAGTTCGGAAGTTATCGCAGCTTTCGACCAGGTGGTCGTGACAGCGATTTAAGAATCGCTTAGTATAGGCGCTTGTAAAATTACCAATCGAACCTGGTGAAGGAAAATCTTATCCTGACCTGCGGGCGGTCAGGTTTTGAAGATGCAGACTTAGAATGAGCAATCTGAAAATCGGCGTTGAACCGGAAAATTTTATTTGGGCGAGCGGCATCGAAGACACGTTCGTGCCGCAAACCAAAGTCGGACATCGGGCACTCGATGAATACGAATTGATGGGGCATTACGAGCACTGGCGCGAAGACCTGGCGCTGTTGCGGGATAGCCATTTACAGGCGGCGCGTTGGGGCGTGCCCTGGTATCGCGTCGAACCGGCGCAAGGTGAATTCGATTGGCGTTGGACAGACAACGTTCTGCCTTACCTGGTTGAAGAACTCGGCATTACGCCGATTATTGACCTAATGCATTATGGTTGTCCTTTCTGGTTGCGCCGGGAATTTGTCAGCGACCATTATCCGCGCGCCGTCTCCAATTATGCCGCCGCTTTCGCCCACCGCTATCATCACCTGGTTAAATTTTATACGCCGCTTAATGAACCGGTGGTCAATGCGCTTATGTGCGGCAAACGCGGCGTGTGGCCCCCTTATCTCAAAGGCGATGCCGGTTATGTGCGCCTGATGCTGCAAATTGTTAAAGGGGTTATGCAAACCGTTAACGCCATCAAAGCCATTGACCCGCAAGCCGTCATGGTGCAAGTCGAAGCCACCGGACTCAGCCGCGCCATTCGCCATGATTTGGAAATTCTGGCCATCGAAGACCAGCGGCGTGGCTATCTTTTTTATGATTTGATTACCGGGGGAGTCGGACACGACCATCCGCTTTACGGTTGGTTGTTGCGTTCCGGTACGTCGCCCCATGACCTGGAGCAATTTGTCAAACACCCGATTCCCATCGAAGTGCTGGGCATGAATTTTTATCCGCAATGGTCAACCCAGCAAATTTATATTGATGACAAAGGCCGACTCTCTTACCGCGCGATTGAACACGACGGTGTGGGTTTTTTCTCTTTAATTGAAGATTACTATAACCGTTATAAAACGCCGGTGATGATAACTGAAACCAGCGCCTTTGGCAGCGACGATGTGCGTTCGCGTTGGCTCAAACAATCGGTTGAAACCGTCAAACAACTACGCGAAAAAGGCGTGCCGGTTGTCGGTTATACGTGGTTTCCGCTCTTTACCATGGTTGATTGGCGCTATCGTCTGGGGCGCCGGTCAGTTGAACGCTATTACATTGATTTGGGGCTTTATAAATTCAACGATGCGGGACCAGACCGACGTTGGAAGGCAACCGGATTAGTTGAACAGATGAAAAGTTATATTCACAGCCCTGAAGATTCTATCGGTCGTTTCAACCAACCTTAAAGATTTGCAAGGGCATCCCTCAGCCCTTCTTTTGACAGCTATCCGTTAGGGCGGAGGCAATCAGGGGACTCCTTCAATCAGGGGACTTATTCAAGCGCAACCCTGACAAGCCTTTTGATTTTTTCACCGCTTATCAGTAGAGCATCACTCGTGATAAAGAAGTCTTGGCGCGCTTTATGAACTTGATGGGCTTGGTGAGAAAACTTTGTTGATACGCCAACTCGACTCCTCAAGCAGGGCCTCACAAAGCTCACCCGGACCACAAAGCCAATATCTTCTCCGCAACTCGTCGGGACACCCGACGCGCTTATCAAGGTATAAAAAATATTTGCTTGACATGGGCGTTGACCGAGAAGTATTCTGAGCCTTCAAAGTAATCGTGGCGATTTAAGCGAATTGCTCCACGTAAAAAACTGCTAAACAGTCGAGAGATTTTCAAAAAGCCTCACGCCTATTTAGCGTGAGGCTTTTTACATTTTGTTCTTTGCAAATTTTTCGTGGCGATTTAAGGCAACTTGCTCCACGTAAAAAACTGCTAAA
>JBIOWC010000379.1:0-7667 GCA_044868105.1 Blastocatellia bacterium
TCTCCCCTTCTCCCCGCCTCCCTGTCTCCCCTTCTCTTCATCAATCCGCAAAATTTTTCCCGAAATCTTTAGTAATGTTTCAGCTGATTTCTTCATATGGTAGTGGAGAGCAATTTCTGTTGGACCAGGTGAATGGGACTTGCTCAGGAGCAGGTTGTTTCGAAATTGAGTTAGACACGCCTTCGACGGGTGCGCAATCTTATTGGTTACTGGCTGGCAATCAACTGGCGTTGCGTGCTCATCTGTCAAAAGGGGAAGGCGTGTCTTATTTCACCCTCCAAGACCAGGCAGCGGATTGGTTAAGTTCCTTTTACGAACAGCGGACTGCCCTCTTCGACGGTTGCAGGATGCAGAGCGCTGGCAACAACGGTGTGGGTTTGTTTGGCGAGTTCACGGGCTAGTTCTTTGATTTCGAATTTGCTGAGTTCCGCGGAGGCTCGTTCAACGGCAATCGGCGGATGAAAGGTGATGGTTAAATCGCCAGGGCGGGGAAAGGTTTTATGAACCGGCCAGATTTTGTACGCGCCTTCGTGAATGGTTACCGGCAAAATCGGAATTCCATGGGTGATAGCCAACCGAAATGCGCCAGCTTTAAAAGGCATCAGCTTGCCGTTTTTTGAGCGCCCGCCTTCAGGAAAAATCACCAGCGCATACCCGCGCTTGAGTAAATCAATCGCTTCACGTTGAGCGTAGGTATCGGTAGATTCGACTTTCACGGGAAATGCGCCGAACAGCCGCATAACCTGACCGAGCACAGGAATTTCAAAAGGCCGCGACCAGGCCATGTAACGAACCCGCCGATAAATCGGAATGGTTATCCAGATCGGGTCGGCATAGGTGAGATGATTGGGCGTGATGATGCACGCGCCATCTTGCGGAATGTGCTCGACGCCGTGAATTTTTATTTTGAATAAGGCGCGACTGAGTAATCGCGCCAGCGGTCTTAAAACGGTGATGACGAAATCCATTTTGGCAAACTCTTAACACGATAGACTAAAAAACCTTTGCATTAAACACTGGACGAAAGCCAAAGCGCAAGCGCCTGGTAGGGTCCAAAAGTTGTGGTGCCTGAAGAGAACCCGCCAAGCGGGCTTATGCATAGCACCACAGGATTAGGACACTACCAAGCGCCTTCCCTCAACCCTGCGGTTTCGCGTCGCCGCCGCGTGCGTTATAGTTCATTCAGTGGATTTTGCACCGGCAAATCAAAATTTTTCAAAGGAGGAACTTGCATGTTGAACGTTGGTGACGTGGCTCCTGATTTTACCGTCAAAGCCCATACAGGCGAAGCGGTGACCTTAAGCGCGTTGAGAGGGCACAAAGTTATCTTGTGGTTTTACCCGAAAGCCGATACTCCGGGATGAACCGCAGAAGGCAAAGGCTTCCGTGATAGAAGCCAGGAATATGCTCAGAAAAACGCCGAAATATTCGGCATCAGTTTTGACACCCTCGAAGAAAACCGCGCTTTTGCAGAAAAATTCAACTTTCCTTTCAAATTACTTTGTGACACCGATAGAAAAATCGGCTTAGCGTATGGGGCTTGTGATGCGCCGGATGCGCCGTATCCCAAACGCATCTCTTATGTCATTGATGAGCAAGGCAACATTGCGCAAGCCATCGCGCAAGTTAACGCCGGCTCTCATCCCGAAGAGTTGCTGGCCACGCTTTGAGGTTTTCGTAAAAAGATCCGTATCAGCGGGAGCGGGCAAGTTAACGATAACTTGCCCGCTCCCGCTGCCCATGCTCGACTTCACAAATTTACGGTTTATTCAGACGTGGCGCTTAACCTACTCGTTCTATATTTTCCTGTAGTCGCCCACGTCGGTTGAAATTTTCTGAGACAAGAATTTTGTTTAATGAGCTATCGCCGCGCTTCAAACACAAGATTGAAAGGAGTTTCAGCAGCGCGACGAAAATGTGTGAATCCGCCTTCGGTGACGACCTGGCGCAAACACGCTTCTCCGGCTTGCGCGCCAAGTCCACGTCCGACTTCCTGTGATAGCGATGCGGGCGTACAAATGAAGGTCGAAGCAGAATAATAGATGCGCCCGATGGGGTTGAGATTGTTTTCCAGTTTATCGTCGGCAAAAGGTTCAACAATCATCCAGGTGCCGTCCGCGTCCAACGACTCACGCACGTGCGCGGCGGCGCCGACCGGGTCGCCCATGTCATGCAGGCAATCAAAGAACGCCACCAGGTCATAATTTTTTGCCGGATAATCTTTGGCGCTTGCCGTTTCAAAAGTCACGCGGTCGGCAACGCCGGCTTCTGCCGCGTTTTTACGGGCATTTTGAATTGAAGCCTCGTGATAATCGAAGCCGAAGAAGGTTGAATTCGGATAGGCTTTAGCCATCAAAATGGTGGACGCGCCATGTCCGCAACCAACATCGGCAACTTTGGCTCCGCGCTGCAACTTCTCTTCCACACCATCAAGCGCCGGAATCCACGAACTGACGAGATTGGCGGCGTAACTCGGTCTGAAAAAAAGCTCCGTGCCGCGAAACAAATCTTTATCGTGCTCGTGCCAACCGAGTCCGGCGCCGGTGCGAAAGGCTTCGAGGATTTTGGGCTCGGCTTTAAGCATAGATACCGCGAGCAAAAAGGCTCCCGGAAGATTGGGGCCTTCGTCTGCGGCCAGCGCAAACGCCTGTTCTTCAGAGAGGCTGAACCGCTGGCTACCTGCGTCATAATTGACATACCCGCTGGCGGCTTGCGCGGCGAGCCATTCGCGGACATAACGCTCTGCGAGTTGCGCGCGTTCTGCGAGTTCCCCGGAGGTCACGCTACCGGCTTCGGCGATGATTTTATAAAGACCGAGTTTTAATCCGAGGACCATCCCACCGGCGCTGACGACGGCGCCGAGATCGCCGACGGCTTTCATCATAAATTCATTAAGTTTCTCTTCGTTAATTGCCATTCATTCTACTCCTTCATTTGTTTTACATAATTGAAATCTATTCAAGAATTGAAAATCTATTCAAGTTGGCAGACATTTTACCCATACTGTTTTTTTGCGAGCAATCGTTTCAGGGGCCTTTATATCTTGTAGTTTTCTTCTATTTTGACACTACGCGAAAAGTGCAGGCCCTCAAGCCTGCTGGGGTTGGACGGCATTTAAAATGAAAAGCGGCGATGATTTGCAGGTAACCATCGCCGCCGTTGTTTTCAACTTGTTACTTGATTAGTTCTCTTCGCCGTTGCCGGTGCCGGCCTGCGTGCTGCGCGCGCCGCCGTCGCTGCGTCCGGCTCCGAGATTGTTGAAGTTCAGCGCCGCGTTGAAGATTAAAAAGAACTCGCCCTGGGTTTGATGTCGCCACATCGGATTGGTCGCAAACATCACCACGTGCCCTTTGCCGACGGGAATGTCTAAAACCGCGGGTTTACCGGCGAGCTCGCTGCCCCCTGAGAGCATGCCGCTGACGAGCAGATTCTTTTCATCCTGGGCGAACCGCAAAATCACCCGCGGGCGCATATTCGGCGGCAGCGGCGCGCCGAAACCTTGTTGATTCGCATCCGGCGCGCCGGTATTCGGTCGAGGTTGTGGCATGCCTTGAACAATATCCTGGTCCGTGAGCGAGCCGCGCCCGGATGGTCTTCCTCCTGCGCCTGGTCCTTGCTGACCGCCGCCGCCACCGAAACCGCCGCCGCCAAATCCGCCCACCTGCAAGAGCGGCGCTTGATTGAAATAGACCTGCAACGAATCGCCATAGCCATAAGCAATCGGGCTCTTGCGGTCAACGAACGAGGCGTTCATCACCGAGCCCGCCGCATTCAATTGGCGCGCCGCTTGAATGCTCACGCCCGTGGTGATGCCGTAATCAATCGTCAAACTTGCGGTATTGGTAATCGGCACAAACAAGCCGCCGTCTTCGATAAACTTCTGCAAATTCGCCATGCCTGTGAGTTCAATACCGCCACGCATATCGGCGGTCTGGTCTGGCGAATTGGCGAAGTTCGGCGTGATCTCCGATTTCATCCAGGGAATGGGGTCGCCGCGTCTGGGAATGCCATTGACGATGGTTTGCGCTGTGCCTCCCACGGGCGGAAAGATAATCACGTCGTATTTGTCGCGTAGATTCAAAGTGTCACGAATCTCATGAACGGAGATGTATTTGTAGGGCACGCCGAAACGGTCAAATTCGACGCGGAACCAACCGTCGTTCTGGGTATTCGTCCAGGTGTGCAAAATGGCGATGCGGGGCACGGCAAGTTCGTGGGTTTTGACATCCGGCGCTTTATCAACGGCGACGGCCGTGAGTCCAAGGTCGGTGGCGGCGGCTTCAAGGCGCGATTTCAAATCTCCCGGGTTGCCTTCGGATTTAATAATAAACGAGCCGGTACTAAATTCCCGGTTGCCGACTTTGAAGGAATCTTCGGCGGCCTGCATCTTCACGTCTGGCAATTTGAATCGCAAGGTTGCCAAGGTGTTATCGGTATTGTGATTGATGATATAAGCGGCGCTCGCCGCGCCTTCGAGTTTGCCGCGCACCTTGGCGTCGCCAGTCAGCATAACCATCGCCGCGTCAAGCACCGCTTTATCGGTGACGCGAACCGTTTTGATATTGCGCAAGGCGCCGAGCGTCCAGCCTGTGTCATCATAGGGGCGCGGGTCATTGACGTTGTAATACTGCGTATCCATCAACATATCCGCCATGCGCGAATACGGTTGATCCATGCGGATGATGTATGAACCGGTGGGGAATTTCTGCCCTTTCACTTCAAAATCTTTGGTTGCCGTGTGCACCTCGACGCCCATCAGGCGCAGCAGATTAACGGTGTCGGCGGCTTCGACCGGCCGCGGCGTATCGCCCGGAATCACATAGGCGGCCGGCCCTTCGTTACTCGCTTTCGCGACGGCGCGTTTGCTCTTGATATAAAAATTATTCATAAAGCGTTCTTTGTCCTGAGCGACTTTATTCATCGCCAAAAGAATCGCCGATTGCTGCATATTGTTATTGTTGCGCATTGACCATTTGACGCGCGGGAAAGGCGGATTGGGGCGGAACCAGTCGCGTTGGGATTGCGGTCCGACAACGCGATCCTGGGTGTCGGCGCCGCCGTTGCCAAAGGTTTCATAGAATCGCCCGATGGAGTTATGACCGTTGGCGACATAAAACATATAGTTCGGCGCCCAGCCATCATAAAACCCATGCGTCCATACACCGGGCACGCCGCGTTTGGTCATCTCTTCAATTTCGTGATACGCCAAAGCGTGCCATTCATCAACCACCAAGGGGTCAAGCCAGGCGTTATAGGGGCCGGTCCCGGTCGAGGTATACAAAAACGGCACCGACTCGTGCAGGTCGTGGAGAATTTGCGGGTGATATTCCAGGAATATTTTCATCTGGTTGCGCGACAGGGCGAGCGCCATGCCTAAGCCGTCGCGATTATTATCGTGCGCCACGTATTTGCCCCAGAACAACAGCGAAGGGGCTTGTTTGCCGGGATTGGCTTTTCGCCAATTATATAAATCAACCATGCGATCGCGTCCGTCAACTTCGAGCGCCGGGGTAATCATGACAATTAAATTTTTGCGAATCGTTTCGATAAACGGCGAATCTTCGACCGCCAGACGATAGGCCATCTCCATCAACATTTCGGGCGAGCCGGTTTCCGGCGAATGAATCGAACCCGAAGCCCAGTAAAACGGTTTACCCTCGCTAATCAAGGTCTGGGCTTCCGTATCGGTAATTTTGCGCGGGTCCGCAAGCTTGGCGGTAATCTCTTTATAACGGTCGAGTTTGGCAAGATTCGCTTCGTCGCTCACCAGAATGGTCAACTGTTCCCGGCCCTCTTCCGACTTTTCCGGGGCGACAAAGACGCGCACCCGCGGCGTCGCTTTTTCCAATTCTCGATAATAACGATAAAGGTCTTTGGTATAAGTGAGTTTGTCTTTGGCGCCCGCGATATAGCCTAAAACTTTTTCCGGCGTCGGCACTTTATCTGAAGCCGGCAGATGGTCTACGAGTTCAGTCATAAAATATTTTTCTGTGGTGAACTCTTTGATTTTTGCGGTATAGCCTTCGTCATTTTTTTGCGCAGCGTTGGCGGCAGCCGGTTTCGTTCGCTCTCTTCTCTGTTGCGCAAACCCTGAGAAGGTAGATAGCGCAAGCAAAACGGCAAGCAACAGCGCATACGAAGATTTGAGCGCAAACGCGCGTTTAGGGTTCATAAATCCTCCGTTAAAAGATTGATCTGGCACTTAGAAACTCGTTGAATGGAAAAGCCGAAACGCAAAAAGACACACCTGGAACAGGGTGAATGGCTCTTTGCTATTTACTCATTGCCTTTTGGCTGAGAAGTTTTTCGGGAACGCTCGCATCCGCGCCAGTGGAAGCACGTCTACGAACGCGCCCGTCTTGTGCGTATAGACTGAAAAAGTTTTTCGTCGGTTACAAAAAAAAATTTTAAACGAATTTTTTTCCGGGAACGCACATCCTGTCAGTAGAAGCGGGTTTTTGCAAGCCGGATTGACCCGCCGATTGACAAGCTGTTAGTTCCAGACTTAGCGTATTGACCACGGGGTGCGCCCCTGAAAAATATGAAGCTGGCAGCCGGTCAAACGCTTGGGCATTACAAAATCATTGCGCCAATAGGCGCAGGTGGCATGGGCGAAGTTTATCGCGCCCTGGATATGCGGCTTAACCGCGATGTGGCGATTAAAATTCTCCCGGAAAAATTCCTGCAGGACGCCGCCACGGTCGAGCGCTTTACCGGCGAAGCGCGTGCCGCTTCGGCACTCAATCATCCGAATATCCTGACCATTTATGACATCGGTCAGGCGGATGATTTCCATTTTATCGCCGCCGAGTATATTGAAGGGCAGACCCTGCGCGAACAACTCAAACGGGCAAAACTCACGTTGCCCGACCTGCTCGAAATCGGCATTCAGGTGGCGAGCGCGCTCGTCGCGGCACACCAGGTCGGGCTGGTGCATCGCGACATCAAACCTGAAAACATCATGCTGCGCCCCGATGGCATTGTGAAACTTCTGGATTTCGGACTCGCAAAATTGACCGAACATAAGCCGCTCGCCCTCGATGATGAAGCGGCCACTTTAATCAAAACCCCAACTCTGCCGGGAACCATTATCGGCACCATCTCTTATATGTCACCTGAACAGGCGCGCGGTCTTATGCTCGATACGCGCAGTGACATCTTCAGTCTCGGCATTGTGCTCTATGAAATGCTGGCTGGCCGGCAACCCTTCACGGGTGAAACCATGAGCGATGTGCTGGCGGCGATTTTAACCCAAGAGCCGGTGCCGCTCTCTCAGGTCGCTGCCGCCGTACCATCGGAGTTGGAATGGAGCATTGCCAAAGCCTTGTCGAAAGACCGTGACGAGCGTTATTCATCAATCAAAAATTTACTCGGCGATTTAAAACGCCTCAAACAACGACTGGAGTTTGAAGCCGAGTTGCGGCGCCTGCACGATTCCGGCGAAAAGCTAAATAGCGTCTTCAATCACCTGCAAACCACGATGCAATTGCCGCAAGAGGCGACTGTCGCTGCGCCGCGCAAAAACCGGACCCGCAAGGCCATTGATTCGCTCGCCATCCTGCCGCTCTTTAATGCCAGCGATGATGCCAATGCCGAATACCTTTGCGACGGCATTACCGAAAGCATCATCAATTCGCTTTCGCAATTGCCGAAGCTCAAAGTCGTGC
>JBIOWC010000380.1:0-2766 GCA_044868105.1 Blastocatellia bacterium
GCATGGTTCTTGAACATACCGAAATGCGGCGCATATTTGAGTTTGAATTTTTTCTTCGCTTGAACAGGTGATGTAGAAACGACAGGTTTTTCTCCCAGTAATATTCCCGCACTTGAAGCGGCTGTCAAACTTAAAAAATCTCTTCGATTCATGCCCTCTCCTCTAAATTTTTCGGCTTCGGATAAAGTTTCATGAAGACCTGCTCTGAGAGCCATAAGTAGCCGGCGGATACCAACATTGCTTCAAGCCTATATTGCCGATAAGCAATTAATAATTTCTCACCCTCAAGCGATACTCTCTCAATGAATAAGACGAAGGTGATTTTCGTCTATCTTGCGGGGTGTCATCGCCAATAGAGTCCGACGATAAGCATTCCAAAGATAAATAGAGTGAAAGTCCAAAATAGAACTTGATTGAAAACCAATCGGCTGGATGAATACCTGGATTTGCTCTTTTTGATTTTACGATGTCTGGCAGAGAGCGCGGCTTGCGCCATCCAGATGCCAAATAAAACCAACCCGATTCCTCCCACTCTCAGGGGCCAGAGAAAAAACATCCATTGGGTTTCGACTAAAAACAACAGCGGAATGCCAATGCCTAAACAGGTCGCTGCAAGGATAGCGGAGCCGGTAAACCCTTCGTCATCGGCAGGCGCTTCAAAAGCATCTCCGCGCACGGACGCATCCATATCAAAGGCATAAGATGAGCCATAAACAATGGTTTTTGGCGCGCGCGCCTGATCGTAAGCCTGGCGGGTTTCGTTGTCGCATAATAAATCGCGCGCTTCATTTAAAGCCTTCATCTCTTCTTCACTGCCACCGGTGTCCGGGTGACGTTTGCGGGCTTCGTAGCGATAGGCTCTTTCAATCTCTTCGGAAGACGCATTTTCATCTATGCCGAGAACTTCGTAGTAATCTTTTTGAGGGTCGAAATTCTGCATCGTTGCGCTCCAATGCGGCGAATTATAGCCGCGCCGCTTTGATTCAAAAAGCAAAATGCGTCGCCTATCTTTTCCGTGCTATATTGGACGCATATGACAGCCATACCAAAAAATGCCGCAGTAATCGTTTTGCTGAAAGATAAAGACGACCCGAAAGTTTTCTGGGTTAAACGCAGTGAGCAATTAAAATTTATGCCGGGCTTTCATGCCTTTCCCGGCGGACAAGTTGACGAAAGTGATTTAGCAATCTCTGTCACCAATTGCGTAGACCAGGAAAGCGCTTTGATGCGTGTCGCTGCGGTGCGTGAATTTTTCGAAGAAGCGGGAGTCCTGCTGGCCAAGGGTGCAGCAAAATTAACGACCGAACAACGGCGCGAAAAACGTCAGGCACTACACAACAATCTCAAAACCTTCAAAGAGATTCTCGAAGAGGATAATTTGGAAATTGATGGCGCAACCTTGATTGAAGCGGGGCGCTGGGTCACGCCACCAATGGCTCCGCGACGTTTTGATACCTGTTTTTTTATTACCTGGCTGGATGATGACCAGGAACCTGAAATACACGATGGCGAACTCGCCGAAGGTGAATGGATTCGCCCACAAGACGCCCACGAAATGTGGAAACGCGGCGAAGTCATGTTCGCTTCGCCGATGCTTCATATCATCCAATCCCTGACCGCGCATGCGCACCAACCCGAAAGCTTGAAACAGGCGCTGGTAGCCGTTCCTGAAGCCAATCGCGCTACCATTCGTCGCATTGAATTTAAGCCCGGCATGTTTTTCTTCCCGGTCAAAACGCCGACCATTCCACCCGCAACCCACACCAATTGTTTCATCATCGGGGGCAAAGAGATGGTCGTTATTGACCCGGCTTCGCCTTACGAGGAAGAGCAACGCGAATTGGATATATTGATTGACTCGTTGCTTGCCGAAGGGCGCAGCGTTCGTGAAATTATTCTGACGCATCATCACCCGGACCACATTGGCGGGGTGCGGCATTTAAGTGAACGGTTGAATGTTCCGGTTGCGGCTCACCAACTTACAGCCGATAGATTACAGGGCAACATCGAGGTTTCGCGTTTCATTCAAGACAATGAATTGATTGATATCGAAGGCGACCCCGGTTGGCGACTTCGCGCTTTGCATACTCCGGGGCATACACGCGGACATCTCTGTTTCTATGAAGAAATTCTCGGATACGTGATTACCGGCGATTTGGTTGTCGGTATTGGAACGGTGGTCATTGACCCGCCCGAAGGAAATATGAAGCAATATTTCAACTCGCTTCTGCGTTTGCTGGAACTGCCGAAATTGACTTCGCTTTACGGCGCGCATGGTCCCGCGATTGCCAACGCCCGCGCCAAAATCGAAGAGTACATCACGCACCGTACGATGCGCGAAAATAAAATTCTTGCCGTCCTGCAAGCCGGTCGAGCGACCTTGGATGAAATCGTTCCTGCCGCTTATACAGATGTAAAGCCGGAAATGCATCCGCTTGCCCGCCGTTCCACTATCGCCCATCTGGAAAAACTAGAAGAAGAAGGACGCGTGCAAAGAGTCGCCGAAGAACGATTCACGATTGCCTAACCCGAGCGAAGAAAGTCGAACTTTTTTTCCGGTTTGCGGTTTAGCTTTTCGGCTGTACAAAATTAAAATCGGAGCGACTGATGATACGAAATTTTTTGCTCTTAACGGTTCTGCTTTTCAGCCTGTTTGCCGCTTCATTTTCAACTCAACAATTAACCTTTTCGTCTATACAATCATCAGCGCCGCAGCGAGAAATCGCTGTAACCATTGATGATTTGCCGGGTGTGCTCATCCCGCCG
>JBIOWC010000381.1:0-8190 GCA_044868105.1 Blastocatellia bacterium
AATTTTATGTTTTGTGCCTTTTGTGCCTCTTTGTGGCCGTTGTTTTGGATTTTAAAATCCGCTCTTCGATTATTGGGCGCCCTGCAGTTTATCTTGATCTGACGTTGACACCCGATGATAAAAATAATCGTGAGCCGTGATAATTTTAAGGAATGACCAATCGCATACCCGGTACAATCAAATCCGGGTTATTGCCGATTACCGGCCGGTTAGCCTCATAAATAATTGGCCATTTATTCATGTCTTTGTAGTAGGTTATGGCAATCTTTGACAACCAATCGCCCGGTTGGACGATGTGAATGATGGGAGGGTGTCCGGCAACCGGATTTTTTATCGCTTGCGGTAACCCCGCTTGAGTCAAGCGTTGCTTACAATTGTAAAGCGCATCAAAGACCAGATTGAAGACCCAATTCTGTACCTTCTGTGAACCTAATTCATCATCGGCTACCGTAACTCTGGTTTCAAAATCAGGAAAGCCTTCGTTGATAAACATTCCTGGTGTCGGCCCCGGCCAGGGAACTCCGCCGATGCCGCCGTGGGTGGCAAAAAACGTATCGAAATATCTCTTGGTCTTCGTTAGGTCTTCGCTGGTCATCCCGCAATTTCCAAATGATTCTCGGGAATGTGCGTATGAACTACGTTGGGCGTATATGACCGTCTTGACGGTGTCAACAATCGGTGTATTGATCCAGGGAAGACCAACCTGCCCGGTTCGATCTACGGGATCGAAAAGAATCAGGCATTCAACCGGCACATTTACGGCTTTCAACCATTTGGCAACTTCGATGACGGCGGCTCCGCCTCGACTATATCCGGCGAGAAAAACCGCTTTTTCACCGGCTTGCCAATCCTTCATTACGGCATTGTAAGTTCGATTAGCGGCCAGGACGGTCCACCGGCTAAGTTTATTGTCGCCCGTAACCGGGCCCCGTTCGTAATACCTGGGACCCTCATGCCACTCTTTATACAATGTATGTACGTGACTGTTTTCAAACGTGATATCGTAATCAGCATCGTCCCATACTCCTGTGCCATCAACACTGGCAAAAATAATCATATGCGTTTCTCCTCTATTAATTTTTGATATTTTCAGTTGAGCGAAAAGCTTCGCTACTGGGGTTTTATGGTGGCTTGGTGAATAGAATTCCTGCCCGTTGCGACGTCAATAGGCATCGCAACAGGGAAGGAGGGTAAATTTTTTCAAAGGTGGATTACCGAATTTTTACATCAACGGGCGTAGACATCAGATTTTTCCATTCGGTTTTGGGATTGTCGCGATAGAGACGTATGCGAAAGGTGCGAGCCACTTTTTCGCGTCCGCCGATGTCATTTTTTCTTTCGACGTAAATAACTTGAACATTAAACGAAACGGAATTCGGAGTGTGCCATTCAAATTTGGGCTCGGCACTCAGGCCAGCGGATTCAACCTGGCCAATGACATGATTGAAATAATAGTTGCCCATGAACTGTTCCAACCCGAATTTCCGAATCAAGGTTTGTACTTCAACGGGCGTCGGATCAGAAATGCCTTCATAACGGTTCGAGGTGATGAAACTTTTCCAGAAGACATAGTTCGCTCCGAAAACATCGTAGGCGGCATAACCGGCGACGATGATAAAGATATCGGGGTCGTCAGTCTTTACCTTCGCCGTGAAATCACAAGTCCAGATATATTTCTTGTAAGTGCTGCTCCACTCAACCTGCCCGGGTTTGCCTAGGGTTATCGAAACCGTTTTCGCACCGGTTAAATCTTTTTTGATTTGTGCATCGGTAGGTCGTGCGGCGGCGCAAACCGAAAAATACAAGAGCAAAGTTAAAGCTGCACTCGTTGTGTAAACCTTTTTCATAATCTCCATCCTTCTCTCTACCGGCCTGCGGCTTTGTGCTGAGCAGCCGCGATGTAATTTTGATAACCCCCGGTTATCTCCTACGTTGGCGTTAGACCGCTAGAGTTTTGAAAAAGTTTGAAAAAGGTTGTGTGACTTAAAAAAAGTTTTCTTAGAAAAAATGAAAAGGTGGGATTGGTATCAGCGCCCTTTGACCTACCATCAATCAATCGCCAACCGCAGCCACCGTCTCCGCTTCGGTTACCAGGGGCTGCGGCCGCTCTTCACGCGGTAAGAGGTAAGCGCAAACGGCGCTCAACAAGGTCGCGACGGACGCATAGGTTAAGGCTCTTTGAAAACCGAGAGATTGGGCGATTGGGCGAAGCGCTTGCGGCGCGAGCGCCCCCACGCCCCAGGCCGCGCCCATCATTAGCGCTGAAACGGTGCTCGTTTGGCCGGGCGCGAGTTCCTGCGCCATGGCGACGTTGACCGGAATCGTCGAAAGTAAAACGAAGCCGCCGAGCGCCAGGAAGATTAAACTGAGTGTTCCCGTGGTCATAAACGCGCCCATCATCAAGGGAGCGGCGAGAAGGCCTGAGGCTAAGGTCACAAAGCGACCTGAAAATTTTTCGGCTAGGATGCCGCCAATTAAACCGCCGATGCCGCCGGCCATCAAAAATACGGTTATTGCATTACCGATTTGATTCAATCCGTATCCTTGCTCTTTCAACATAAATGGCAAGTAGTTGTTGGTGGTCATCTGCAAGCCTGAACGAATGACGGTAATCAGGTAAAGCATCAACAGCGGTTGCCAGGCGGCGCGCAAGACTGAAAGAAAGGGCGATGATTTTTTATTCGTAGTCGGATGGGTTGCGGGAATCTCTTCGCGGGCCAGCGGCGGACAAAATTTATACAACACGATAGACATTAAAATTCCCGCGAACATTGTGTAGTAGGCTTTATCCAAACCGAAGGCGGATACGAAGCGTGTGATAAAGAAAGGTCCGAAAGCGAATCCCAAAGTTCCGACAGCGGAAAAGACTGCCATGCCGATGCGCCGACGGTCGCCCGACGCTTTTGAAGCGATGGCTGCGCCTTGCGGGTGAAATGAGCCGATGCCGAACCCGCCGCCGATGAGGATGACGATTAACATTCCGTAAGACGGCGCGAGTCCAATCAGAGAAACGAAAATCGCCGTGATGGTCGGCGCAAAGACTGCGAAAAACCGGCGCGCATAGCGGTCGGAAATAATTCCGTAAAGCGGTTGGAGGATGGATGAGGTAATCGCATAGAGCGGCGCAAGCCAAAAGACCTGCGCCGTCGAAAGCGCCAGCTTTTCACCCAACAGCGGCAACAGCGGATAGATTTGACTCGAATATGCGTCGCTGATGAAATGAGCTGCGCACAGGAGAATGAGCGTCCAGCGATTTTTTTTCGTCATCACGATTCGTCGTTTGACCGGCTAGTCCCTAAAAAGCATTAAAACCGGAAGAGCAAGTTCATCACTTATTCCACCGGTTTTACTAGAAAACATAAACCTATAATTTAATGAGCCGAAACCACAGATTCTTTCTCTTTGCTCTCCTGCTGGCGCTCGAAATGGCGCTTGCGGGCGGTCTCAATGAAATGATTGAAGATGTTGATTGAGAGTTGGTCATTTTGCCAGCCCACTTCGGGGTGCCATTGCACGCCGAGAACAAAGCGGTCTGGGCGCGGGTCAATCACTGCTTCAATCAGCCCATCGGCGGCCCAGGCAATCGGCTCAAGATTTTTGCCGACAATATCAACGGCCTGATGATGATGGCTGTTGACGAAGGTCTTGTTGTTGTCAGCGAGTTTGGCAAGCAGCGAGCCTTCGGTAATCGAAATGGAATGCGAAGGGCGGTAAAACAGGTCGCCTTGCATATGTTTGAGCGAACCTTTGATTTCCGTATTGATGTCCTGAATCAAGGTGCCGCCGCGATACACATTGAGCGATTGAATGCCAAAGCAAATCGCCAGCACCGGCAAGCGCCGCTCTTCTGCGACATCCATCAACATCGTATCCAGATCATCACGTTTGGGAACGACCGGTCCTAAACCCTGCTTGGGTTCGTGGCCGTAGCGCAACGGGTCAACATCGCTGATGGCTCCCGAAAGACAAATGGCGTCAACGTGATTCATCAAGGTACTGATGTAATCGGCTTCGGGAATCAAGGGTAGAATGACGGGAATACCGCCTGCTGCGTAAATGGCTTCCGGGTAGGTTTCGCGCAATTCGTAATAATTATTATTCCAATTATACCTACACGGTATCCCAACGATTGGTTTGAACGTCTCGCTCAACTTAAAAATATCTCCTGGTCATTAAATTAGCCGAGATGATACATCCTCTGCTGCAAGGGCGGTTGGATGAAGCCTTAGAATAAACGTTCACAGGTGAGCTTGTCAAAGGTTGACTTTTACAACCCTGTAACAACCCTTTCAAAGATATAAACTTTCAAACAAATCTTGGTAACGCGCCGTCACGAGGTTACGTTTGACTTTCAGAGTGGGGGTGATTTCATCGGCTTCGACACTCAGGTCGTGGTCGAGGACGAAGAATTTTTTTATCGCTTCGGTGGAGGAGACTTTTGCATTGACCGACTCAACGAGTTGCCCGACGAGCGCGCGGATTTCGGCGCGTTGCGTGAGTTCGGCATAACTCGAAAAGTGTAGTCCGTTGAGGCGCGCGAATTCTTCAAGCTCGATTTGGTGAAGCGTTATCATCGCTACCAGGTAGCTTTTATTATCGCCATAAACCATTGCGTGACTGACCAGTCGGTGCTCTTTCAACATATTTTCAAGCACCAAAGGAGCAATGTTTTTTCCTGTCGAAGTAACCAGAATCTCTTTCTTGCGTCCGGTGATTTTCAAAAAACCATCTGCATCAAACGCCCCTAAATCGCCGGTCAGCAGCCAACCATCGGCAAACATCTCGGCGGTCTTTTCCGGGGCTCGGTAATACCCGCTAAACATCATTTGGCTGCGAACCAGAATTTCATCATCATCGGCAAAGCGAATGTCGCAACCCACCATTGGTTGTCCGACAGTTCCAAAGCGGTGACGCGAAGGGCGATTGAACGCGACACAAACATTTTCGGTCAACCCATAGGCCTCTAAAATCGGAATCCCCAAGGCCTCGAAAAACTCGCCAATCTCCAGCGGCAAAGGCGCGCCGCCCGAAGTCATCAAACGGATATTGCCGCCCGTATATTTATTAATCATTTGCGTCAACAGGCGCGTACTCGGTTCATCATCCTGCACCAAATTCTCAGACTCAATTTGTCCGGCTTGCCCTAAGCGACTGAGACGGCGTCCGGTCTCTAAGGCTACAAAAAATTGCTCTTTTTCGGTTGCCGGCAATTGTTCAACATCCGCAAGGATTCGCGCATGAATCTTTTCGTAGAACCTTGGCAGGCTGGCAAAAATCGTCGGCTTGACCTCAAGCATATAGGTGTAAAGGTTGGCGATGTCATCTACAAAGTAGGCCGTGATGCCTGCAAATAGCCTTGTATAAAACCCGGCGATACGTTCGGCGACGTGGCAGAAAGGCAGATAGGAAAAGGCTGTATCACTGTCTTTGAGGCCCAGCGACTGAACAACGGAATCGGCGCTGTTAATCACATAGCGATGCGAAAGACAGGCGCCTTTCGGGTAGCCAGTCGTTCCCGACGTATAAATCATCATGGCGATGTCGTCTTCAACGGCGTTTTCAGCTTCGGTAGTTAATGAATTGGCAAAATCTTTACCCTGGTCGCGTCCGGCTTGTAAAAATTTTTCAAGAGCCATTACCCCCCGCGGTTCGTCACTCAAAGCCTGATCGAGAACGATGAGGTGTTTGAGGTTGGGAAGGGCGTTTTGGAGGGCAAGGATTTTTTTAAGCCGCTCAGCCGTATCCACCAAGACAAACTCTGCATCAGCGTGCGCTAAGATGTATTGGCATTGTTCTGCGGAACTGGTCGGATAAAGTCCGACGCTGATGCCTTGCGCGAGGATGATTCCAACATCGGCAATGGCCCATTCCGGTCGGTTGTCCATCCACACCCCGACGGATCTGCCTTTGGCGAGGGAAAACGATTGCAACGCGCAAGCGAAATCAATCGCATCCTGTAAGAAGCTTTCCCAGGTGATGGCATGCCACAACCCCTGGCGACGTTCATAAAAGACCGGGCGACCTTTATATTTTTCGCTTTGCGTTTTAATCAATTTGTAGATGTTTGGAAATTTCATAAGCCGAATAATTTATGACCGCAGTAGCGCCGCAAGCAATTGAGACAATGATATAAAGGAGAAGCCTCGCGTCACATAAATTTACCTCTTCACCCGCGTTTCTCTTCTTTTACCTCGCGACTCGGGGCTTCGCTGGTGATTGTTTTTCACCAGCGAAAAACCGTACAAGCCATGTTCAGCCCGCCGCCTGATGCGCACATCACCAAAATATCATTGGCTTTTAGTTTGCCTTGGCGTACGGCATCATCCAAAACCATCGGGATACAAGCCGAACCCGTATAGCCCCATTTCTGCATAATCGTGTGGGTTCGCGCCATCGGGATATTCAGTTGCCGCATCACCTCTTTGATGGTGCTCAAGTTGACCTGGGTAAATAAAAACAGCGCCACGTCTTCAAGCCTGAGCGGGGTTTTCGCCAGGACCTCGCGAATAATCTTCTGCCAGCCTTCGATATTGACTTCGGGCGGGTATTTTTGCAGGATGCGCAACTTGTTGTACTTGCCTTCGCTGAGAACCGTATCGGTAATCGGCTTCTGCGTGCCCCCTGCGTAGATGCCCATAAATTCCGCAAAACTTCCATCGGCTACGAGTTTTGAGGCGATGAACCCGGTGTCTTCTTCCGTTGCCTGTAACACCACTGCGCCCGCTCCATCAGCAAACAGCGTAGCGGTTTTTTTGTCTTTCCAATCCAGATATTTGGTCATCGCGTAGACGCCGATAACCAGCACATTTTGATAGGCCGAATCGGCAATGAGGTATTTGGTGGCGATGTCGAGTGCCGTGACAAACCCTGCGCACGCGGCATTCACATCAAAGGTTCCGGCTGAGGTGGCGCCCAGCCGTTTTTGTACAATGACCGAAGTCGCGGGCGAGATATATTCCGGCGTATCGGTGGCCAGGATTATCAAATCAAGCGCTGTGGCCGAAAGTTTTGCCGATTCGAGCGCCTTGAAAGCGGCTCTGGTAGCCAAATCGGCGGCGCTTTCGGTTTCCGAACAGAGGTGTCGTTCGTCTATGCCGACGACTTGCGAGACAAACTCGTTAATCTCTTCGCCGAGCATCCGGCTTAACTCATCATTCGTTAAAATCCTATCCGGCACATCAGAACCGGTGCCGATTATCTTCGCCCGCCTTCTCATATGGCATAGTGTTATAGCCCTTAAAAGCTGCGCTTTGCAATTGGAAAACCCCGCCCCATTGCGGTGAAAGATAATCTTTTACCCGAGGATAAAAGAGCTGACACCGGCAGCCACTCTCTCTCCGCCTGGCACAATCGAGTTAAGGGTTGGTCAGGTCGCGAATATCGGTTGAAATGATTTGCCGCCCCATTGCATCACAGGTAAAATGCGTCCGCCAAAAATAGGATGCACGACATCCATTAGCCTTCACCTCTTCAAAGGCTATCGCTCAACCAGAGATTGAATAAGTAAAGCTGTGCCGGTCTGAGCCTCAGTTAAGGAGAAGAATTATGCCCTATCGTTGCCCCCTCTGCCTCAAAGAGTTGGATGAGAATGATGTCTTGGTGCGCTTTTGTTTACAGCATGAAAACGGAGAAGCGTTTAACTTCAGCGAAGAGAATATTGGAGAAAAGCTGCTCTGTCCCCTTAAAGAAAAAGGGGATTGTGAAACGTCAATAGATGACGGCATTTTTATCCGCCACCTTCAATGCGAAGCCATCAACCCTTTTTGGGATGAAATAACCAACCGGGTTGATATACCCGGTGGACCGGATTACGAAAATACGGCGACAGTTCCGCACGTCATCTTAGATGAAAATGATAAACCCAGTAATGTTGAGGTGAACCATTGGGAAATTCTGATGCTGCGCTCTGTCGAGAAAGAAAAAGAGATGTGGTTTCCGGTAATGTTGTTAAGAGCGACAACGGAAACCTATAGAGGAAAAAGGATTGGCGCGCTGGTCGAGATGGCTGGAGCCATGACCTCCGGCAAGACCGTAATTGCCATGCAGGCGATGGATGAGAAAGGTTATATCCATGAACATGAAACCGACCGAAATATCAATTTGAATAATTTTATCTATTCAAAGCGCCTCGGCAATCTCAATCCATTTTTAGACCTCTTATATCTGCGCGATTTGATGCGACGAAATCAC
>JBIOWC010000382.1:0-3508 GCA_044868105.1 Blastocatellia bacterium
ATTCCCTTTGCCATGCTACCGGAACCGGCGGTTGAGAAAGGGAGAAAGGGAGAAGGGGAGAAGGGGAGAACTCGGTCTGCTCTTGCGGTTTCAACAACTCCCCTGATTGTCGGGCACGAAGTTGTCAGCCTGCCGTCGGCATCAGCCCTCGCCATTCAACGCAGTGAACTGGCGGGTCGAAAGCCGGCTCCGAAGCTGCTGGCGGTGATTGCCGACCCGGTATTCGACCGCACCGATGCGCGATTCAAAACCACAGCCATAGACGCAAGTGATAGCGCCAGAGGGCAAGCCCGCTCCTTGGATGACCAACGTAACATCGAGCACTTCGCCGGCAAGTCCGGTGAGCCATCAGGGGTGACGAACAGACGACTGGTGATTCCGCGCCTGCCTTACACGCGGCAAGAAGCCACACGACTCTTAGCCCTCACGCCCAGGAATGCAAATTTTTCGGCGATGGATTTTCAAGCCAGCAATGCCACCGTGCAAAAGGGCGACCTCAGTCAATATCGCTACGTCCATTTTGCTACTCACGGACTGGTTGATACGGAAAAACCCTGGAACTCGTCGCTTGTCCTGTCGATGGTCGATGCTGAGGGCAAACCGCAGGACGGTTTCCTGCGCCTCAAAGACATCTCCAAGCTCAAGCTGCCGGCCGACCTGGTGGTCCTTTCAGCCTGTCAGACGGGCATCGGCAAAGAGATAAAAGGCGAAGGTATGGAAGCTTTGACCCGTGGCTTTATGTACGCCGGGGCGGCGCGCGTGGTCGTGAGTCTATGGAATGTGAATGACCGGGCGACGGCCGAGTTAATGGCAAAGTTTTACGAGAAGATGTTGAAGGGCGGCGAGCGCCCGGCGGCGGCTTTGCGTGCCGCACAGGTTGACATGTGGAAGCAGCGCGCGTGGCAGTCGCCTTACTACTGGGCAGCCTTCACGATGCAGGGCGAGTGGCGATAAGCATCAGTTATGAGCTTGTGAGATGGCGTGTTGCTCCGCCGGCGAAAGAGCGCGAAACCCTTTCGCTGTGGGTGAGGGAAAGCGCTATGAAATTGCGGTAGTTATCATGGAGGGAATTAAATGCTGAAGGGACGATTGATTTCGTGGTTGCTGGTTTTGAGTTTAACGACCGTTTTTGCACAAGCGCAGATCAAGCAAGAGTCGCAGAATCTTGAATCCGGCAAGCCTGTTGAACGCGAAATCGCCGGCGGCCAGTCGCACACCTACAAAATCCAGCTCACGGCGGGGCAATTCGTGCGCGTCGTGGTTGAGCAGAGAGGCCTTGACATCGCGCTCGCGCTGACCAGCCCGGACGGCAAGCAACTCCTCGAAAGTGATCTGACCGACATCCTCGGCGCCCGCGAGCCGCTCTCCTTTGAAGCCAAGGCGGAGGGCGATTATCATCTGGTGGTGCGTGCTGGAGGGGTGGCCATACTCCAGGGAACGTATCAGGTGCAATTGCAAGTAAAAGCTGCCGCCACGGCTGAGGATCGCAAGCGCCAGGCTGCCGAGCAGCTACTTATTGAGGCCGCCATGATGACCCGGCGAAAGGATTTCCAGCCGAGTATTGAGAAAGATCTACAGGTCTTACGGCTTTGGGGTGAACTGGGAGATCGAAGCTGGGAAGCGCATACGCTCCGTCTCATAGGGAACAATTATGCGCGTCTGAGCCGCTTTGACAAAGCCATCGAGTATTATGAGCAGACGCTCAGTGTGGCTCGCGAACTCAAAGACCGGCGCGTCGAAGCCGCAAGCCTGTCTGCTCTCGGCGATGCTTACGAGCGACTTAGCCGTTTTGACAGATCGCTCGAATGTTTCGAGCAGGCTCTGGCTATCAACCGGGAACTCAAGGATCGGCGCGGGGAAGGCGTAACGCTTACTGATATCGGATGGGCTAACCAACGGCTGAGACGCCCTGCGCAGGCGGTTGAATACCTGGAACAGGCGCTAGGTATAGCTCGCGAGATGAAAAACCGCGAAGACGAGGGCGCGGCGATTAATGGCCTGGGTAATGCTTATGCAGCGCTCACCCAATTAGCGAAAGCCATTGCCTACGGAGAGCAATATCTGGCCATTGTGCGGGAGTTGAAAAATCGAAGGGGCGAAGCGACCGCCTTGAACAATCTGGCAATCTATTATCGAAATCAGCTCCAGCTTGAAAAAACTATCGACTACTTCGAGCGGGCGCTGCAGCTCTACCGCGAGGAAAAAGACCGCCAGTCTGAAGCGCTGGTTTTCAGAAATCTGGGCGATCTGTATACGATGATTACCCGCCTCGATAAAGCCGTCGAAGGTTATGAGCAGGCGCTGCCGATCTATCGCGAGATCAAGGATCGCCAGGGTGAAGCCTTGGTTCTCGGCCCGCTGGCCAATATCTATACGCAATTGGGCCGACCGGAGAAATCTATTGAACATTTCGAGCAGGCCCTGATGATTAATCGTGAGCTCAAAAACCACCTCCGCGAAGCGGGCAATCTGAACGGCCTGGGGAATGCCTACCTGGCGCTTGGCAAATATGAGAAGGCGATTGAGTACTACGAGCAATCGTTGGCTCTCTCGCGTGAATTTAAAGCTGCGCCCGGTTTTATCGGTATGCTGATTAGCAATATTGGCGAAAGTTATCAGCAACTGGGCCGCCATGAAAAAGCGATTGAATACGCCGAGCAGGCTCTGGTGATGATCCGTGAACTGAAGAATCGTACGGGTGAAATGCACCCGCTCATTGTTCTCGGCGATGCTTTGCGCAGTCAGGGGCAATATCAGCAGGCCACGGAGCGCCACGAGCAGGCTCTGCGCCTGGCGCGCGAGTTGCGGAACCGCGGCCGGGAAGGAGAGATTCTCGACAGCTTAATGCAGGATTGGCAGGCGCAGCATAAGCCTCTGGTTGCCATCTTCTTCGGCAAGCAGGCGGTCAATCTGCTTCAGGAGATTCGCAGCGAGATTACCACGCTCGAAAGAGAATCGCAGCAGAGCTTCATCCAATCGAACGAAGAGACCTATCGCCAGCTTGCCGACCTGCTCATCAGTGCGGGCCGTTTGCCGGAAGCCGAACAGGTCATTCGCATGCTCAAAGAGGAAGAGTATTTCGAATTCATTCGCCGCGACCAAGGCAATTCACCCAAGACCGCCAAAGCCGCGCTGACTCCTGAAGAGCAGGCCATCGAAAAACGTTACCGCGAGATTGCCGACCGCGTCGCTGAACTCGGCAACGAGCGCGGCACCCTCATTGACAAGAAAACCCGCACCTCTGAGGAAGAACAACGACTGGCTAAGATTGACGACGACCTTGTGGTAGCCGGCGCGGCTTTTCAAAATTTTCTCTCGCATCTCGAATCCGACCTGAGGACGAACGCCGAAACCGGCGCGAAAGTCTTCGCGATGCGCGAGTCGCAAGGGTTGATGGAAGATTTGCGCGAACTCGGCAAAGGCACGGTGGCGCTCTACACCTTAGTCGGCGAAGACAAGTACCGGGTGATTTTGACGACCGCCGATTTTCAGAAAGGTTATGAGTATC
>JBIOWC010000383.1:0-5663 GCA_044868105.1 Blastocatellia bacterium
GAACGAGTAACACATTTATTGAACGCTCAACCGCCTGTCGAAAATTTGATTCTGGTGGGATCAAGTATGGGCGGTTTTGTAGCGACGGTCGCCTCCAAAACGCTTTCACCTATCGGGCCATTTTTAATGGCTCCGGCAGTTAATCTACCAGGGTATGATTCCGCAGACTTCACTCCTCACGCAAAGCTTTCGGTAATTGTTCACGGTTGGCGTGATGAGATCATTCCACCGGATAACAGTTACCGTTTTGCCAAACAACATCTTGCAAGATTACACCTGATCAATAGTGAACATAGGTTAAACGAACAGATAGTCGAGATTGAAAGCTTCTTCAAACTCTTCCTAAAAGAACTTGAACTCTTGAGGCAATGAATAATTGTTTAGCGAAAGCGCGCAGTATTTAGTGGCAAGGGTTAACTTCGGATAAGGCGGGAAGAGCGGGAGGCGAGGATTCGCTTTTTCCGTCTCATCCGAGGGTAAGCTTTAGGCCGCTACCGGTTCGTTGACAACCGTGAAGGCTTTCATCTGTTTATCATTGCTCTGAACCTGAGAACGGCTTGTCTCTGCCTGAACATTTTCCTATTATCTGCCTTTTTCTAATACTTTCTTGACGATTTATCCCTCTAGCGGGTAGTTTCCTACCGGACGGTCAGTAGATTATCCAATAATTTAACTTAGCTGTTCTACCATCACTCAGTGAATCGTCTTAAAACATGAAAGTAACAAAGAAACCGGCAAAAAATAACGACCCCAAAAGACTCATAGAAATTTATAATGTCGCAGCGAAAATAATCTGCGACAAAGGGTTCGATGCCATGTCGATGAATGATATTGCTCAAGCTGTCGGGATGACCAAGGCCGGAGTTTATCATTACATTCAAGGCAAAAAAGAGATGCTGTTTGAGATTATGAGTTATGGCATGGACCAACTTGACCGCGGCGTTATTGCTCCGGCAAAGCAAATCGCCGACCCTGAATTGCGATTGCAAACCATAATCTATAATCATGCGCAACTCATCACCCGAGGCAATAATGCGCTCACCGTTCTGGTGGATGAAGTCTCCGGGCTTACGCCAGCCAATCGAAAAAAAATTCGTCTGCGCAAACGCGCCTATTTCGATTTTGTCCGTGATACCCTGACTCAGCTTCAAAACGAAGGCAAGTTGAAAGAGGTCAATCCAACCGTAGCGGCCTTCAGTATACTCGGAATGTTGCTTTGGATTTCACGTTGGTATCACGCCAATGGTAAACTGACGGCAGAGCAGGTTTCAGAAGAAATCTTAAAAGTAGCGATTGGCGGGACCCTGTACTCTCCTTTGCAGGCTTTTCGTAAACAAGTTTAACGACAGGTGCAAAGGCCGTAACAGGGGTCTTGTCGCTCTGCTTAACGGATTCCTGAGACCTTATAAAAACGATTCATAATTTAGCGATTATCAAATTCAAATCTCTTGATTAAGGCAGGAAAATTATGTCAGCACCAGATGTTCAGCAAGAAAAAGGTAACACTCAAGAACTATCGTCATTTGCTCTAAAACCCTGGTTAAAAAATTATGATTTCTGGGTTCCCGAAAATATTAACTACTCTGAGCAATCGGTCTATCAAATATTAGGATTAGCGTCATCAATATATTCTGACAAAAAAGCCACGGCATTTCTGGGGGCTGAACTTACCTATGGTGACATCAAGCAACAGGCCGATAAACTGGCGGCGGCATTGCATAATCTCGGCATCGCCAAAGGTGACCGTGTCGGTATTATGCTGCCGAACTGCCCGCAATATTTGATTGCCGCTTTTGGCATCCTCAGGCTCGGCGCAATCGTCGTCAATATCAATCCGATATATACTCCACGCGAAGTTGAACTTGTGGCAAAGGATTCAGGCATGCGCGCCGTTATCGCTTTTGATCTGGTTGCGCCGATTGTCTTGGGCATACAAGAAAATACCCGCATCGAAAATGTCATTATTACCTCTCTACAAGAATATTCGGCAAGACCGGAAGGCGCACCCGCTGTGCCGTCGGGCACCCTGTCGTTCGTTCAATTGCTGAAGGACGCAGGACAAACAAACCCGCCACGCGTGGAAATTAATGCCAGAGAAGACATCGCCGTTTTGCAATACACCGGCGGTACAACAGGCCTTCCGAAAGCTGCGATGCTGACGCATTTCAATATTTTTGCCAACACTTTGCAGATGCACATTTGGAATCGTGAGTTTTTCCGTCCCGCTGAAGGTCGCATACTGGTTGTGCTGCCGCTCTATCACGTCTATGCCTTCACTTGCGGAATGATGTTATCTACGTGGCAGGGCTCTTTGCAGGTACTGATACCGAAATATGATCCGCTCGTCGTACTTGAAGCAATTCAAAAATATCAGCCAACCTACTTCCCGGCGGCGCCGACGATTTTAATTTCCCTGCTCAACCATCCGGATGCAAAGAAATATGGACTTGATAAAGTCAATCGTTTCGGAAGTGGGTCTGCTCCCTTGCCCGTTGAGGTGATTGAACAGTTTGAAAACCTGAGTGGGGTGACGGTCTATGAAGGTTATGGACTCACGGAAGCCTCGCCAACGACCCATTCCACACCCACTCTTGCTAAACGAAAGGTGGGTAGTGTCGGACTGCCATTCGTCGGCACTGAATGCAAGATTGTTGATTTGGAAACCGGCGAGCGTGAAATGCAAGTTGGTGAAGACGGCGAATTATGTATTCGCGGACCTCAGGTGATGAAAGGGTATTGGAATAAACCGGAAGAGACCGCTTTGACCTTACGCGATGGCTGGCTTTATACGGGCGATATTGCGCGCATGGACAGCGACGGCTTCTTTTATATTGTGCAACGCAAAAAGGACATGATTATTGTCAGCGGATTTAACGTCTATCCCGGCGAAGTTGAAGATGTCCTGTTTGCCCACCCAGCGGTTTTGGAAGCCGTCGTCATCGGCGTGCCGGATGAATACCGCGGTGAAAAAGTAAAAGCTTTTGTTGTCCTAAAAAGTGGTGTGCCGGTCACGCAGGAAGACTTGCTTGAACATTGCAAAACGAATTTAGCGAAGTTCAAAATTCCTTCGGTCATCGAAGTAGTTGAGAGTTTACCCAAGAGTAATGTCGGAAAGATTTTGCGAAGAACGTTGCGCGAGATGGAAGCCGAAAAAATGAAGAAAGACCAACTCAGTGATGAGTAAATTGTTGAGGAGGGTTTGATGCACAGACGGTTGTTGATTCCAGGCGTTTTACTTATATTAGTTTGCCAATTTACCGCTTCCAGCGAAGCCCAGGTTAGGCGAAGAACCAGACCTCGTCGTCCGGTGGTCGTCAAACCCAAACCAAAAACTCCGCCGCCGGCAACCGGTACAACCGTGCCCAAGGAAGAACCTAAACCGGCACCTCTAAAAGAGGCTGTAAAACCTGCGCCTCCGAAAGAAGAGACACCGCCGCCGCCAAAACCTGGACCGACCTTATGGCATAACCCCGGAAAAGTAGAGCGCCTCAATTTCACCTACGGCGCCGGAGGAGTAGAAAACGCGCCGCAACCACCTTTCACATTCATTGAAGAAGATAAAGGCGGCAGCAATCCTAAGGTTAAAGTTACGGATGCAGCGGGGCGTGAATGGGGCGTGAAATGGGGATCGGAAGTCAATGCAGAGGTTTTTGCTACACGCCTGGTCTGGGCTGCGGGTTATTACGTAGAGCCGGCTTATTTCGTCGCCTCGGGAAAAATTCTGGGCGCAAAAAAATTAGACCGCACAAAAAAATATATTGGTTCAGATGGCAGTTTTAAAGATGCGCGTTTTGAATTAAAGGCCAAAGGGATTAAAAAGTTGAATCAGGAAGAGGGGTGGCGTTGGGATAATAATCCGTTTGTCGGCACCAAAGAATTAAATGGTTTAAAAGTGATGATGATGCTGACGTCAAATTGGGACAGCAAAGATCAACACGATGTCAGTCGCGGTTCGAACACGGCTATTTTCAATGTCAAAGCCACCGGCGAGGAACAATTCGTGGTTACCGATTGGGGCGGCTCAATGGGCAAATGGGGAGGCGTTTTTTCCCGCGAAAAATGGGATTGCGATGGGTACGCCAAACAAAACCGTGAATTTATCACCAGTGCCAGAAACGGCACCGTCGAATTTGGATATAAAGGGCAGCGCACGGATGACATCAGACAAAACATTCGTATCAGCGACGTGAAATGGTTGATCCAATACCTTGGTCGCATCAGCGACGAACAACTGCGCGCGGCCTTGCAGGCCAGCGGCGCAGATGCCAAAGAGTTGGATTGTTTCACCAGAGCGGTTCGTGAACGCTTGGAGCAACTCAAACGAATCTCAGAATTTCGAGATTAAGAGAACAAGTTTAATACATTACAAAGGAGCTATTTTTATGAGCGATTTAGTTACATTAACAAGGCAGGATGGCATTGGAATTATTACGGTAAACAATCCCCCGGTAAACGCGCTCAGTCCAGGTGTGCCTGAAGGCATTGCCTCAGCGATTGATGAAATTGAACGCGATGAGGCTATCAAAGGCGGCATTATTATCGGCGGCGGGCAGACCTTCATTGCCGGTGCTGACATCAAAGAATTTGGCAAGATGACATCGGGCGAAAACAAACGTGGCGTAGGCTTCGTGCCGCTGCTCGATAGAATCGAGATGTCGAGCAAACCCTTGGTCGCAGCAATACACGGAACCGCATTCGGCGGCGGACTCGAAACCGCAATGGCCTTTCACTATCGCGTCGCCGTGCCGACGGCTCAGGTCGGGCAACCGGAAGTCAACCTGGGTATCATTCCTGGCGCGGCTGGCACTCAACGTCTTCCAAGGCTTGCCGGGGTAGCCAAAGCCGTTGAGATGTGCGCGCTCGGTGCCCCCATCAAAGCCAGCGAAGCATTGAAGTACGGCATCATTGATAAAATAGTCGAAGGTGATTTGCTTGCCGGAGCAATTGAGTTTTTGCATGAGAAAATTGCTGCGGGCGATCCACCGCGAAGAACCCGCGATTTAACCGACAAACTCGGCGATGAAGCGACCAACGCTGAAATCTTTGCTCAGGCCAGAAAGCAAGCCGCCAAAGCCCGACGCGGACAGCCCGCTGCCATTGCGGCGATAGATGCTGTCGAAGCGGCAACTAAACTCTCTTTTGATGAAGGCGTAAAACGCGAACAGGAGTTGTTCGTTAAATGTCTTTACTCCACCGAATCAAAAGCCATGATTCATGCATTTTTCGGTGAACGTGCAGTTGGAAAAATCCCCGGTATCGGCAAAGACACGCCGACCTATGAAATCAAAAAAGCGGCGGTCATCGGCGCTGGAACCATGGGCGGCGGCATTGCAATGAATTATGCAAACGCCGGCATTCCGGTCTTGCTTAAAGAGACTTCCCAAGAATTCTTAGATAGAGGTTTGGCAGTCATTCGCAAAAATTATCAAAATTCGGTTAACAAAGGCCGCTTTCCGCAAGAGGTTATGGACAAGCGCATGGGATTAATCACGCCGACTTTAACCTATGACGGGTTTGAAGAAGCGGATATTGTTACCGAAGCAGCGTTTGAAAATATGGCGCTCAAAAAAGAGATATTCGCGGAACTTGATAAGGTCTGCAAACCCAGTTGCATTCTCGCCTCGAACACTTCGACGCTCGACATTGACGAAATTGCATCGGTT
>JBIOWC010000384.1:0-11134 GCA_044868105.1 Blastocatellia bacterium
GCTACGACGGCGGCGCGTTCTACTCCCCCGACTCGAAGCGCATCGTCTACCGTGCGAACCACCCCACCGAGGCGAAGGCGATCGAGCGGTACGAGCAGCTCCTCGGCCGCGGCCTGATCGAGCCGCGCGCGCTCGAGATCATGGTGATGAACGCCGATGGCTCCGACAAGCGGCAGGTCACCCGCAACGGCAAGGCGAACTTCGCGCCGTACTTTTTTCCCAACGGCAAGCGGATTATTTTTTCCTCGAATATGGATGATCCGAAAGGCCGGAATTTTGACCTCTATGCCATCAACGTAGATGGCACGGGGCTTGAGCGCATCACCTTCAATGATACCTTTGACGGGTTCCCGATGTTTACGCCAGATGGTAAGAAGATGGTCTTTGCCTCAAACCGCAACGCCGCCAAGCAAGGCGATACCAATGTCTTTATCGCTGATTGGGTGGAATAAAATGTGGGTCCAGCGGGCCGGCGGAATCTTTATATTATTATCATTGCGCCGGCCCGCTGAATTTGCGCCGCTGCTTATTTTAACTTCGACTCTTGCGGCACGATTTTAAGCGTCAACTTTTGCGCCAGATTATTGACGTAGCGCACAATCGTAATCTCAGATTGGGCCTCGACCTTCTCTTCGGTAAGCAGGCGGTGCAGGTCATCAATTCCGGCAATCGGCTGGTGGTCAAACGCGATAATCACATCGCCTTCGCGAAGCCCGGCGTGGCGCGCCGCCCCCGCTTCTTCAAGCGAGACAATCAACACCCCGTTTTCAATCGCCAAACTGAGCGAGCGCACAACCGCGCGAGGCAGCGGCACGACCTGCCCGCCGACGCCAATATAGCTGCGCCGCACCCGCCCCTCTTTGATTAACTTGCCGGTGATGAATTTCGCCGTGTTGATGGCAATCGCAAATGAAATGCCTTGCGCGGGTAAAATCATCGCCGTGTTGACGCCGATGACTTCGCCGCGTGAAGTCACTAGCGGCCCCCCGGAATTGCCGGGGTTGAGCGCCGCATCGGTTTGAATGAGGTTGTCAATCAAGCGCCCTGAACGCGAACGCAAGCTGCGCCCCAGGGCGCTGACCACACCGGCGGTTACCGTGTATTGAAAGCCGTAAGGGTTGCCGATGGCAATGGCGAGTTGTCCGACCTTAATCTTCTGCGAATCGCCAAGCGTCACGGCGGCCAGGTTCGGAGCGTTGATTCGCACAACCGCAAGGTCGGTGTCGGGGTCGTCGCCAATCGGTTCGGCTTCAAAGCGCCGACCATCGGCAAACGCGACATCAATCCGCGAAGCGTTATGAACGACGTGACTGTTGGTGAGCACAAAGCCGTCCGGCGTAAAGACAAAACCCGACCCGCTGCCGCTTCGTTCTTGCCCCGCGCGACGCGTTGTTGGCGATTCATTTTTTGCGTGATGAACTTCAATATAAACGACCGATGGATTGATACGCTCGGCTGCATCAATGACCGCTCGTGAATAAGCATCCATCAACTCCTCATCCGAAGGCGTTGAATCAGGGAGTTGATTCGCTTGATTTGAATAGTTGTGATTTGCAATTAATCTTAATGTTCGTTCCATCTCTTTATCAGGGTCTTAAGAATAGAATTGATTATCAAAAATCTTTGTTGGTTAGCTTTTAAAGATGATGGACTCGCGCCAGGTTGTCCGGCGCGAGTCCATCATCTCAATTCAATCTACGGTTTTCGCTTCAAGCCGTTGCCGAAGCGCTGGCGTGTTTTTCAATTAGCGATTCAATCGCGCCTTTACCGACTAAACCGACAATGCGGTCAACTTCCTGTCCGCCTTTGAACAAAATCAGGGTTGGAATGCCGCGAATGCCATAACGCGGAGGCGTGTTGGGACTGTCATCCACGTTCAATTTCACAACATTCAAATTACCCGCATGTTGTTTGGCGATCTCTTCGACGGTCGGCGCGAGCGCAAGACAGGGCCCGCACCATTCAGCCCAAAAATCAACCAAGGTGAGTTTCTCTGCTTTTAAAACTTCCATATCAAAATTATTGTCTGTGATCTCTTTGATGTATTCGCTCATTAGTTACCTCCTGAAAATCTCTACAATTCATTTTACTATTCATTTGATGAACCCTGAAAGCTGAACGATGCACCGGCACTTTTAGGGTTCATTTGCTCATCTTAAAACTTAATCACAATCTTGCCAAAGTGCCCACCACGTTCCATTAGCTCATAAGCCGCGAGCGCCTCGTCAAAGGCAAAGACCTGGTCAACGACCGGGCGAAGCTGATGTAAGGCGATGGCTTGATTCATGGCTTCAAACATTTCCCGCGAACCGACGAAGATACCCTGGACTTTCAAGCCATTCATCAAAATCGGCATCAGATTGGTTTCGCCGCCGCCCGCCAGCACGCCGATTAAACTGATGGTGCCGCCGCGCCGGACGGCTTTAATTGATTTTGCAAAAGTGCCGGCGCCGCCGACTTCCACCACATGGTCAACGCCTCTTCCATTGGTGAGTTTCGCAACCTCTTTTTCCCAATCCGGCGTGATCTGGTAATTGATTAACCCATCGGCGCCAAGGTCTTTGGCGCGCGCCAGCTTTTCATCACTGCTTGACGTGATGATAACTCTTGCGCCGCTCATTTTGGCGAATTGCAACGCAAATATTGAAACGCCGCCGGTGCCTAAGGCCAAAACGGAATCGCCCGCTTTCAAGTTGCCCCGGGTGATGAGCGCCGCCCAGGACGTGAGTGCCGCGCACGGCAACGTCGCAGCCTCTTCGTCGGTCAGGTGTTCGGGAACCTGAATCACGCCGTCTTCATCAAGCGCGACATATTCGGCAAACACGCCATCGCGTCCGCCGCCGAGCGCCGATGCCGAACCTTCGGGAGTCAATTCGCCGGCTACCCATTTTTCAAAAAAGGTATTGCAAACCCGGTCACCGACTTTCACGCGCGTGACGCCTTCACCAACGGCGACCACTTCACCAACCCCATCGGATATGGGAATCTGGGGAAATTTAAGACGCGGATTGTAGAGCCCTTTGGCAACCAAAACGTCCCGATAATTTAGGGAAATGGCGCGCATTTTGAGTAACACCTGTCCGGCTCGCGCTTGCGGCTCATCGCGTTCAACCTGAACCAGACCGTCGAGTCCGAACTTTTGAATCTCGTAGGCTTTCATCTTTTCCTCTCTTCGCAAAAAATTTGGCAACTTATACTTCAACAGCGGCGGCGGCCCTGGCGGCTTCATCAGCGGCTTTTCGCGCCAGCCCTTCATCTTTGTCATAGCGAATGAACCGCGGCAACAACAAAGCTAATAAGGCCGAACCGGCTACACATAGCGCGCCGCCTGAAACGACCGAAGCGCGCAACCCGAAAACGCTTGCCACTAACCCGGCTTCGGCATTGCCCAGATAAGGCCCTGTGGTATAGCTAATCATCTCGATGCTCGCCATGCGCCCGCGCAGATAATCGGGTATGGTCTGATTCCAGATGGTCATTCGAAAGAGTCCGCTGACCATATCAGCGCCACCGGCAAGCGCCAGAAAAAATAGTCCAAGCCAGAGATGACTGGCTAACCCAAAACCGATAATCGCCAACCCCCAGGCCGTTGCCGCAAGGGTTACGGCCAATCCGTGTTGGCGAATTTTCCCGGTCCAGCCGGACGTCAGCGCCGCAATCAATGCGCCAACCGAAGGCATCGAGTAAAACAACCCGACTGAGGCGCCGCCATAACTTTCCGCCATGGCCGGAAAGAGCGCCATGGGCATGCCGAAAAACATGGCGTTTAAATCAATCAAGTAGGTGCCGAGCAATTCTTGCCGGCTCCGCGCATAACGCAGGCCGGCGATTGCCGACTGCACGCTCGGGCGATCAGCATCTTCAGGCGGCGGCACCGCTCGCATTAACAATAAAGCCACGAGCGAAACCATATAGGTTGCCAAATCCACGCCATACGCAACCGCCGCGCCCAAACTCGCGGCTAACAAGCCGCCAAGCGCTGGGCCAACAATGAAGCTGAAATTAAAGCGCAGCGAATTGAGCGCCGCCACCGCAGGCATATATTCAGCGGCAACAATTTTCGGGGTCAAGGCTTCCATTGCCGGACGATGCAAGGCGTTCAACCCGGCAAAGAGCGCCGATACGGTAAACAAAATCCAGATACGCGGCTCGGCGAGCAGCGAATTGAAAATCAACAGCGCGACGCACAACATCAACCCAACTTCCGAAAGCCACAACAGCCGGCGGCGGTCAAAATAATCGGCCAAAGCGCCGCCAACAAAACCCAGCGTCAGCATCGGTACAACTTCGGCTACCCCAAGCATCCCCACGGCGAACGATGATTTCGTCAGGTTGTACATTTGATAAGGCAGCACAACGTAGCTCATCGCCGAGCCGAATGCCGAAACAAATTGTCCGATAAACAGCAGGCGATAATCACGCGAGGTTTTGAGCGGCGTCACATCAAGCGGCAACGCGCCGACAATGCGTCGCCAGTTATTGGTTTTTTTTCTCTTCTCTTGCACAGTAACGTTTCAATT
The DNA here is from genome assembly GCA_044868105.1 of Blastocatellia bacterium. Classification (GTDB taxonomy): domain Bacteria; phylum Acidobacteriota; class Blastocatellia; order UBA7656; family UBA7656; genus JBFMDH01. Next base: position 4,521 of record JBIOWC010000384.1, read on the forward strand.
CAACGACCGCTTGATTTGCACCATAGAACAACCGCCACAAAAAGGCACAAGAGGCATAAAAGATGAGCTTGCACAGGGCTATTAGTGACTGGGCTCAAAGTTTAACAGCGAATTTTTCCTCTTGATGCCTTTTTGCGGCTATTTTCTACTCGCGCTAAGCCCGATGATTGTCAATCTGTTCAAGCGTCCCGCTCAAAGCGAATTTGTGAACCGTTTCGCTTTTCAAGAAATCATGCGGAAACCCGAGTTCAATGGCGCTCGCTTCATCGAGTTGCTTGAGGTGTTCGGGCGCCAGTTCAAATTCAAGGCACGCGAGATTATCCTTCAACTGTTCGGTTTTGCGCGCCCCGACAATCGGAATGACGCCGCCGAAACGACTATCCTGCTGGCGCAACCAGTTGAGCGCGACTTGCGAGGCGGGTCGCCCGATTTCATGGGCTACATCAAGCACGGCTTGAGCAATTTTCAAATCGCTCTCTTTGGCGCCCTTCGGCAACCGCCCGCCGCTGTCAACTTCACCGCCTTTGTTATATTTGCCGGTCAGCACGCCGCCGCCCAGCGGACTCCAGGCGGTCACGCCAATATCGAAATGTTGCGCCATCGGAATCAAATCGCGTTCCGGGGTTCGCTGCCTCAGCGAATATTCAACCTGCAAAGCAATGAACGGCGACCAACCGCGTAGCTCGGCCAGGGTATTCGCCTTGGCAATAATCCAGGCCGGCGTATCCGATACCCCGACATAAAGAATTTTTCCGGCGCGCACTAAATCATCAAATGACCGCATCACCTCTTCCACAGGGGTGGTGAAATCCCAACCGTGCAACCACAATAAATCTAGGTAATCGGTATTCAGTCGCTTCAAACTCGCGTTTACCGCTTGCACCATATTTTTACGATGATTGCCGCTCAGATTCACTTCGCCGCTTTGATTATTAAAAGTATATTTCGTCGCCACAACCCATTTGTCGCGTTCGCCCGCAACGAATTCGCCAACCAACCTTTCGCTTGAGCCGTTGGTATAGAGATTTGCCGTATCAAGAAAATTGCCGCCCGCTTCCGCATATAAATCAAACTGTTTGCGGCTTTCATCACCGCCCGCGCCCCAGCCCCAATCGTCACCGAAGGTCATGGTGCCAAGACAAATTTCTGCAACCCGCAATCCGCTTTTGCCTAAAAGTTTATATCGCATCCTTCGTACCCTTTCGTTAATTGCAAAATTTTTGTTTACCAGGGAATCGGTTCTCTGGAACTGAAGAAGCCGCCCGTCGGCCCATCATCCGGAAGGGTCGCCAGCCAGACAGGGGTGTCCGCGCCTTCGGCGACCGTTTTGGTGCCGCTGTTGCCATTCATATCAGTAGCCGTGTAGCCGGGGTCGGCGGCATTGATTTTGAGCGGCGTATCTTTGAATTCTTTGGCAAAACTCAAGGTGATGGCATTGAGCGCCGTCTTTGACGAATTGTAATCAAGAAAGTTTATTTGCGAGAACGCCCCCTCCGGGTCGCTCAGTTGCGTCAGCGAACCAAGCCCGCTCGAGACATTGACGATGCGTCCGGCTTCACTCTTTTTCAGTAACGGCAAAAAGGCTTGCGTGGTGGCGATAACGCCAAAGAAATTGGTTTCGAAAACTTTTCGCACCGTTTCGAGCGGCACGTCGCTGGGCGCTTTATCCCAACCATATCCGCCCGTGATACCGGCGTTGTTAACCAGAATATCGAGCTTGCCGAATTTCTCTTCAACAAACTTTTTTGTTGCGTCAATGGTCGCCCCATCCGTCACATCGAGATTAACGGCGTGGGCATCCAGGCCTTCAGCCTTGAGTTTTTCTGCCGCCGCTGCGCCTTTCGCCGCGTCGCGCGCGCCGATTAAAACCGTGATCGCCTGTTGTCCGAGTTGTCGGGCGACTTCATAACCGATGCCTTTATTTGCGCCCGTAATTAACGCCACTTTGTTTGTGCTCATTGATTTTCTCCTTCTTTGAAACTACTACGAATATTGGTGTCCGCAGCCTGACCGCGCGGGCGCGGGTTCAGATTAAGCCCTCCCCGTGTGGTCAGGCTACGGGCATTGGTCACAAATCTTATACCTGTCCAACCCAGCTGGCGTCGGCTACCGCTTTCCAGCGCGCGCGAATCTTGGCGATTTCGGCTTCCGGCAGCGCCCCGGCCTCTAAACTCTTAGCATTCTCTTGCCAGCGGCCGGGATTGGTCGTGCCGACGATTGCCGTGTGCACCGGGTGACTGAGGGTGAAGCGCAGGGCGATGGCTACGGCTTCCGTAAGCGGCAATTTCAAAAAGTCATAATCCAATTTCACGAGCCTTTCCCAATAAGCGTGATGATAGGCATTCACAGGCTTTTCGCCGGTGCGCCAGGCGGCGTTGGCCACCGGACGTTTGGCAATCACGCCGAGTTCTAGCTCTTGCGCCTTCGGCAACAACAGTTCAATTGACTGCTGGTCGGCGATGCTCACAGAGGTCTGCAGGGTATCGAAGACGCCGGTCTCGATGGCAAAACGCGCATCGTCGCCGTCGCCGCTATAACCGATGTAACGCGCCAGCCCTCGTTCTTTGGCTTCCTGCAGGGCTTCAATCGCTTCGCCCTTTTTCAAGACTTCAATCGAAGGGCTGTGCAGTTGAATCAAGTCCAGGTAATCGGTCTGCAAATTCTGCAAACTCTGCTCGATGTGACTGAGGATTCCGGCCTTGCTCCAATCGCTTCTGGCAAAGCCATCAACGGCGCCGCATTTGGTAAACAAATAAAAATCTTTGCGGCGACCGGCGATCGCCTGGCCAATCAGTTGTTCACTCACCAGATAAGCGGCGGCGCTATCAATCACATTAAGTCCGGCATCCAGGGCGCTATTTAATAATTTCGTCACGTCCGCCTGGGTTACGCCTTCAAAGCCGATTTCCGCGCCGCCAAACCCTAAGACGCTCACCTGCATATCGGTCTTGCCAAATTTTCTGTATTCCATTTGCTTCTCCTTAACATTGTGACATAGTTGTCAACCGGTTAATTGTTAATCTATTAACGAATTCGGAAGGTTGTGGGTTTCTCCTATTTCTAAAAATTATTCCGGAATCAACACAATTTTGCCGCGCGTGCGACCTTGTTTGCTCAGATTCAAGGCGGCTTTTGCCTCGCTGAGCGGAAAGACTTTTTCGACAAAGGTTTTTATTTTGCCCGCTTCAACAAGCTGGGTGATCTCCGCAAGCTTTGCGCCGCTGGGTTCGGCCCCGACCATGGCGCTCTGCACCCCATATGCTTTGGCGGTCTCGGCATCCGGCGGTTGCGATGCGGCAACCAGAAAGCCGCCTTGCTTCAGTACCGCATAGGAGCGTTGTTGGGTTTCTCCACCGATTAAATCGACCACCACATCGACATCTTTCACGACGTCTTCAAATTTTGTTGTGGTGTAATCAATCACATCGTCGGCGCCGAGGCTTTTAACGAACTCGGCATTGCGTGCCGAGGCCGTGCCGATGACATAGGCGCCTTGGGCTTTGGCGAGTTGCACAGCCATCGAGCCGACGCCACCCGAGGCTGCGTGAATTAACACCTTTTGCCCGGCCGCAAGTCCGGCAAGCCCGAACAGTGCCTGTGAAGCGGTGAGCGTAGCAACCGGTAAAGCCGCCGCATTATTAAAATCAAGTGCCGCGGGTTTTGCCGTGACTTCCGCTTCTTTCGCAATCACAAATTCCGCATAAGTGCCTTCACGGGCAAGGTTCGTGTAACCATAAACGGCATCACCCGCTTTGCACTTGGTCACCTTGCTACCGACCGCTTCAACCACCCCTGCGACATCGCAACCCAGAATGTGCGGTATCGCATGCCCCAGCCAGCCTTTGCCAAAACCTTCGACGATTTTCCAGTCCACCGGATTGACCCCGGCGGCCTTAACTTGAATTAACACTTCGTCGGCCGCCGGAGTCGGTTTAGCGACCTCTTCATAAACCAGCGCTTCAATAGCGCCATAATCGTGCATTCTGATTGCTTTCATTGTTTTGAGATGTGCCTTTCATTGAAAAAATATTGTCACCCTCATTACGTCCGTTGCCGAACCAGCGGTTGTCTTTCGCAAAAAAACAGATGTGAGGTTAGATCAGGCTGTACCGGCAAGCGAGCGGTTCGTTTCGTTAACCGGGTCGCTTGCCGGTTGAATATTGGAAGTACAGCTAAAGAAGGGTGGCTTTTAATTGGATAGTCGTGCCAGCGAGCGCTTTGGAGATCGGACAGTTGGTCTTTGCGGTATTGGCGAGTTCTTGAAACTTCGCGTCGTCTACCCCGGGCGCTTCGACTTCGGTTTCGAGTTCAATTTGGGTAATCGCGAAACCGCTTTCCAATTTTTCAAGATGAACTTTAGCGGTGGTATGAATGCGGGTTGCCGGCGTGTTGTTATTGGTCAGTTGCGCCGCCAGCGCCATCGAAAAACAGCCGGCGTGGGAAGCGCCCAGGAGTTCTTCGGGATTGGTGCCGGGGCCGTCGGCCGACCGCGCGCGCCAATCATAGGAACCTTCAAACGCACCGCTGCCAAGTTTGATAGTTCCTTTGCCTTCAAGTAGGTTGCCTTGCCACTGGGCTTCTGCTTGTCTTACCGGCATAATCATTCTCCTTCGCTTAGCTTAAAAATTTAACGCCCTCATGTTATAGCAAGATGTTTGCGTCTTGTGAAGAAGGCACTTTGAAGTGTTATAGTAACCAAAAGGAAACTGTCGGAGGTTTGAGCCAGTGAAGCGCAGAGTCGCAAAATGTCCGGTCGAATTTACCCTCGCCATTATCGGGGGGCGCTGGAAAGCGCTTATCTTGTATCAACTCTTTCTTGGCGTGAAGCGATTTTCCCAGTTGCAGAAAATTCTCAAAGGCGTGTCGCAGAAAATGCTCACCCAACAATTGCGCGAACTGGAACAGGACGGCATTGTTCACCGCGAGGTGTACGCGCAAGTGCCTCCGAAAGTCGAATATTCGCTCACAGCTCTCGGCGCCAGCCTCAAACCGGTTATTGAATCTATGTGCGAGTGGGGAATGATGCACGGCCTGAGCAATGCTGAAAAAGTGCCCTTCAGTTTGCCGACTCCTGAAATCGCCAGCGAGCAACCGGCTTACCTGGTACCAGGCGGGACCTCCTCGGTTATGCACGGCGAAAAAGCCCTCGCCGGTAAACCAGCCGAAACTTAATCCCGATAAACTTTTCTTCTAATGACTCATCGTTTGGACAGGACAAACGCCGACTCAGACCTCACCTGAAAAGCGGTTGCCACTCTCCATCACCTTCACGACCTTAGCAGGAGTTCTTTATCCGCATCTTCTCAATGGCGGCCCAGCATATCAATTTGGTGCCCCGCGTCGGCTAATGTTAAGCTCGAAAAGGACTCCTCCTAATAACCTGCTCAAGCAAATCAAAGGAAAAATCAGTAATGAAAAAAACAGACCTCGTGAAAGCCTGGGGGCGCATTTTAAGCGGACATTATCCATCTTTATCAATCGAAATCACTCGCGAATGTCCGCTGCGTTGTCCGGGTTGCTATGCTTACGAGCCTGAGCATCTGGGGGAACTCGGTCCGCTTCGTGTGCTTTCCGATTACAAAGGTCAGGAGTTAATAGATGGCGTTTTAACCCTGGCTCGCAAACATCGCCCCTTGCATATCTCGATTGTCGGCGGGGAACCCCTGGTGCGCTTTCGAGAGTTAGATGTGCTGTTACCCCAACTGAGTGAAATGGGCATAGCCGTTCAACTGGTCACCAGCGCGGTGCGCGAAATCCCCGCCGCCTGGCGTCAAATCAATAATTTGTTTTTGGTGGTTTCCATAGACGGCCTGCAGCCCGAACACGATGAGCGCCGCAAACCTGCGACTTATGAGCGTATCTTGAGTACCATTCAAGGGCATTCGATAACCGTGCACTGCACCGTGACCGGGCAGATGCTGCGGCGGCCGAAATATTTTGAAGAGTTTCTCAGTTTCTGGTCGGCTAAAAAAGAGGTGAAGAAGGTTTGGTTCAGTCTGTTTACGCCGCAAAAGGGCGCTGATGACCAGGAGATTCTCAGGCCTGACGAACGCGAAGCGGTATTAAATGAACTGGTCAGGTTGCGCCCGCTGTTTGCTAAACTGGAATTGCCTGATGCGGTCATACGCGGCTATCGCCGGCCACCGCAAACCCCGCAGGAGTGTATCTTTTCGCGCACGACCTTGAATTTGACGGCGGATTTGCGAGGTCGAATTACTCCCTGTCAATTTGGCGGCACGCCCGATTGTTCGCAATGCGGTTGTCTCGCTTCGGCGGGACTTGCGGCGGTCGGCAATTATCGTTTGTTCGGCTTTTTACCGCTCAAATCTCTATTTTTCGCCTCGGATAAAATCGGTAAGACAACCTATAAAGTTCTTCACAGCTAAAGGCTGTCAACCTTGGCTAACCAGGCTCAGCCCCCCTGACCAAACTCGAGAGTTTATCTTCGGATAAGGCGGAGAACACGGATTTCCGTTCTCCGCCTTATCGATTTATTTCGGCCAAATCCGCGGATAAACTTTGCCGTTGAACCGACAACCGGCGGGGGTTTCGCAAAACGCCGGGCTCCGGTCTTTTGATGGAATTCAAATATTTCAATTGCCTTTTTTCGTTGG
>JBIOWC010000385.1:0-2042 GCA_044868105.1 Blastocatellia bacterium
CAGGGGCCTGCGGTGAAGCCTATTTGACAAATTAAAAGCCCGCGCCCGCCCGGACGACTCATTACACCCCAATCGCTCACCGCTCAAATAAACGCCAACAATGAAAATTGCTTTTGATATAGGGTTAGAGGCTCAACACCGGCTGGCTTACAGATTGACCGGAACGGGAAGGCGCATTCAACATAGCGAGCTGGTGCGCTTCATCTAATCAGCAGACCCATACCCAGAATAAAAGAATCTATTCCCAACTGTCCGGATAACTGCGAGGCCTGCCATTCGCCTGATCACATCGCCGGGTTAATTTCCGTCTCACGCGGGACCGGCTATCGCCTGATAAATGACGGCTTGTTTGCCTACAAGAATTCGCACCTTGGCCGGCCTATCAATCACCGCGAGGTTGATTGCTTTATGAATGACGACACCAACGGCAAGGCGATAGAAATCAATTTGAAAAACTGAATTAATCAGGATCTGTTTTTTTATTCGCATTTCTGGGGTTTGCGCCTTGTGAGTTGAACCAGGACGGGTTCTTTCTTCCCTTCGATGATTTCACTGATAAGGTCTGCGCGTTGGAAGGTTTTGGCGCCGGTGTCAAGGGTGTGCGGAAAGTTAAAAAGTCGTTTGAACTCTTTTTTCTGTTCATCGGTCGGTTTCGCCATGTTCTGTACCTCTCGGGCGTGAGTATAAGCTCAGCTACAGTTAGCCGCAAACCCCAAGGCAACGCCAACGACGATAAAGACAATTTTAACTAGGCGCGAGCAGAGTTGTTTTAATCTAGCCTGCGGAAAGCTAATCGAGAGCGCATTTTCTTTATTTAGCCCGAATTTATCTGATTTTCTCTGCCCACGTGAAATCTAAAGACGCGTGTCTTGTGCAAAAGAGAAAAATGCAAGAAGGTTTGCCAGAGGTTTGAAAGATTGATCGCTTGCGGTTCTGATGTGACCGTTTGATGAGGGAAGTGGAGCACCGGATAGACTTGGTTTTAAGAATAGAGTTGCTCGTTAAAACGACTCGATTGGGGATCTCTGCGCCAAGGCACAAGAATAAAGTGTAACCCAGATCGCCGGACCTTTTTGTTACCTATGTCCGCGGCTACTCAATGGCCCGTATCCTACTTCGAGCCGCGCAGTAGGGGCATCTTCAGGTAGTGGATGGGCACAGACACAATCGGCTCCGGCAGTTGCGCTTCAGCCCGGCGACGACCTACGACTCGAACGTAACCGAGATGGCTGCCAGAGTCGGCTTCCAGCGCCCCAACCTCCGTCACATTGTCGGGGGCAACCAGGCGGAGCCACTCCAACCAGTGCCGCCAGCCATCCGACATCATGTCGGCCGCTTCAATGTCCAGGATGCCGGTCCGGCCCCAGTGTCGCCGCCACCAGCCCGGCGAATGCAAGCACCACAGCTGATCTTGAGACCACCACTCCCGAAGGTGCGCAGGAACCGAGTCATCCAGCTCGTGCACCAGACCCACCTGAGCGATCCCGATGCGGCCGCCAGGCTTGACGAAGCGGGCGAGGTAATTGAGGTAGTGGTCGTCCGTGCCGTAGTAGATAAAAGAATCAATGGAGACGATGGCGTCGAAGAAATCCCCGGCGAACGGCAGGGCCCGCGCGTCAGCGTGGATCGGGAAGACCCCGTCCTCGACTCCGGCATCCCGGATGCGCTGGAGGTTTTCCGAGGCGCTGAACCACAGGTCGGTGGCCCAGACCCGAACGTCGAACTCGCGACGCAGGAAAATGGATGACAGAGCTCGCCCGCAGCCGAGATCGAGCACTTTCATGCCAGGCTGCAAATGCATCGCTTCGGTGAGCCACTCCGTCAACCAAAGGGCATTGGCTCCCCCACTGGCGCCCGCCAGTATCCAATCTGGGTGATATTGCGACGAGCGTGGGAATCGCTCTGAAGTAAGCTGGTGGTCTTGGCTCATGCTCGTGTGTTATCTCCTAGAGCGATTTTCAAATGGCTTTACCCTGTAAGGGCAGGGTGAGTGAGTACACTTACCGTCGTGAGTACACTTACCGTCGTGAGTACACTTACCG
>JBIOWC010000386.1:0-2493 GCA_044868105.1 Blastocatellia bacterium
TATCGTCAACCACCAACACCCGATAATTCGGCGGCACTTCCGCTTGGGTTCTATCGTCAACAAGTTCAGTGAAATCGGCTTTTTCCTCTTCGACCGCTGGCCTCAGGATGGGTAAATGGATGACAAACTCGCTACCCTTTCCCATTCCGTCGCTGAATGCTTCAACCCGCCCGCCATGCATCTCGATGAGGTTGTGCACCACCGTCAAGCCGATGCCAAGCCCTCCTTGTGTGCGGTCAAGCGAACGGTTCACCTGTGCAAAAAGTCCAAAGACGTGTGGCAGGTCGTCGGGTGAAATGCCCATCCCGTTGTCCTTCACACGCACCGCAACTTCGCCGCCCAGCGTCTCTACTGTGAGCCTGATGTACCCGCCGCTTTCGGTATATTTGGCGGCGTTATTCAAGAGGTTGGAAAGCGCTTGCGCCAGTCGTATCAAGTCGCCTTTAATCTCCACAGGTTGAGGGGGCAGCGTGATGGTCAGTTGGTGTTTAGACGCATCAATCAGCGGGCGGCTGGTTTCGACGGCGCGCGCCACAATGGTGCGCAATTCAACCGGCTCTTTGCGAAGCGCGATTCTTCCTTGCGTGATGCGCGAAACATCGAGCAAATCATCAACCAGGCGGGTCAAGAGTTCGGTTTGACGTTCAATGACTTCACGCATGCTCTCGACTTCCGGCGCCCTTGAACTGATGTGGCGCATCACCTCTACGGCATTGCGGATGGGGGCGAGGGGGTTACGCAATTCGTGGGCGAGCATGGCTAAGAATTCATCCTTGCGGCGGTCGGCCATTTTTAAGGCCTCTTCGGCTTCACGGATTTGTGAGATGTCGAGCGCGCAACCGACTTGGCGAATGGCTCTGGCCTCACTATCGCGTGAGATGACGGAGCGATCCATCAAATGAACCCAGCGCCCGCTCTTGTGCCGCAAACGGTATTCATATTGAAACTCCAGGAGGTCGGAGGCTAGCAGGCGTTTGTAGGCTTCCTGAATATGTGGACGGTCTTCCGGGTGCATCTGTTCGAGCCACCACTCGTTGGTTGGCGGTACTTCCTGTGGCTGATAACCCAGCACCTCGAAAAGGCCGCGCGTTCGCACCAGATGATTGGTCTCATAATCTATGTCATAGATGATGCCTTTTACCGCTTCAGCCGCCAGACGAAATCGCTCTTCACTCAATTTAACCGCATTCTCTAATTTTTTGTGATTGGAGACATCCATAATCACGGCGACCCAGCCGTCCGGGGTTTGGGTCTTGTCATAGGTCGGCGTATAAATGGCGTTGATCCAACGCTGCCCCCGACCCTGTATATTGACCGGATTCTCATACTCGACGCGCTCGCCGGCGAGCACCCTTTCAATATAGGGGCGGATGGTCTGAAAGGCTTCTTCACCGATAACCTCAGGAATCGCTCGCCCATTGATCTCTTCATATGAACGCTGCACCCAGTTGGTATACCCCTGGCTGACCCAGAGGTAGCGCATATCGCGGCTACACTGAGCGACGGCGACAGCCATGGTATCGGTAACCAGTTGAAGTTGTTCCTGCGCTATCTTTAAAGCCTGTTCGGCTTGCTTATGGCCGCTAATATCGCGGGCAATCGTTGAAGCGCCGATAATATTGCCGAGGCTATCTTTGAGTGGAGAGATGGTTAGGGATACGGTCAGGAGCTTGCCGTTTTTGGTGACGCGCTCGGTTTCATAATGTTTAATCCCTTCACCGCGTTTGAGCTGTTCCATAATTTCCGGGAAATCATCCTGGCGTTGAACCGGCATCAGGATAGAGACCGGACGACCTATTACCTCCTCGGCGCTGTAGCCGTAAAGCCTCTCTGCGCCATTATTCCAACTGCGAATCGTTCCAGCTAAAGACTTGCTGATGATTGCATCATCGGATGATTCGACGATGGCGGCCAGGGCGAGTCGCGTTTCTTCGGCTTGCTTGTGTTCACGGATGTCGCGGAAGACGAGAATGACCCCGCTGGTCTCTCCGTTGGTATCTCTAATCGGAGCGCCGCTATCATCAATGGGAATTTCTTTGCCGTCACGCGCAATTAAGAGGGTATGATTGGCCAGGCCCACGATTTGCCCTTCGCGAAGCACCTTGGCAACAGGACTCTCGGCGGGTTGGCGGGTGAACTCATTGATGATATTGAATACCTCTGTAAGCGGTTTGTCGGCGGCTTCGGCGCTCGTCCACCCGGTCAAGGTTTCGGCGGTTGGATTCATGAAATTTATTCTGCCCTTGAGGTCAGTGGCAATCACCGCATCGCCAATGCTGGAAAGCGACACCCGCAATCGTTCGCTCTGTTCCTGCAAACGGGTTTGGGCGCTGCGCCTTGAACTGACAAATAACACCAGGCTCAAGAGCAGAATCAGGCGGTTGATCATTATTAAGACAAATTTCCAGGTCAGCGATGAGGGAGCAGTGAAATATTGAGCGGCGAGTTCATACTCAAGAACGAGCAAAAGCCCCGGCCCTCTGCCGCCATACC
>JBIOWC010000387.1:0-4666 GCA_044868105.1 Blastocatellia bacterium
AAACCGAACGACCGTTATCAATCCATGCAACAGATGATTGAAGATATGCAGCGCCTGGCGGTCACTTTGCGTTCAAATGGACCAGGCGTTCCAGATGGCATCACCGTGCCTTACGTGGCACCGCAACGCACGGGCGGAAAACTGAGTCGCTTTCTGAATCGCCTGTTTGCGCGTGACAGCAACGCCGACACCTTGCGCGCCCCTTCGCCTGTTCAAGCGCCCGTCAGTCAAACGAGTAGCGCCCGCACCGGCAATCAGGATTTTTCGATGACTCAAGGCGCAAAGAAGTTTTTAGCCGTTTTGCCCTTTCGCAATTTAAGCGGCGACCCGCAAGCCGATTTTTATGGGTTGTCACTGGCCGACAGTTTAATTACCGAGCTTGCCGCCACCAATCAAATCGTCGTCACGCCTTCAAACCGCGTATTGCAATATCAAAATCAATCGGTTGACCCGGCGGATGTGCGCGCCGAACTCAATGTTGAGATGATTTTGATGGGCAACTTTTTGAAAGCGGGCGATAAATTGCGCGTTACGGCGCAACTCATTGACGCAACCAGCGGCGGCATTTTGTGGAGCGATAAAATTGATGCTGATGCGAAAGATGTCCTGGTGATTCAAGACCGCATCTGTGCGCAAATCATGGTCGGGCTTGCCGGCGGCGAAGGGCGACCCCTTGACCCGACGCAACTCTTAAAAGATGAAGACGAAAGGGTTCGTCTGGATGCGGTTCGCACGCTCGAATTTTCGCACGACCCGCGCGCCCTTTCGGCGCTGCTCGACGCCCTCAGGGACAAAAGCTTGAAAGTCAAAGCCGAAGCCGCGCGCGTCATTGTGCAACTCAGCGAACCGGCCACCGGGCCATTGATTAGTCTGCTTACCGATGCGGTGGATGAAGGCGATAATTTAACCGCGCGGTTTGCTGCAAAAGCGCTTGGGCTTATCGGTGATAAAAGCATCGCCAATGTTTTAGAGATGTTGCTCAAGGGCGAAGATAAATATGTTGCCTGTGAAGCGGCGCTGGCGCTCGGCCGCTTGAAAGATGCCAAAGCGGTTCCCGAACTACTCGATTTATTGGAAGACCCGAATGGCAACGTGCGCTTTGCGGCCGCCGAAGCCCTGGGGCAAATTTGCGACGTGCGAGCCATAGATGCATTGATTACGCGACTCAAAGATGAGGATGAAGGGGTGCGGGCAAAAGCGCGGTGGGCGTTGAGCCGTTTGAAAAAAATCAAACCGAAAGCCACCAGCACAACAGCTTAAAAGTGAAACGATTGGACCGCAAAATGGGGTGACGTGAATACTTAACCTGAATCCCGGTTGAAAGCCGCCTTGGTCAATCTTCTTTGCGCGCCTGGCGGGACCTGGCGCCTTTGCGAGAAACTATCCGGCAAAAATTTAACGCCCAAACGCCAGGCGGTCGCAAAGTTCGCAAAGACGCTTCGCAAAAAATTGCCACTATCTTTCACAACCCGCAATAAAAGAGAGAGCGAATGAAAACCAAATCTGTCCTCGTCGTCCTGCTGCTGATGGTTTCGATTCTGTCTGCACCACCCAATAGCTTAACCCAAACTACCCAACCGAAAAGTGTGGCGATTCGCTGCGGCAAATTGCTTGACGTAAAAACCGGCGACTATGTGAGCAATGCGGTGATTTTGATTGAAGGCGGACGCATCAAAGAAGTCGGCGCAACGGTTAAAATTCCGCCTGAAACTCAAGTCGTTGATTTAAGCAACGCCGCCGTGTTACCCGGTTTGATAGATAGTCACACCCACCTGCTACAAAACTACGATGGCGAACTTGGCAACGACGATAACAATATGATTTTGACGGTCACGCAACTGGGGACGACCAAACGCGCTTTGCTTGGCGCCGCCATGGGACGCGAAGACCTCGAAGCGGGGATTACGACGGTGCGCGATTTGGGCAACTCCGGCATCAACGGCGATGTCGCCTTGCGTGATGCCATCAATCAAGGTTGGGTCATCGGCCCGCGGATGATTGTTTCAACGCGAGCGCTATCGGCGGCCGGCGGACAATTCGGCAGAGTGTCAGCCGAAACGCAAAAAATCATCGAGCAGGAATATGCCGTTATCGGTAATGTTGAAGAAGCCCGGCGCGCCGTGCAGCAAGCGTTGTATGATGGCGCAGATTGCATCAAGGTCATCGTTGACACCTATCCGCGTATCGTGACGCTTGAGTCGATGAAGGCAATTGTTGAAGAGGCGCATCGCGTCGGCAAAAAAGTTGCCGCGCACGCGGTAACCGATATGGCCGTGCGCATCGCCGCGGAAGCCGGGGTTGATTCGGTTGAACATGGCTATGGCGCATCGGATGAAGCTTTCAAACTGATGGCGGAAAAGAAGGTCTTTCTCGTTCCCACGGATGGCACGCTTGACGATTATCTTGCGATTTTTGGCGCCCGCGCCATATCGCCTGAAGCGATGAAACAACGTAGAGAGCAGATGGAAATCGGTATAAAACAGTTACATGACAGAGTTGCACGCGCCATCAAAGCCGGTGTGCGTATCGCCGCCGGTTCGGATATGTACTACCGGATGCCAGGCAAAACCCGCGGGCAAGCCAGTCTGACGATGCTGCATGCTTATAGCGAATCCGGGATGTCAAACCTTGAAATCATTCGCGCCGCGACCCTCAATGCGGCCGAACTCTTAGGCTGGCAAACCCGCATTGGCGCAATCGAAGCGGGTAAATTTGCAGACCTCATTGCCACGGAAGGCGATCCGCTAAAAGATATTCGGGCGCTCGATAATGTGAAGTTCGTGATGAAAGGCGGCGCCGTGATTAAGAATGACCTGGGGAAAAAATGAAAGCAGATAGCGAGCCGGGAAGGGGATGTAGGAGCTAGAATTTAGGAGTTGAGATGGAGGGTTTGGGATTTAGGAATTTGAGCCCTGGAAAGTGTAAATAAAAAGTGATGAACAATTTTTTTATTTATCGTCGTTATTCTTCATTCCTTATCCGCTACACTTTTCTTTCAGGCTAAAGCCTAAATCCTGATTCCTCGGAGCCGTATGACAACAACAGAACAGATCTACATTGGTTTAGATATTGGGCGGACGATTCGCGGGGCGTTAATTAACGGAAGCGGCGCGATTATCAAACAAGAGAAAGTGGTTACCGAAGTCAAAGACCCTCGCGTTTTCGTCGCTCAGTTGACCGAGACGATTAATCGTTTGCGGCTGTCTGCCGAAGCCGGGGGGCGGGCGGCGGCGGTTGGCATTGGCTGGGCCGGCATGATCAATCATAAAAAGCAGCGCGTAGAGATTACGCCGAACATTGTTGATGTTTCGGCATTCGACCTGCACGCAGAATTACAGCAGGCGACGAATCTCCCGGTGGTTTTTGATAACGATGCCAATGTCGCCGCTTACGGCGAATGGCAATGCGGTGCGGCGCAAGGGTTCGAGGATGTTTTTTACATCACCATTGGAACTGGCATTGGCTCCGGCTTGATTTTAGGTGGGCAGTTGCAGCGCGGCAGCCGGGGATTTGCCGGTGAATTCGGCCATTTCAAAGTTGGTTTTTCAGATTTGCAATGCGCCTGTGGCAGCACCGGTTGTTTGGAAACCCTTGCCTCAGGTCCCAATATTGTGCGCCGCGTGCGTGAACAATTGTTCTCCGACCCGGCGTTTTCAGTATCGCAACTGGCGCGCGATATGGAAGGCGTACTGACGTGCGAGCGGGTCTTTCAAGCGGCGATTGAAAGAGACCAACTTGCGGTTTCGGTGCTCAAAGAGACGGCGAAGATTTTAGGCGCGGCAATCTCGAATGTCATCAACCTACTGAACATCGAAGTCGTCGTCATGGGCGGCGGCGTGATGGCAGAAGGCGAGTTGGTTATCCGCTATGTGAGAAAAGAGATTCTCAAAGATGCCATTGCGCCAGCCCGCGAAGGTTGTCAAATCGTCTCGGCAAAACTAGGACAAGACGCCGGCATTATCGGTGCGGCGCTCCTGGCCCGCGACTCTATGCCAGAATACGAATAGAAAAATTTTTCACCACAGAGACCCCGAGACACAGAGGTAAAGCGCAAGAAAATGGTTATTGAAGCTTTGTGTCTCGGGGTCTCTGTGGTTTTTCGGAATCTTTGTGGAACTTTTTCCTGCCGAAAAGTGAATAATAGGTGACAGCCGAAAGACACCACACTCGTAAAGGGTTTAATGGACTTACCAGTAAAGACCAGCGACGGGAACTTGCTTAAACGCATGTTGGCCGGAGACGAAGAAGCCTTCGTTTCTTTGTACACCCGCCACCAGTCAAAGGTTTACAAATTTGCGTTTCAGATGAGCGGGTCGGTGACCTTAGCCGAAGATGTAACGCAGGAAGTCTTTTTGATGTTGATGCGCGAAGGGGCAAATTATGACCCGGCGCGCGGCGCGGTTCAAGCTTACCTCTATGGCATTGCCCGCAATTTTGTTTTGCGCAAACTGAGTAAGGAGAGCCGCTTCGTGGCGATTGACGAAGAAGCGAGTGAGAGCGAAATTTACACGAGCGAAAATGTCACGAGCTTGAGTGACCCGCTTCACGATTTAACCCGCAAAGAGATGCTTGAGAGTTTACGGCAAGCGATTTTGGCTTTGCCGGCGCATTACCGCGAAGTCGTGGTCTTTTGCGACCTTCATGAAATGAGTTACGCAGAGGTTGC
>JBIOWC010000388.1:0-3469 GCA_044868105.1 Blastocatellia bacterium
GTGTTTATGCTCTTAGGTCTTCTGATAACGGCCATGGCCTTTTGGT
This sequence comes from Blastocatellia bacterium, assembly GCA_044868105.1. Classification (GTDB taxonomy): domain Bacteria; phylum Acidobacteriota; class Blastocatellia; order UBA7656; family UBA7656; genus JBFMDH01. The sequence goes on from JBIOWC010000388.1 coordinate 47, forward strand.
TATGGTTTATATATTGGGCAATCAGTTCATTCAAGTTACCAGTTTAAACGATGTGCGACACCCTAGTAGCCATGCCAACTCACACGGCCGATGGCGCCGTGTGGTTTGCTAAAAATAGCGACCGTGAACCGGGCGAAGCGCAAGCGGTTGAGCACTTGCCGCGGCAAATTCATCAAGGCTCGCGAACCTTACAATGTACCTACCTGGAAATCCCTCAGGTTGCACAAACCAACGAAGTCATCCTCTGCCGTCCGCTCTGGATGTGGGGCGCAGAGATCGGCGCAAATGAACATGGCGTTGCCATTGGCAACGAGGCGGTGTGGACAAAAATCGCGACTGAAAAAGTCGGTCTGACCGGAATGGATTTGTTGCGGCTCGCTCTGGAGCGCACTACTACGGCAGGCGAAGCTTTAGAGTTCATCACCTGGCATTTGCAGAAATATAAACAAGGCGGCGCCTGTGGCTATCGCAATAAAAAATTTCGCTATCACAATTCGTTTATCATCGCAGACCCAACGGAAGCCTGGGTACTGGAGACGGCCGGTAAATTTTGGGCGGCTGAGAAAGTTAGGGGAATTCGCACGATTTCAAATGCACTCTCTATTGGCAAGGCGTTCGATTTAATTTCCGAGGAAGCCTATCCATTCGCCAAACGAAAAGGCTGGTGTAAATCGGTTGAGGGTTTCGATTTCGCACGATGTTTTGGCGAGCCGAACTACCGCAGGTTATCGGGCGGCGATGAACGCCGCGCCTGTACAAGCCGAAGTCTGACGAAGAGAAACGCCCAGCTTAAACGCGAAGATTTTTTTGCAGCGCTGCGTGACCATAACGGCTTGAACCCGCAAGCGGGGTGGCGAATGCGTATGCCTTGCGCGCATTCGTCCTGGCATCCGACGAGACGCGCGGGGCAAACGACCAGTTCAATGGTTTCTCGATTAGACGCCAAATTAAAACTTCATTGGCTTACCGGAACCTCTTCACCTTGCCTGAGTGTTTTCAAACCTATGGTGATGGGCAATGGGTTGATTTCTAACGAACCCAAACCGCAAGAAACCTATGATTCCGAAAGTCTCTTCTGGCGACACGAGCATCTTCATCGTCTCGTCTTGAAGGATTACCAAGTGTTGAAAGAAACATTTAATGACGCAAGAATGGCTCTGGAAGCCGAGTTCCTGTCAATACAGGACTCCGATTTTACACCTCACGAATGTCACAATGCCTTTGAACAGCATCGTCATGCCTTGCCCGAATGGATTAACAGAGTTGAGAAGGCGACAACGAAGAGAGGGAAAATTTCATTATTTAATGTCTATTGGGAACAACAGGATAAACTTGATGGAATTACGCTATAAGGTGATTTTTATTTTACTTTTTGATGTCAGGACCGGATAACTCTTCGACTAAAATATTCTCTACGCGCAAATCTAACATATCAAATCATTCGCTGATCCACTGATATACAGAAGTGAGGAGATGAGCGGCAACATCCTCTAGAACAGTTTTTTGATATAGCTGAGCCAAGCAACTCTGGCGGAGTTAAAGCTGCCGTCGAACCGTTGTTAGTAGTTAAACCTGATTGCCGAACGCCGCTCACTTGATATTCAGGAAATAATTTTCAAACCTCAATCCGCTTATTTGCCGACCGTGATAATGGCAATTTCAGGTCGGCAATTGAATCGCAATTGCAAGATGGAGTTGCCGATTCCTCGACTCACATACATCCTTGAACCGTCGCGCTCATACCAACCTTCAATATAATCACCACAACCTTCAGGTAACCAAAACGGATTGATGAAGGGCACGCGTACTTGTCCACCGTGCGAATGTCCGGCAAGCACCAGATTGCACTTCCCTGCTACGTTATTGAAGAATGCCGGTGAGTGAAAGAAGGCAATTTTATAGGCCGCATCTGGTACGCCTTGGTTTGCTTTTTCAAAATCCGGTTGACGCGTCATCATATCATCAAGTCCGAGGAGCCATACTTCATCGCGAATTTGTCGGCTTTGATTAACTAATAAATTTACGCCTATCCCTTCAAAGTAGGCGCGTCCTTCGGGTGGTGGAAACCAGCTTTCGTGATTTCCCGGGGCAATGAAAACCCCGAGCGACGCGTGCAATCGTTTAAGCACATCGCGGCAGCCCGCATAATCTGCATCCGTAGAAATCAAGTCGCCGCTAACGATTATCAAATCCGGTTGCTCGGCTTCAAGAATCGCCAACATTTTTTCTTCGCGTTTGCCGATTCCACCGCTGTGCAAATCGCTCAGATGAGCAATTTTTATAGGTGATTGAAGCGGCGCGGATAGTTGATAGCGGGTAACTTCAATTCGGTAAGGTTCAATTTGATTGGCATAGAAGAGCAGACAAATTGCCGAGACAATCAACCCAAGAGTAACTTTCCGTTTTCGTCGCCACCACGAACGCAGGTTCATTAAACCTCGACAACAACAGGAAGAATCATCGGTCGGCTGCCAGTCCTCTTTTGAATAAATCGCTTTAGCGCAATGCGGGTTTTCTCTTTGATTACCGACTGGTCAATGCGTTCTTCGTGGCTTGCGGTGTTTACGGTTTCGACGATGAGGGCTTTCATCTCCTCGATAAATTCTTCCTGTTCGGCTTCATCAATAAATCCGCGAGTGACGATTTCGGGTTCGGATTCCATCTCACCGGTTGATGGGTTGATGGCGACCACCGGAACAACAATGCCATCGTAGGAGAGATGTCGGCGGTCGCGTACCACAAGGTCGTCAACTTCACCGTACGATTCATCAATCAAGGTGCGACCGACTGGTTCTTGCGCAATCACTTTGGCGCTGTTTTCATCCATCGCCAAAACATCGCCGTTTTCAAAAGTAATAATATTGCGCGGTTCGACAATGCCGAGCGTTTCAGCCCATTCCTTATGGCGATATAGTTGGCGGTATTCTCCATGAATAGGCACTAGATATTTCGGGCGTACCGCTTCTATCAAAATCTTCAAATCTTCCTGACTGCCATGTCCCGAACAATGTATGCGCGCTTGTGAACTATCAACCACCTTTGCGCCGCGTTTATAGCAATGCGAAATCAAACGTGAGATAGCCGGTTCATTTCCTGGAATAATGCGCGATGACAGCACCACCTTATCGCCAGGTTTTACCGAGAGATTTTTATGCTGGTCGGTCGCCATTCGCATCATGGCGGACATCGGGTCGGCCTGACATCCGGCGGTCAGCAAAACCACTTGGTCATCATCCATTGAACGCACTTCCGAAAGCGAAACGAAGATGCCATCGGGTACATCGAGTTGACGGTAGCTATCCGCCGTTTCAACATTGCGCACCATACTGCGACCCAGCAAGCAGACATTGCGCCCGTATTCCTGCGCCAAATCTAAAACAATCTGCACGCGATGAACCGAAGTTGTAAAACAACTGACAATGA
>JBIOWC010000389.1:0-19985 GCA_044868105.1 Blastocatellia bacterium
TGAAGCCGTAAAGCTGCTCACCGAGTTAAAGCAGAAAGCGACCCGGGATTATGTTCAGGGCGATACGTTTGCACTTATTTACATTGGGCTGGGTGATAAAGCAGAAGCCTTGAATCATCTCGAAAAGCACATGTCGAGCCATGCGGAAACCGCCAATACTTATGCCGTTGCCCCTGAGCTTGACGAGTTGCGCTCCGAGCCACGATTCAAGGCAATGCTGAAACAGATGAATCTGCCGGAATGAATTTGCCTGTGGATGAAGCAATAACTTTCACCCAACATCACCTTGTCGCTCTATCGCAGGGTTGCAAAACCCGGCGCAGATAGCCTAGGCAGGGGCGGGCAATAGCCGCGAAAAGAGGCACATCAAATGCGAAGTTTTTCTGAACCAATCCATCTACTGTTGTCTGCCCGTCTGACGTTTTCCAGTCGGCACATTTATCTCCTGCTCACGCTTTTGATAATCAGTGTGGCCGAGACATCGGGGCAATATGTCTCTTCAGATAGTTACACGCGCTATGAGTTGCTCGCCCCGGACAGCCATCAATTCCGCATCTATTACGAAGTCACGGAAACCCGGCCCGGGGCGCGCTTTCATTTCAACCCGATTCGCGAAGGCAGCACGGCGACCGATGAATCGGTGCTTGACGCGGCGACCGGCAAGCCGCTCAAGTTCGAAGTCGTCACCGGCGCACAGGCCAAGACCGACTCGCCCACAGAGAATTTCAATCCGACGGCGCATTACATCAAAGTTCATCTGGCGAAAACGGTTCCCGCGGCGGGCGAATATCGCTTGATTATCTGGAAGACCTATAAAGATGAGAAGACTTATTACACGGAAGACGATTTGCTGGTTTTCAAGCGCACGCTTGGCATCGCCCGCAACAGTGTGGTGCTTCCGGCGGGGTTTGAAGTTGTTTCTTCATCGGTCGCCACACAGGTTTTGATGGAGGCGGACGGGCGCTTGAAATTGGCTTTTGTGAATCCGGGAAGCGGCGGGGCGCTCGATGTCACTATCAAAGCGCGGCGCTTACCGAATACAAAAAAAGCGGAGACGCCAAAATGAAAACATATCGCGCCCTGATTTGCGCCCTGATGTTTGGCGGGATAATGGCCGGCGGCGGCGTCTGTCAAAACTCGCCGCTGACGGAACGCGCCGCACAAGACCGCGAAATTCTTTATGAACTTCTGGCGCCCGAAGCGCACGCCTTTCGCATCACCCACGATTACACGGCGCGCAAAGCGGGCGAACAGTATTACTTCAATATCGTGCGCGCCGGTAGCCATGTGACAGACCCTGAAAGCCTTGATCTCGATAGCGGCGCAAAACTCAAATGGGAAGTTTTATCGGGAAAAGAGGTCAAAGCGCGCAAGTTGCCCCTGGCAGAGGTTAGTGATGACGCGGAAGTCGTCGTCACACACTTTGCGCAACCTCTGGCCAGCGGACAGACCAATCGCCTGCGCTTGAAGGAGACGTACACCGACTCGAAGAGCTATTACCTGGAGGGCGATGAACTGGTTTGGGATCGCACATTCGGGCGATTGCGCAATACCGTGGTGTTGCCGTCGGGCTGGTATTTGACAGCTCTGGCCGCGCCTGCGACGATTCAAACGCTTGCCGACGGTCGTATCGCGGTTTATGCAGTCAATCCGCGCAATGATGAAATTCGCATCTATCTGCGCGCCCGCCGGCGCGCCGAGGCGAAGAAACCCGAGTAATTTTGAGCGAAGGTTTAATGGGCCGCAACAAGGCACACAGCGCCCCAAAGAGATGGTGAGTGAATGGAGCAGATGAAGTTGTGCGCGGATTATTTTTTGCGCCTTTTGTGCATTTGATGGCGAGGGTTAAAATCCGCTTTTAGGTTAAAATCCGCGTTCGATGGCCAGTCGGTTTTTGTCATTACTTTAGTCTTTGAAGAAAGAGGCTCAACCATGAAAACACCAAACCTGCTGTCATTACGAAACCAGCGTTGCACGGTTGTCACACTCCTGTTATTCACCTTGATGGGGTTGGCGCTGGCGTCGCAAAACTTCACTCTATCGGTGCGCGGATTTAGCGCATCTGCGATGTCCGGGGCGCAGCAAGATGGGGTTTATACACCGGCACAAGCCCAGCGCGGACAGAATCTTTACGAGAAGCGTTGCGCTTCTTGTCATGGCGGAGGCCTGACGGGCGGGTCGGCGGCGGCGCTTGCCGGCAGTCAATTTATGGCGAAGTGGGGCGCGGGTAAGCACACGGTTGATGAGTTGTATTACATCACCCGCACGCAGATGCCTTACGGCGCCGCCGGAACGATGACCGCTAAACAGTACATTGATGTGGTGGCCTACATTCTCAAAGTCAATGGCTACGGCGCGGGCAATGAGGAATTGCCAACGATGACGGCCGCCTTAAAGAAAATCGCTATTCGACCGCAAGGCGCCGGTCAAGCGGTAACCTCAACCAGTGCGGCGACGAATGTGTTAAAGACCGATGCGCCTGCTACTCCGGGGCTTCGCCCCACCGCTGCGACGCCGACACAACAGGAATTGAATGCGGCACAAAATAATTCAACCGACTGGGTGCTCACCAATCACGATTATGCCGGTCAGCGATTTATTGACCTCAAACAGATCACCCGGCAAAACGCCACCGCTTTGCGCCCTGTGTGGATGTATCAGGCGGGCGATACGAACACCTTTCATACCAATCCGCTGGTCTATCGCGGGGTGATGTATATGACCACCGCGACCTCGACGATTGCCCTCGACGCCACCAATGGCAAAGTCCTATGGCGGCATGATTGGCGACCGAAAGGCAAACCGGGATGGGCCGTGCAGCGCGGCGTCGCCATTAAAGATGGCATTGTGGTTCGCGGTACGCACGACGGTTATCTGGTGGCGCTCGACGCCGCGAACGGAAAAGTGCTCTGGGATAAAGCGGTCATTGATATGACCAAAAATGAAGGCGGCTTCACCATGCCGCCGCTGATTTACGAAGACCTGATTCTCATTGGCCCGGCGGGCAGCGAACTCGGCGTGAAAGGTTGGATGGGCGCCTTTCGTTTGCGAGACGGCGAAGAAGTTTGGCGTTTCCACACCATTCCAGAAGATGGTGAACCGGGCGCGGAAACCTGGGAAAAAGCCGATGCGCGCATTCGCGGCGGCGGTTCGGTCTGGAGCCCCATGTCACTGGATACCGAACAGGGGTTACTCTATTTTGCGGTCGCCAATCCGGCGCCCGATTTTTACAGCCTGGCGCGCCCCGGCGCTAACCTCTATACCAATTCGATGGTGGTGCTCGACGTGCGCACAGGGAAATTGAAATGGCACCATCAAGTAGTGCCGCACGATACGCACGATTGGGATTTGACGCAGGCCAGCCCGCTGTTTACGGCGAGCGTTGGCGGCAAGCCGCGCAAATTAGTGGCGACTGTGGGCAAAAGCGGCGTCTTGCAGGTGCTTGACCGCGACACCCACGAGAAGGTTTATGCCACGCCGGTTTCGAGTCAACTGAATGTCGAGGTGCCGCTGACCACCGCAGGGGTGCGTGTCTGTCCGGGCATTCAGGGCGGCGTATTATGGAACGGGCCGGCCTTCAATCCGCGAACCAATATGTTGTATGTCAATTCGGTTGAATGGTGCGGTTATTTCCATGTTGCCAAAGAATTGCGCTATATCGAAGGGCAATTTTATATGGGCGGCCTTTCGCGACTCGACCCGATTGACCAGGCCAAAGGTTGGGTAACGGCAATTGATGCTTCGACGGGAAAGATTCAATGGCGGTATAAATCCGAAAGGCAGATGGTTTCGGCGATTGCTACGACTTCGGCGGAGTTGGTCTTTACGGGTGAAGTGACCGGCGATTTTATCGTTCTGGACGGGCGCGACGGCAAAGCGCTTTACCGTTTCAACACCGGCGGCCCCATCAATGGCGGCGTCATTACTTATGCAGTGAATGGCAAACAGTACGTGGCGGTGATGTCCGGCAACGCAACCTCTTTTTGGCAAGCGCGCCCCGGCTCTTCGACGGCCGTGGTCTTTGCGTTGCCCTAAGTCACAAAGAAGCGCTGCACGATTTGTGAAACCTTATTTATTATTCAAATGATGACACGATTAAACAGAGTAATCCATAGGTTGTCAGGTAGTCGAAAGTTGATGCGGAATCACTGGCGAAAGCTTTCTGTGCAATCTCTGTGTCCCTGGGTCTCCGTAGTGAAAGTAAAACTACAGAGACCCAGAGACCCAGGGGCCGCCAAGAGACGCACTCGCATTGCAGCGACGCTCAAAATCCCTTCACCCCCTTTAACTAATCAACGATGCAAACTTTTAGTTTCGATCATGTTCGTCGCGCTGCTCATCTCCTGGTATGCCATCGAACGCGCCGCCGCAGATGACGGCGCTGAGTTTTTCGAAAAACGCATCCGACCGATTCTCCTGACCCGATGCGCCAGTTGTCACAACCCGCAAGCTTATATTGCGAAGCTCGATCTGACCTCTGCCGAAGGGTTCGCCAGAGGCGGTGAAAGCGGCAAACTCATTAACCCCAGCGACCCTGCCGAAAGCCGTTTGTTGAAGGCGATCGGTTATTCCGAAACCTTGAAGATGCCACCTACGGGTAAGCTCAAGGCCGAAGAGATTGCGGCACTGACCGATTGGGTGAAGATGGGCGCTCCGTGGTCGAAGGGCGGCGAAGTAAGAGCCGAGGCGAAAACCGATGCGAAAACCGAGGCGACCTGGAGCGCTCCGAAATCAACCCGCGAATTTACCGCAGAAGAGCAGGCCTTCTGGGCCTTTCAACCTTTATCAGGCGGCGCGCCGCCGAAGGTTAAAAACCGCGCCTGGGTGAAGTCGCCGATTGACGCTTTTGTGTTAAAAAAATTGGAAGAGAAGGGGATCGCGCCAGCGCCCCCTGCGGATAAACTGACGCTCTTGCGCCGCGCCACTTATGATTTGACCGGGCTGCCGCCGACCGAGCGTGAGCTAGTCGAATTTGTAAATGACAACTCCCCCGAGGCCTTTGCCAAAGTGGTCGAGCGCTTGCTGGCAAGCCCGCGTTACGGCGAGCAGTGGGGACGCCACTGGCTGGATGTCGCGCGCTATGCCGATTCGACCGGCAACGACGAAGACCACCGCTACCCGCACGCTTGGAAGTATCGCGATTATGTCATCGAAGCCTTCAATAAAGACCTGCCTTACCAGCAGTTCATTCGCGAACAACTGGCCGGTGATTTATTACCGGCGGCGGACGGCGGCGAGGTCAACAAGCGCGGCATTATCGCTACGGGGTTTTTGGCGCTCGGCGCCAAAGCCATTGCTCAACAGGACAAGCAGAAGATGCTTTTAGATGTCTGGGACGAACAGGTTGATGTCACATCGAAAGCCTTTCTGGGAATGACGATGGCGTGCGCGCGCTGTCACAATCACAAATTCGACCCGATTCTGACGAAAGACTACTATTCAATGGTCGGCATCTTTGCCAGCACGCGCAGTTTCACTAACCCCGATTCGCATGTCTCTATTGTGCTGGAAAAACCGCTCGTGCCGAAGGCCGTATGGCAGCAGTACCAGGCGGCAAAGAAGGCGCATAACGAAAAAGAGAAACGGCTGCGTGTGGGGGTAGAGATGATCGTTGCCGAAACTCAGGACAACCTCGTCAATCGGCAGAGCGCCCGGCTGGCGGATTTTATGCTGGCGGCGCGCCAGGTTTACGAAAGCGGCGCGAAAGTTGAAGAGGTCGCGCAACAAACCGGGCTTGACCCGGCGTTGCTGCAAAAGTGGGTTGATTTTCTAAAACCCAACCCCGAAGTCGTGCGCGGTTATCTGAACCCCTGGAACGCCGCGTCGCCGGATAAATTTGCCGCCGTAGCGCAGGGCTATCAGGAGCGTTTCGTGAAGCGTTTCCACGAGTGGCAGGCTTTGATGGCCGAGTGGCAACCCCGTTATCAAAAGGCCCTCAAAGAGAACCAGCCGTTACCCGACAGACCCGCGTTTGAAGAGGGCGAAGATCGGTTTTTCAGCGACCTCTATTCTAATAACGGGCCGTTGGTCATCTCTGCCAAGGAGCCGAAAAATTTCACCGCCGAGCAGTGGGCGACGATTGAAAGATTGCGCAAGGAATATGAGGACTTGAAGAAACTTGCGCCGCCCGAACCTGAACTCGCCTGTGCCATTGAAGAGGGCGAACGCGCCGAACAGAAAGTTCTGGTGCGCGGCGATTATCATAACCCCGGCGAAGCCGCGCCCCCGGCCTTCCCGGCCATCCTGGCGCGTTATGACACCCGACCCCAGTTTTCCGGCAGCGGGCGGTTGCAACTGGCCGACTGGCTGGCGCACCCCGGAAATCCGCTGCCCAAACGCGTGATGGTCAACCGCATCTGGCAATGGCATTTCGGCGAAGGAATTGTGCGCACGCCGGACAATTTCGGAAAGATGGGAGAGCGCCCTTCGCACCCTGAATTGCTCGATTATCTGGCTGAAGCGTTCGTTAAACAGGGTTATTCGATTAAAGCCATGCACCGCTTGCTGATGTTATCGAACACCTATCAGATGGCGTCAGAAAATAGCGCGGCTTTAGCCGTTGACCCGGATAATCACCTGTTGTCGCGCTTCAACCGGCGACGCCTGACGCTTGAAGAGATGCGCGACGGCTTGCTGGCGATTGATGGGAGCCTTGATTTGACGATGGGCGGGACGCTGCAAACGGGACGCGGCACGGACGGCGAAAACAATCAGGGACGCTTGAGTTTGAATCCCGAAAAGATTAAACGGCGCACCGTCTATTTACCGCTCAGGCGCGCCAATTTGCCGACTCTGCTGAATCTCTTTGACTTCGGCGATGCGACCACGATGAGCGGCAAACGCCAGTTGACCAACGTGGCGACGCAAGCCTTGTTTTGGCTGAACAGCGACTTTGTTACCGACCGCTCGGCGCACCTTGCCGAAAGTCTGCTGGCAAACCCGGCAAAAGATGAGGCCGGGCGCATCGCCATCGCCTTCAGGCGCATTCTCAACCGTCAGGCCAGACCTGACGAAGTGGTCAGCGCGCGGCAATATCTTGAAGGGTTCAAACAGAAATTTGCCGGCGCTAAAGTCGAGCAGAAAGCCTGGCAAAGTTTCATTCGGATTTTGATGTCGTCGAATGAATTTGTTTATGTTGATTGAAACGCCGCAGCCATCATCAATCGGGAGTTGAACGATGTCGCAACAAGAAAATCTGACTTGGGTTAAGAGGTTATATCAGCAAGTTGAAAAACCGCTGTCGCGGCGCGCCTGGTTGCGGGCGGCCGGACTGGGCTTCGGTTCGCTTGGTCTCTCGGCCTTGCTTGGCGAAGAGGTCAAACTGTTGGCCGCCCAACAACCGCCGACAAATTTATTGGCGCCCAAACCGCCGCATTTTGCCGCCAAAGCTAAACGCGTAATCTTTCTTTTCATGCACGGCGGGCCTTCTTCGATTGACACCTTCGACCCCAAAGAGCGATTGGTGCGCGACCACGGGAAACCGCTACCGATTAAACGTCCGCTGGCTTTTGCCGACGGCAAAGTCGGGCCCTTGATGAAACCCTTGTGGGATTTCAAACCCGGCGGGCAAAGCGGCATCCCGGTGAGCGATCTCTTCCCAGAGGTGCGCGACTGCGCCGATGACCTCTGCGTCATCCGTTCGATGGTCGGCGAAGGCGTAGATCACGGAGCCGCCTTGTTGCAGACCTTCACCGGCAGTTCGACCTTCGTGCGCCCGAGCCTGGGGTCGTGGGTGATTTACGGACTGGGTACAGAGAATCAAAACCTGCCTGGCTTTATTACCATCAAACCGGCGCTCTCTCATGGCGGCGCGAAAAACTGGTCGTCGGCTTTTCTGCCCGGCGCTTTTCAAGGCACGGCGATTGGCAATTCCGGCTTAAAAGTAGAAGATATAAAAAACGAGCCGATTGAATACCTGCTCAGCAAACACCTGTCGCCCGACGAACAGCTGTATGAACTGGAGATGCTGCAGGCCATCAATCGTCGTCACAGCGAACTCCATAAACATGACGCGCAACTCGAAACCCGCATTCAAGCTTTCGAGATGGCCTTCAAAATGCAATCGCAAGCGCCCGAAGCCTTCGAGGTTGATAAAGAGTCCGCGGCGACGAAGAAGTTATACGGCCTGGACGATCCGCTGACTGCAGATTTCGGCTGGCAATGTCTGCTCGCCCGGCGACTGGCCGAACGCAACGTGCGCTTCATTCAGTGTACGCACAGCTATAAGTGGGATCAGCACAGTGACCTCTACAATCTGCACACCAAGAATGCCCGCGAAGTTGACCGGCCGATCGCCGGGTTGTTGAAAGACCTCAAAGCGCGCGGCTTGTTGAAAGACACGCTGGTCATTTGGGCGGGTGAATTCGGGCGCACGCCGGTCAGCGAAAGCGGCGACGGCCGCGACCACAATCCTTACGGCTATTCGATCTGGATGGCCGGCGGCGGCCTGAAAGCCGGTTTCGTCTATGGGGCGACCGATGAGATTGCTTATCACGCCGTCGAAGACCGCATGCATATCCATGATTTTCACGCCACCGTATTGCACCTCTTGGGTTTCAATCACGAACGCCTGACCTATCGTTATAGTGGTCGCGATTTTCGCTTGACGGATGTCGCCGGTGTGGTCGCCCAAAAGATCATCGCTTGAGGCGGCAATTTTAGCCGTCCCCAGCGGGCGACGCCTGTGCGCGCAGGCCTACATCCTGCCTTTTGTTGTACCCGATACCGGGGATTTTCTGCCCGCCGCTTCCCGATTGTGCGCCGGCTTGGCGCGTGACACTCGCGCAGAGCTGGCATAAGGTTTCACGCGCACCAGCACACCTAATAAGCCACAAATGAATGTTCCGGCCTCACAAGCTGGATTTTGATTGGACAATCCGGTCACTTCAATGCTGAATGGACCCTCGCTGAATCGAATTGTCTGCCCGGCCGATTTGTGCGGTGGCTGGTTCAAAACCGTAACAAGCATGTGTTGAAAGGAGATAAAGATGAGAAGATCACGTTCCGTGAAAAAAAATGCAAAAGCTGAGAATCATTCCAAGCGTTTCTCAAAAACTGCCCTGATGATTTTCTTAGGAGCCCTCGCCATTCTTACGATGGCAATTTTACCGTTGATCCGTCAGGACTCATCGAATGGCGTTTTAGCAGCGTCTCACTCAATGCCTCAGGGAGCAAGTCAAAAACGTTATAAAGCGACCCGCCCCATTGTCGTTGACAAGCAGAGCGGTCAGTTGCGGATGCCGACCGAGCAGGAGATTAACAAGCTGGTCGCGGACCTGACGACTTTGGCGAAACGTCCGACTGAAAACCTGCAGCAAACCACTGTGGCAAACGGCGGGGTGGCCATTGATGCGGATGGAGGTTTCGGCGGGGTGATGCTCGCTCGACCCAAGTCGGATGGCACCTGGGAAACCCAGTGCGTCTTCACCTTTGATGAAGGGGCTGATTTCTTAGGACTCGAAGAGGACATTTAACCGGAGGAGGCTAAGCTACAAATGAAAAAAAGACCCTATTCAATGAAACTTTCTCTCTTGATGTTTGCTTTGCTCTTCATCGCCTTTTCTGGTGGGAATAGCTTTGCCGGTGCGGCGCAAATCATCATCGTCAATATCAATGCGCCGGGCGTGGGATTCAATGACCCGACCCCGGCGACTCCGGTTGGTGGCAATACCGGAACCACGCTCGGACAGCAGCGCTTGATTGCCTTTCAACATGCGGCGAATATCTGGGGCGCGCGGCTCGACAGCAATGTGCCGATTCGCATTCGGGCGCAGTTCACCTCGCTTGGCGCAGGGGTTCTCGGCAGCGCCGGCGCGGTAAACTTTGTTCGGGATTTCCCCAACGCGCCGCTTTCGGGCACCTGGTATCATGTGGCGCTCGCCAATAAACTTGCCGGGGTTGATTTACTTCCGGCAAACGATGATATCAACGCCAATTTTAGCACCAATTTCAATTTCTATTTGGGATTGGATAATAATCACGGCCCCTTAAACGATCTGGTCGCCGTACTGCTGCATGAATTCGCCCACGGGCTCGGGTTTAGCCAAACCGCAAGCCTGGGGAGCGGCGCCCTCTTAGGCAGCTCCGGCGGTGTCGGGGGATTTCCGGATGCTTATAACACCAAGCTGCTTGACCTCAGCACCGGGCTGCATTGGAACCAGATGACCAACGCGCAGCGCGTGGCTTCGGCTACCAATTTTGGACGCGTGGTTTGGGACGGATCGTTTGTCACCAACGGCGTGCCGAACGTGCTGGTGCTCGGAAGCCCGGGCGTGACGGTAACCAGTCCGGGGGCCATTTCCGGGCCTTACCAGTTCGGGACGGCGGCTTTTGGCCCGCTGATTGGCAATCCGAATGTGTCAGGAAACGTCGTCGCGGCCGTAGACGCGGCTGATGCCGCAGGACCTGCTACCACGGATGGCTGTTCACCATTGCTAAATGCGGCGGATGTTGCCGGGAAGATTGTGTTGATTGAACGCGGAACCTGTGGCTTTGCGCAAAAGGCGAGAAACGCGACTTTGGCGGGCGCTGCGGCGGTCATCATCTATAACAACGCAGCGAATATCAATGCCGCGCCTCCGGGGATGGCCGATGACGGCATCAACGGGGCCTTTGTCACCATTCCAAGCGTCAGTATTAGACGGGCTGACGGACTCACCATCATCGGCCAACTCGGTGGCGGGGTGACGGCGAATATCGGCGTAGACCTGAGCCTGCGCGCCGGCGCGGATGGGGCAAACCACGCCCGGGTTTATGCGCCGTTTCCAGTGGTTGGCGGCTCTTCAATTTCGCACTTTGATACCGCCGCTTTCCACAACTTGCTGATGGAGCCGGCGATCAATCCGGATTTGACCCACAAAGTCAAATCCCCGGATGACCTGACGTTTGAATTACTGAGAGACGTCGGCTGGACTTTCCCCGATGCCGATGGGGACGGCTTTGCTGATGATGAAGATTGCAATCCGAATTCCGATGTCAGCGCGACCATCATCATTGACGGTATAGATACCGGCGTTCCCAACACGCTGTTTAATACCGGATGCACCATGTCGGACCTCATCGCTCAACTGGCGGCCTCGGCCCGTAACCATGGTCAGTTTGTTTCGGCGGTTACCAACCTGACGAATCAGTGGGTTCAGCAAGGCTTGATTACCGGACAACAAAAAGGCGCGATTCAAAGTGCAGCGGCAAGGGCTCATTAAATCGCTGGCGCGATGATTCGTTTAAGCGAACAGGAAAAGGGTTGATGGCAACGTCAACCCTTTTTCTTGTGCGGAACGATTTCGGTTCCGAGGCTATCATTAAGTAGCAACGGCCGGGTGTGCTTCATCAAAGCGGTGGAATTGGCGCCATGGCCGGCGTGATGAAGTGTGCTGCTGCGCGTTGGGTTTGGACGGTGAATTTTTGGAGCGTGGTGACTTGTCACCGCTTTTAATTTGCATAAGATATTGTTGGCGTGTTGCGAGAACCCAAGGGGTTTTAGGTAAAATAAAAACGGCGACTCGTTGCAGCACTCCATAGCTTTCGCACAGACTTTACGACTTATCGAGGAATGGAATGATCACTGAAAATTTTTCCCGCTCACTGCTTTTGTGTTTAGGCCTTATGTTTTTTGTCGTGTTTGGCGTCCTGGCGCAAACCAACACCACGCTCAAACCGGGGCGTGACCCGAAACAGGCGATTGATGAAGAGTACACCAGAAAAATTCGTGAATACACGACGGAAACTTTTTTCAATTCGCCGATCACCGATTATCTTCCGGCCTCAGCCAGCGTGCCGACCCCAAAGGCGGTGCTGGGCGACATCGCCGGCGCGCCCGGTAAATTGCCCTATGCGGCGGAAGTCTATCGCTATATGCGAATGCTCGAAAAAGCTTCGCCACGCGTCAAAGTTTATTCCATCGGCCAGACCGAAGAAGGGCGCGAGATGATTGCCGTTGCCGTTTCATCCGAAGCCAATATCGCGCAGATTGAAGCGAACCGCGCCCGTCTGGCAAAGCTCGCTGACCCGCGCACCATTCAACTGAATGACGATGAAGCCGACCGTCTGGTCGCCGCTTCGGTGCCGGTTTACTATCTGACCGGCACCATTCATTCACCGGAAACCGGTTCGCCAACGGCGCTGATGGAACTCGCCTATCGTCTGGCGGTTGACGAAGGCGCGTACTACAAAAATATTCGTGACAATGTCATTACGCTCATCACCCCGGTGGTCGAAGTGGATGGTCGCGACCGCATGGTTGATGTCTATAACTGGCATCTGGCGAACCCCGGCAAAAACTGGCAACCGCTGGTCTACTGGGGACATTATGTAGCGCACGACAATAACCGCGATTCGATGTCGCTGTCGCTCAAGCTCACGCAGAATGTCTTGAAGACCTATACCAACTGGCGCGCGCAAGTGCTTCACGATTTGCACGAATCGGTTCCTTATCTCTATGACAATACCGTCGGCGACCAGCCCTACAATGCCTGGCTCGACCCCATCCTGACGGACGAATGGCAACTGATCGGCTGGCACAATGTATCTGAGATGACCAAGTTCGGCATGCCCGGAGTGTTCACCCATGGAACCTTTGATACCTGGTCGCCGAGTTATCTGATGTTCATTGCCGCCTCGCACAACGGCATCAGTCGTTTGTATGAAACCTTCGGCAATGCCGGCGCCGATACGGTTGAGCGCACGCTGTCGCCGGGCGATTATTCGCGGCAATGGTACAAGCAGAACCCGCCTTTGCCGAAGGCCCGCTGGTCGCAACGCAACAACAATAATTATCAACAGACCGGCATCCTGGTCTCGCTGGCGCACTTTGCGACTAACAATAAATATTTTCTGCGCAATTTTTATTTGAAGAGCAAGAACTCTATCTTAAAACCCAAACAGGCAGGACCCGCCGCTTATGTTTTTCCGGCCGATGACCCAAGACCCGGCGGACAGGCGGAACTCCTCAGACTTTTGCAAATGCAAGGGTGCGAAGTTCATCGCGCCACGGCGCCGTTTACGGTTACGCTTCCGGCAAAGAAAAAAGCCGCAAGACCGGCCGGGGCGCCGGCCCCCGCAGGCACCAACGGGCAGAGTGAGGCGAAAGCCGACACGCGACAATTTCCGGCGGGCAGTTATCTGGTGCGCATGGATCAACCCTATAGTCGCATCGCCGATATGATGCTCGATTATCAATACTGGGCGCCGAACGATCCGCAACGAAATATTTACGATGATACGGCCTGGACTTTTGGCGAACTCGGCAATGTGCAGGTGGTGCGCGTCACCGATGTCAAAGCTCTGGATGCGCAGATGGAAAGAGTAACCGGCGAGGTGCGCGCCGCGGGCGGCGTAAAAGGCAGCGGGCAAATCTTCATCGTCAATCATAATGCGGATAATGCGCTGGTGAGCTTGCGCTATCGTTTCAAAGAGGCGCAGTTTGACGCCGCCGAAGAGCCCTTTGAAGCGGCCGGACAAAAATTCAATCGCGGCTCGTTTGTCATTCGCAAAGTTTCGCAAGCCGATCTCGCGAGCGCCGCCACGGAACTCGGCCTGCAGGTTTATGCCGTGGCCAGCGCGCCGGCCGTCAAAACCCATTCAATTAAAGCGCCGCGCATTGCCCTCCTGCATACCTGGCTCAGTACCCAGGATGAAGGTTGGTGGCGATTGGAATTTGACCGGCTGAAAGTGCCTTTCGCTTATATCAGCACGCAGGATGTGGCAAAAGACGCCAATTTGAATGCCAAGTATGATGTGATTATTTTTGCGCCGGTCGGACGCGGCGCCCAACAAATTATCAGCGGCATGCCAATGTACGGAAACCCGCTGCCCTGGAAGACCAGCGAATTGACGCCGAATCTTGGCAAGATTGATGCGACCGATGATATGCGCCCGGGACTCGGTTGGTCGGGGGTCGAGAATCTGCAAAACTTTGTCGGGCGCGGCGGACTGCTGATTACGGCAAACGACACGGCGAACTTCGCGGTGAACTTAGGATTCGGGCAAGGCGTTTCGATTCAATCGCCGCAACGCTTGCGGGTAACCGGCAGCGTTCTGCGCTCGAAGGTGGTTGACGGGGCAAGCCCAATTCTCTATGGCTACAATGATAACTTTTCAATCTTCTGCGCTAGCGGTCCGATTTTTAATGTGAGCAATGTCGTGGGCGGGCGTGGCGGACGCCGGGGCGGCGCAGAAGGTGGCGAGCGGATGACCGGACGCGGCACGCCCGAAGACCCGGACATCGTGCAGAATCGCCCGCCCGATACGCTTCCTGAAGAGCCGCGTTCCGAGGTCTGGGAAGCCGCGCCGCTTTCGGACGAACAACTGCGCAACAACGTCGGCGTCATTCCGCCGGCCCTGCGACCTCGCGTGGTGCTCCGTTATGCCGACGCGCGCGACCTGTTGGTTTCCGGGTTGCTTGAAGCGGGCGGCGAAATCGCCCAACACGCGGCGGTGATTGATGTGCCGTTTGAACGTGGTCATGTGGTGTTGTTTTCAAATAACCCCTTCTGGCGCGCCGAAACCCAGGGCAGTTATTTTCTGGTCTTCAACGCGATTTTGAATTTCGATAATTTGAACGCCGGAAGAAAACTCGCCGAGCGGTAAAGCGGTCTGGAACATTTATCTGAGTTAGCCGCGCCGTCGGGTTAGCGATTTACGGCTCGCAGCAACAGGGCGGGCTATTAAAAAGTTCTTTTATATTGTGCAAGAAGGTGTGGCGCTTTGAGGTTCAATCAATAAACCCACGTCGAACGCCACACGTTCTAAAGGAGAATAATTATGAAGCGATTTTCCGTAAGCTTCGGCTTGCTTGCCGTCTTACTGTTTTTAAGCACGTCCGTTTTGGCTAAAGATGACCTTGAAAAGCGCGTCAAGCATGACTATGCCGACAGTAACGGCGTAAAGATTCACTATGCCAGTCTGGGCAAAGGGCCGCTCATCGTGATGATTCATGGCTTCCCCGATTTCTGGTATTCGTGGCGCGACCAGATGGCGGCGCTGGCGGCAACCTACCAGGTCGTGGCCATTGACCAGCGCGGCTATAACCTGAGCGACAAACCGAAGGGCGTTGATAATTATGCGATGCCCCTGCTGGTTGGCGATGTGGCGGCGGTCATTAAACATCTTGGCAAAGATAAAGCCATTGTCATCGGGCATGATTGGGGCGGCATCGTCGCCTGGACCTTGGCGATGATGAAACCTGAGATGGTTGAAAAACTTATTATTCTCAACCTGCCGCATCCGCGAGGCCTAAATCGTGAACTGGTCAATAATCCGCAGCAACAAAAGAACAGCCAGTATGCGCGCAATTTTCAACAGGAAGGCGCGCATACCCGGCTGACCGCCGAAGGCTTAGCCGGTTGGGTCAAAGACCCGGAAGCGAAGAAGAAATATATTGAAGCTTTCAAGCGTTCGGACTTTGAAGCCATGCTCAATTTCTATAAGCGCAATTATCCGCGTGAACCGTACACCCTGGATACCTCGCCGGTGGTAAAAATTAAAATGCCCGTGCTCATGATTCACGGACTCAATGACACGGCGCTTTTGGCCGGCGCGCTCAATAACACCTGGGAGTGGTTGGAAAAAGATTTGACGCTGGTGACGGTTCCGGGCGCCGGGCATTTCGTACAACAGGATGCTTCGGATATGGTGACCCGCTCAATCAAGATGTGGCTGAGCCGATAAACTCAGCTAGCCGAGACCCGGGGCCACTTCGTTTCGGAGCGGGAACGCTATTGATCGTCTGGCGGTTATTCAGGGATTCAACCGTCGCTAAAATGGTGCAGGGCCCTGAGCCGCAAAAACAATGATCTTCGGATTTGGCGGATAAATTGAGGCCGTTCATTCGGCCCTCTCCGCCGAATCCGAAGACCCCCTTTAACACCTCGTTCAGCGCCCGGTTGATTTCTTAGTGAAAACAAATTGCCGGAAAGCGAAAACCGAATGCCTTTGTCCGGGTTGTCATGAGAAAATTCAACAGGGCACTTTGACGGGCTTGTTGCAAATATCCCTAATCAGTTTGCCATCAGGCGCCAGAGTATAAGCCCGCCGCATCACGCGTCTATTCCATCACCCAGGAGTTTGGCTATGAAGCTATCATCAATTCGCCAAGGCCGTCGGATTATCGCTGCGATTCTGCTTTTCAGCTTTTGTTTATTCCCGAATCTTGCTTTTGTTCAAGCTCAGGCAAATAAAATGCAAACCAAGACACCCACAAAAACCGCCCAGCCGACTCTGGCTGAAGCAGAGAAATTTGTTACCGAAGCTGAAGCGCGGCTTTTAGACCTCAGCCTGAAATCCAGTCGCGCCGATTGGGTCAACAGTAACTTCATCACTGCCGATACCGAAGCCATTGCTGCGGATGCGAAAAAGGATTACATCGCGGCGGTCACCGAACTGGCGGAAGCGTCGCGAAAATTCGACGGGCTCAAACTCTCTCAGGATACGGCGCGCAAACTCAGGTTGTTGAAACTGGCGCTGACCTTGCCGGCGCCGAACACGCCGGCCGAGCGCGAAGAGTTAACGAAAATTGCAGTGTCGATGGAAAGCGATTATGGCAAGGGTAAATATTGCCCCGACGGCGAAAACGGCAAATGTCTCACGCTGGATGATATGGAAGTGATTATGGCAAACAGCCGTGACCCTGAAGAACTAAAAAAAGTCTGGGCCGGCTGGCGCACCGTGGCGCCCGCTTACCGCCAGCGGTATGCGCGTTTCGTTGAACTCGCCAACAAAGGCGCGCGCGAGATGGGTTTTACGGATGCGGGGGCGATGTGGCGCTCAAAATATGACATGCCGCCCGACGCCTTTGCTGCCGAAATGGAACGCCTGTGGCTACAGCTCAAACCGCTTTACGATTCGCTCTATACTTACACGCGCAAACAACTGGTCAAAAAGTACGGCAATAAAATTGTGCCGGAAAACGGCATGATTCCGGCTCACCTGCTCGGCAATATGTGGAGCCAGACCTGGGGCAACATTTACCCGCTCCTGAAACCGCCGACCGGCGACCCCGGATATGACCTGACGGAAATACTCAAACGTAAAAATACCGACGCCCGACAGATGGTCAAATACGGCGAAAGCTTTTTCACCTCGCTCGGCTTTGAAGCGCTGCCGGCGACCTTCTGGGAGCGCTCATTGTTTACCAAACCGCAAGACCGCGAAGTGGTCTGTCACGCCAGCGCCTGGGACGTGGATGCGCAAAAGGATGTCCGCATCAAAATGTGTATCAAGATTAACGATGAAGATTTTGTCACCGTGCATCACGAACTGGGGCACAATTACTATCAAATGGCCTACGCGCCCAAGACTTATCTGTATCAAGACAGCGCCAATGACGGATTTCACGAAGCGATTGGCGACACCATCGCGCTTTCTGTGACCCCTGAATATCTCAAGAAAATCGGCCTGATTGAGCAAGTGCCGGATGAAAAAAGCGATATCGGATTACTGCTGAAGATGGCGCTCGATAAAATCGCCTTTCTGCCATTTGGCTATCTGGTTGATCAATGGCGCTGGAAAGTTTTTTCCGGTGAAGTCAAACCGCAGGATTACAACAAAGCCTGGTGGGAACTGGTCGCCAAGTATCAAGGGCTGGCGCCCGCGGTCCCGCGTAGCGAAAAAGATTTCGATGCTGGGGCAAAGTATCACATCGCCGCCAATGTCCCGTATGCGCGCTATTTTTTAGCGACCATCCTGCAATTTCAATTTCACCGCGCCCTTTGTCGCATCGCCGGTTACAAAGGACCGCTGCATCGCGGCTCGATTTACGGAAACAAAGAAGCGGGCGCCCGCCTCAAACAGATGTTGGCGATGGGGATGAGTCGCCCGTGGCCGGAAGCCTTGAAAGCCTTAACCGGCGAAGACCGCATGGATGCTACGGCGATTTTGGATTATTTCGCACCGCTTAAAAAATGGCTGGATGAACAGAATAAATAAGCGCGGCGGAATAAAAGGCGATGGCGCGCAATTCATTGCTCTGTGAAATAATTCATACAAAGAAAGGAACTCGAATGAATCGAACGGAAGTTGAAATCAAACTCAGTAAAGACCGCGCCTGGACGCTTGAAACCTTTGCCGCCATGGCGGAAGCGGATTTGAATCGTCCCATTACGACCAGCCGTCATAACGCGGAATCCCAATGGACGGCCAAAGACCACCTGGCGCATTTAGTCGGCATTGAAAATGCCTTCAATCACATGATCAAACAACATCTCGCTGGCAACGCCAATAGCCTCGGCGTCAATGAGGATGGATCGAGTCGTTCTGTGGAAGAGATTATGAATATCGTTCACGCTTTAAATGAAGAGTGGGTGAACACGCATCATCAAAAAAGTCTCGATGAAATTATACGCCTTGGGCAGCAGGTACGCAGTGAAACGCTCGCCTTATTGGCCAGTCTGACCGATGAACAACTAAACGAAAAGGTGCTCGGTGTGCCGTTCAATGATCCAAGCATCGGCGGCATACTGGCGTTAAACGGCGACCATGCCCATCAACATTATGAGTGGGTTCAAGCCGGCCTCGCCAAACACGCCTAAATGGTTGAACAAACTTAACGGTTGAACAAAAAAGAAGCTGAGTTCTGCGACAGGAACTCAGCTTCTTTTTTATTTTTACGCGCCTAAGGGTTAAAGGGTTAAGCGCGTAAGCTTCTATGCGTAATCAATCGGTAACCGATGAGCAAAACGATTGCCCCGATCACAGATAACACCAGACTCATTAAAAATCCCGGTCTGGTCATTTGCCCGGTATTATTAATTGTCCCGTAGCTAAACAGGGCACGACCAATAAACCCGCCAATGAGTGAACCGACAACCCCAAGAACAATGGTTATCAAGACACCACCCGGATCCTTGCCCGGCATGATCGCTTTCGCAATGACCCCTGCAATAAGCCCAAAAATTATCCATCCAAGAACGTCTAACATTGGTACACCTCCTGTATTTCATGCATTCAAAGATTGCATTAAATTCAACATGCTTATTTTCAACATAATTATATTAGGCAAACGGTGAACCACAGTTGATGATGACTTGAATGAGGGGCCCTGGAGCAGGACAAACCCTGTGTAAATCTTACGAAACGATAAAACATTAAAGTGTAAATCTTACGCCGAAAAAAAACTCAAGCGCTTTCAGCGAATATTAAAGAAGTAAAATCAATCAGAAACCGTTCGCTTCAAGCTGGTCTTTTAATTGCATCCTCAAATGAGTACGGTTTGAGTCATTAAACCGAATCAACTTCTAAAGGAGAAAGCAAAATGGGATTATTTGATAAGATGTTCGGGCGCGGTGCGTCGGATGATGAAAAAGCGAATCAGCGGTTTGAAGAACTGAGGAATAAATATCAATCGGTTCTCACGCTTGCCGATCAGCAGCAACTGCAATTTCGCAATCTTCATGTTGAAGACAACAAATTGGTTATTCGCGCAGTTGCTCCGTCACAGGATGTGGCTAACCGAATATGGGATCAAATTAAACTGGTCAACCCTAACCTTGACGATATAACCGCCGACATCAGTGTGAGCCAGAGCACAGCGCAAAGCGCAACCGCCGGCACGCAAAGCACAGCGGCGCAGAGTTCAGCTTCGCCATCCGGTCAAAGTTATACCGTCAAATCCGGCGATACGCTGTCTAAAATCAGCAAACAATTCTATGGTGATTCCAATGAGTTTATGCGCATCTTTTATGCGAATCGTGATCAACTCCATGATCCCAATAAAATTCAAGTTGGGCAGAACCTGGTCATCCCACCGGACACCGATGCGTAAGAGATAGACAAGGATGGATTGCCTGAATCGGTGGTTCCCGGAGCGCGACCTCTACCGCTTAGGCTCTCGATAGAGTTAGAGAAGATGAGGCTCAGTTGAGACAGGCAATTCTTGGTTCATCCATACCCCGGATTTAATTTCCTCGTTGCCGAGGAAGCCGCTGGCAGTCCGTCGAGCGGGAAGCGCAATTGCGCTTCCCGCTTTACTTTTTCCCCGCTTTATTCGATTC
>JBIOWC010000390.1:0-4013 GCA_044868105.1 Blastocatellia bacterium
TCCACGAGAAAATCGGGTGTTGAGGCAAGGTTTTTCGATTTTAACCAGTTGAGATAACCAGGCGTTGCCAGTTGCGAACCGCCACTTATATTGCCCGCGACAATCTGCCCCTGTTTTTCATCAAATAGTTCAGGTTTATTGTAGGGTTCAATCCAAATGACATCGCTTAACCTGGCCAGGCTCGGAATCTGGTTGGCGCGGACTTTGACGCGAAGGTTCGCGAGGTTCTCTAAGCCTTCGCTCTGTTGTTCGATTTCGGCGATGGCCGCAAGCTTGCGAAGTTGTTTTTCAAGATGGTTGCTTTTAACCATTTGCACGGTCGCGAATATTTCTTGCGAGGAATTGAGCGCCAGTTCCGGGGCGACTTTGTAGGCCGGTCTATATTCGCCAATCCATTGAATGAAACTGTTTGGCGTCGAAGCCAGCGTCTGCACCTGTGACAGCTGTTCGGGACGGGCGCGAACTAAGTAAGCGTTGTTGGGAATATAGGCGACGATTTCGGTTGAGGTGTTGATTAAATCGAACCAATCGCTTTTAACGGGCCCGACCATCTGCACTAAAAACAGGCTGTCTTCTGCGGGTTCTGCGTCGCCAGGAATGCGCAAGGCCTGCGGCTCGTTTTGCGTGGTGTCGAATTCGGCGGCGCGCAGGCGAATTAAATTCATATCATCGCGCACCACTTGTTTCGCAGATTCGAGCGCCAGATTTTCGGTCGCCGCGGTCGGCGATTTAACAAGCGAAAATTCATCATATTCGGCGACCAGTTGCCCGCCCGCTGCGAGAAGCGAGTTTTTTAATTCCGGTTCGTTATTGCTGACGATGACCTTATGAAAAGCTGTGCGGCTGCGATAAGCGCCGTTAACCATTGGCGATTTGCTGATACCGGTTTTGGCGGAATCGGATTGAACCGGTGCGTAGCCTGCAAGAATGATTGCTGAAATGAATAGAGCAATAGCTGAGAGACGTAGTGCAAACTGAGTCATGAGCGTTCCCTATTTTCGGTATGCGAACGATTACTCGGAAGGTTTTTGTTGTGAGGGAGAAGACAAATCCGAGAGGGGCGAATCGCTGCTCGTCGGTTAAGCGTGAGTCCAAAGGGGCAGGCCTTCAAAAGATGTTGCGATAGTAAGATGGCGAGGTAGGAGAGTCAATACTTTTGTCGAGTCTAGGACCTCTGCAAATGAAGCATGTTAGAGGTTGTCCTTTGCCGTTAAAGCGGCGGCCGGCGAACGATTAACAAGAATTCTCGGATGGGGCGGAAAAAACGGATTTTACTTATCCGCCTCATCCGGCTTTTCCGCCCCATCCGAGAATTAAATATTATTTTTGATACGCGAACCAACAGGCGTATTCGGTACCCTATAACTCTGAGCATCTTCCAGAGTCATTTTTTGTGTCAGACAGGCTGCTTTATCGCCAACTGGAAAGCCAGTATAGTTCGTTGCCATAAACATAAGGCTGAAGATGTACATTGAGCAGATGAATTGATGCTTAATTAATCTGAAGGGAAAGAGTGGTAAGCCAAGGCCTACCACTCTTACTAAATTTACGCAATGGTGATCTCTTTAGCGAGATAGACGTCCTGGATAGAATTTAAAATCTTTATGCCTTCGGGCATCGGTTTTTGAAAGGCCTTGCGACCTGAAATCAAACCCGTGCCGCCGGCGCGTTTATTAACCACCGCCGTTTTCACGGCTTGCTGAATATCGTTTTCGCCCGACGCGCCGCCCGAATTGATCAAACCCATCCGGCCCATAAAACAATTCGCCACCTGATAGCGCGTTAAATCTATCGGATGGTCGGTGGTCAATTCCGAATAGACGCGTTTATCGGTCTTGCCGAATTTGAGCGCATTATAACCCCCATTATTGGTCGGCAACTTCTGTTTGATGATGTCGGCTTCAATGGTGACGCCCAAATGATTGGCCTGGCCCGTAAGGTCGGCTGCCGCGTGATAATCGACGCCGTCTTTTTGGAAATCCGCATTGCGCAGATAGCACCACAAAACGGTAAACATTCCCAGTTCATGGGCGTGCGCAAAGGCCTGTGACACTTCCTGAAGCTGACGGTGGGATTCTTCCGAACCAAAATAGATGGTCGCGCCCACGCCGACACAACCTTGGTCGAAAGCCTGGTCAATGGAAGCGAACATAATCTGGTCGAAGCTGTTCGGATAGGAGATAAATTCGTTGTGGTTGATTTTCAAGATAAAGGGGATTTTGTGAACATATTTTCGCGACACGGAACCGAGCACCCCGAGCGTCGTTGCCACCCCGTTGCAGCCGCCTTCAATGGCCAGCTTAATAATATTTTCGGGGTCGAAATAAGCCGGGTTCGGCGCAAACGATGCGCCCGCCGAATGTTCAATACCTTGATCAACCGGGAGGATGGAAACGTAACCGGTTCCTGATAGTCGGCCGTGATTAAATAATGAACCGAGGTTGCGCAGCACATTTGGTGAACGGTCAGTAGCCATGAGGACGCGGTCTATAAAATCGGGACCCGGAAGGTGCAGCAGATCCTGAGAAATGGTTTTGCATTGATGTGAGAGTAGCGATTCCGCTTCATTGCCTAAAATTTTTTCGATTTCACCTATCATAACTTCTCCTTTTCATGTTCTTGCATTGATTATTTCCTAATTGACATAAGAATGAGTGTCAATTTTATTCTCACCACTATGCTTGGTCAAACTTGAAGTCATCATTATTTTTCTGACCTGAAGGAACTGCGCTATAATGGCGCGACTAATGGCGCAATTGAATTGAAAGTTTCCCCGTTATGAATCAGGAATCGGCAAAATCACAGATAGATGCGGTACTACTTCCATTTATTGGGGCAAACAGTGAAGCCGAAGCCCAGCGCTTACTTGAACAAATAATCTGTAACCACGCGCAGCCGTTAGTTCAAAATATCATTCATTACAAATTGAAAGCCTCCCATCTCTACCGGTCGTTTAGTCAGGACAGTCAAGAGGCCGAGGATTTATCAAGTGAAGTGATCGTCCGGCTGGTTCGCGCTCTGGATGAATGCAAATCGTCTCCGCAGGAAAGACCGATTGTCAATTTACGCAGCTATGTAGCAGTGATGGCTTACAACGCGTCGGATGAATATCTGCGCCACAAATATCCGCAACGCTTTAGCCTGAAAAATAAAATAAAATATCTCCTCACCCATGAAGCAGAATTTGCTTTATGGAAGAATTTACATGAAGAAAGCGTTGGCGGGTTAGCCCACTGGGAACAGGCAAACCGGAATCGAATGGCTGATGGGGCGCTACAGCAAAAAGCGAGCGAACTTAAAGAACGTCTGCAAAAGCAGTTCGCCGCACAGGCCATCGAACGCGTCAAGTTAACAGAGTTGCTCGCCAGCCTATTTCGCCTATTGGATTCGCCGGTCGAGATTGATGAATTGGTTTCGCTGGTTGCCGCGCTTCTGGGAATACGTGATGCGCCCATGCAGACCGAGAGCGAGACGACGGGGGCTAAGGAAAAACTGTTATCTTCAGACCCGCGTGAGCGGCTTGATGCGGCCTTCGATTACCGGGCGAGACTGGAACGCGTCTGGCAAGAGGTGCGAGCGTTACCGATTCGACAACGCGCGGCGCTGTTGTTAAACCTCAAAGACGAGCAAGGCGATTCGGCGCTTGCGCTGTTGCCAGTATTGAAAATCGCCACGGTTCATCAAATTGCCGAAACTTTAGAGATGGCTCCTGAAGCCTTAGCCGCTATCTGGAATGACCTGCCGCTTGAAGACCTAACCATAGCCGAACGATTGGGGGCAACCCGCCAGCAGGTCATTAACTTGCGCAAATGCGCGCGCGAGCGTCTGGCCAGGCGGCTCGCGATGGCGGGCGGATAACGGTAAGCGGATATTTTTTCGACGGGTAGTAAGATGAAGAATTAGTTTCCATCTATAAAAATCAAAGAAAGGGTAACAACTAAATTTAAGCTGACGAGATAGGACATGAATACTGAAAGTCGCCATCTATCGAATGATGAACTTGAACGCTTCAG
>JBIOWC010000391.1:0-15815 GCA_044868105.1 Blastocatellia bacterium
CGTTGTGTTGCGGCCGGTCAGGTTGGTATTTGGTGAAACTACAAATGTAACCGATGAATTACCAATCCCCCTCCCTGCGCCCATGACAGTTATACTGTTAGCATTGCTTAAGGCATGCCAGGCGCAACCCCCTTCAACGGTAAGCAGAATTAGGAAGTTGGATTCAAGAAGGTGAGCGACTCGCTCGCTTTGCCTTCAGGTAGAGGTTGCTTAGTTCTACGCTAAGCACTTTATCATTCGCATAATCGGTAAGGTTTCGCCATCCGGCATCGGAACATCCAAGCGTTCAAGCGATTGATAACCGACCGTTTTATATAACGGCTCACCCGGCAAAGTCGCGGCTAACTCAAGGCGGGTAAACCCGGCTTGGCGAGCCGCCGTTTCACAGGCCTGAATAATTCGTGTGCCGATTCCCTGTCGCGTCCACTGGGGATGAACGAAAAACGCCCGAATGCGCGCGGCATCAATCGCCGGGTCGAGTAGGGCATCTTCTTCGCCTTTCATCTGGTCGCCGCCAAATAAAGTTTTGCGTTTGCTCCACCCGCCGCAGCCGACAATTTGCCCGGCGCTTTCGGCAACATAATATGTGCCGTCGGATATCAATTGCGAATCAACTCCGAAAATATGAACAATCGCGCTTTCGATTTGTCGCGGGGTATAGTAATTGGCACTGAGCGCGCGAACCGATTCGGGTATCAACTGCTCAAGAGTCGGAATGTCTGCTGAATTGGCTAGTCGAACATGGATAGACATCTTCTTTTTGGCGTCAGGCGAAGTTTGCAGTGCCGCCCGAAAAGGTTCCTCTAAATCGCTAAACCGCCGTCGGCTTGAATGACTTGACCGGTGATGTATTGCGCCTCATCGGATAACAAAAAGGCGACAATCTTTGCGACCTCTTCGACGGACCCATAACGTCCGAGCGGAATATTTTCTAACATCTTCTGCTTATATTCATCAGATAACGCGCCGGTCATATCGGTTTCAATCAGCCCAAGAGCCAACGCATTAACGGTCACGTTTCTTTTGGCAACCTCTTTTGCCAGGGCTTTCGTAAAGCCCACGAGAGCGGCTTTTGACGCCGAATAATTGGTCTGCCCGGCCATCCCGACGACGCCGCTTATGGATGAGATGTTCAGGATAGAACCTTTGCGCTGCCTGACCATCACCGCGACCGCCGGTTTGGTGACATTGAAAACGCCTTTGAGATTCGTATCAATCACCGCGTCCCAATCGGCTTCACTCATCCGCATAATCAAATTATCACGGGTGATGCCCGCATTATTTACCAGATAATCAACCGAACCGAGGGCCGCTTTCACTTCCTGTACCATCTTTTCCATCGCTTGCGTATCGGTCACGTCGGCTTGAAATCCAATAGCTTGGCCGCCAGCCGCTTCGATTTCACCAATCAACGCGTCTGCCATCTCTTTATTCTTTGAATAAGTGAAGGCGACTTTCGCGCCGCGACCCGATAACTCTTTTACAATCGCTCGCCCGATACCCCGCGAACCGCCGGTAACAATTGCGCTCTTGCCTGCAAACATTTTCCCTCCACCAACAGGATATAGATAAGGTATAGGATTTAGATTGACCGGCTAAATCCTAACCATATCCTAAATCCGACATCCTATATTTTCACTTCCTCGCGTTTAACCACCAATGATTCGAGGCGCTGCTCATTGACTTCATAACCAATACCCACACCGGCCGGTGCAGGTATCGTTCCTTGCGGGCTGACTTCTACGGCCGGTTCAATGATGTCTTGTTCCCAATACCGCTTCGAGGCTGAAACATCACCGGGTAAAGTAAAGCCGCGATGCGTTGACATGGCGATGTTATGCGCCCGACCAATGCCGGATTCGAGCATGCCGCCACACCAGACCGCCATCCCTCTATCGGCGCAATAATTTTGAATCGCTCGCGCTTCCGTGTGTCCGCCGACGCGTCCCAGTTTGATATTAATAATTTTGCAGGAGCCCAATTCGAGCGCGTCTTTTGCATCTTTCAGGGTGGTGATGGATTCATCTAGACAAATGGCTGTTTGAATCTGGCTTTGCAATTTTGCATGGTCAACCAAATCGCCGGGTTGCAGCGGCTGTTCTATCAATAAGAGATGGTATTCATCTAATGCTTTAAAGATATTCGTATCATCGAGCGTGTAGGCCGAGTTAGCATCTACCGTGAGTTTGATATCAGGATATTTTTGCCGCACCGCTTTGACCAGTTCGACATCTTTGCCGGGTTTGATTTTGAGTTTGATTCGTTGATACCCGGCTTCGACCTCGCGCGTTACCTTTTCGAGCAACACGGCAAGGCTCGATTGCAAGCCGATGGAGACGCCCGAATTGATTTCCGTTTGGGTGCCGCCCAGATGTTGCCACAGCGGTTTTCCGGCAAGCCGGGCTTCCAAATCCCAGATGGCGCATTCGACACCGCCTTTAGCCATGCGATTGCCGCGAATGCGTTCCAGCGCCGGGTTGACTTGTTCGGCGCGTTCAAGGTTCGCAGAGGCTAGAAGCGGCGGAACAAATTCAGTGATGATATGCCAGGCGCTTTCGATGGTTTCGTGATTAAAGAATGGGTCTTCGGGCGCGGTACATTCTCCGTAACCAATGGCTCCCGATTTATCGAAAGCGCGAATAATCAAAATACGCCGATGCGTGGTGATGCCAAAACTGGTTTCAAACGGATGAATGAGTTGCAGATGGATTTCCCTTAGGTCAATTTTTTCTAGTTGCATAATGTTCCTCTACTTATATGCCGTGTAGCGAAATTGCTCTGCGTCACGTCCAAATAAATAAACACTCGATTTTCTTTCTACTTCTCTCGTAAAACCGCAAACAATATTTCCCGGCTCCAAGGCATTTAAAAATTCATCACGGACTTGCAATCGCCAACCGATATGCTCATCAAGAGAATGGGCACGGATTTCATCAATACTGTCAGGAATCGTAACCCTGCCGGTAAGGGGTTCGGGTGTCGGACGCTTGCCCGCCAAGACCTGTTCGACGTGCGGTGAACCCACCCACCATTCGGCAATCACGCGGTCTGAGGGCAAATGTGCATCAAAGACCGTAGAGATACCTTCGCCATAATAGTTGATTTTATAGCTGCGGATAATGGCTCCGAGTTTGTTGATATTGAAATGCGCGTTGCGTGATTGTAAGGGGTCGAACGACCAGATAATCAGCGGCACCCCTGCAACTAAGGCGTGTTCGCGTTGCGCAAGTTTCAAGCGGTAGCCGATGTCTCGGTGGCGCATTGCTTCGACAACCCCTGCGAGATGCGAATGATAAACCACCTTCCCATCAAGTAGCGCGATTGACGTATGCACGAATCCCAAAAGTGTTCCTTCGGCATTGAAAGCGCCAAAGGTCGGAGCATTGCAGTTTTTAGAAATCATATATAAACGAATCGGCATAATATCTATGTCGTCGTCGTTGAATATGGCGCGTTCCAGCGCAATGCACTGCTGAAAATCATCTGTAGAAACGCACTCTCTGATGCTGATCTCGTCGGGCATAACGGCTGAGTATAATCCACGAACTCCTGTTCATGAAAGCGGTGCGGCGGTGAGATGGTAGCTCCGTGTTGATACCGCATCAAAATCTTTGCCTTGTGCTCAAAAAGTCCACCTCCTGAAGTCAGACTCCAACTACCTTAACGTCTGGGCACCATCAAATAGGAGGAATGAATGAAGAAAGGAAAAATCTTTATCAGCATCGCGATTTTCGCAATGCTAATGTTCATCGCCATCTGGTGCGCCAAGGGTGTGGTTTATGCAACGGAAGGAACGCGTATTGCGGCACTCAAATGGGGGAAGATTGAACGCATTATTTCGCCAGAAGACGGATTCGTTCTGTTAATGAGTCCGGGGTGGGACACCTACGAAATTAACATCAAATCATTTACCGGCAAAGCCACCGCCAAGGTCACTTCGAAGGACAACGCCGCCCTACAGGTTGAGGTGGCGGTCACCGGCGCGACAGACGGTTCAACGGAAGCGGTTGCCAATTACCTTCGCGCCTTTGGGATGAGCGAGGACGAACGACATAAGCGTCGGGATGAAATATTGGCGGGCATTATCCAGACCGAAGCCCGAAATGGATTTGCCGAGTATGGTGCTTATGATATTTACGCCAATCAAGAGGCGATACAAAAGAAGCTTTATGAGTCCATTAAGGCGCAAGTAGAAAGACAACTTTTTGTTCGCGTTGATTCGGTCCAACTCGGAAATCCTGATTTTCTTGATGACCGAATCGAACAAGCGGCGTCTGCTGTGGTCGCCAACCAGAAGGCCAAGGAAGCAAGTCAAGCGGCTTATGAGGCCGCCAAGATTGATAATGAAAGAAAGTTGCTTGAAGCCCAGACCTATGCCAACCCCGCCGCCTTCACGATTAAGAAGATGGAGTTGCAGCTTGAGATTGAACGCGCAAGAGCCGAAGGCATCAAAGGTCATCAGGGAACTTTATACCTGAATTACGGCGGCAGCGGCAGCGGGCATTTGCTAACTTCGACTCTGGAAAAATAAGCGACCGGGCAGAAGATTGAGCCTGTGAAACGGCACCGACGCCGACTGAAATCGGCGACAGCCAACCTTAAAGCCGGAGGTTGATGCTGAGGTTTTCTATTTATACCACCAGCGGTTCAATGGCCTTAGCCAGGCGCAAGGCCTGATTCTGCTCGTCTACCGTAAAACCATCTTCAACTCCCCAAATCGCCGAAAGGATTGCCTGCGCATATCCCCACCGGAGTGCCCGGTGGTAATCAATCGTCAGGCGCTTTTCATAAATCTTCAACCGTCTTTCAACGATTTGCGCGGAGGCGAACAAGTCTGGTTTTTCATACGGATTTCGCAGACTGGCGCCAATTTCATACTCGATTTCACCAACCACGCCCTTGGGATCAATGGCTGTCCATCCGCGTTGGGAATCTAACAGAATGTTGTAATGCTGAAGGTCGCCATGCAAAAGCCTTGGGCTTTGTTGTGTTGCGCAAAGCTCTGTATAAAGGCGTTCGCCGCGCTCAACCAGTTGTCGTGAAATTTGCCGGTCTCGGCTGGCAAGGTAACGCGAAAATCCCTTTCCCCAATCGGCTACCGTAACGAATTCATTAGTAATGAATTCATTTAGCGATGCTGGTAGAGGTTTGAGGCGCTTGATCACCTCAGCGATGATTACTGTTGCTTCTTCATCCAGACCGTTTAAGGACATGGTCGCAAGCGAAGTTCCGGGTCTTAATCTTTCGAGCAATACTGCACCATCTACGTATTGATAAGCCCGAACCATACCCTTTCCATCGAAGGCCTGTAATACCTTGCCGCAATGCCATTCGTCTCCCGGTTGTCGAATGACTTTCAGAACCACAGGCTGATTGGCACGTATGCCAAATGCTAAAAAAGAACTCTGCGTCTCCAGAGTATCCTGGATAGTGATATTCCAGTCTTGAATCCTTTCCTGAACTCTTTGCCTCAACGTATTAGCGCTCATCGCTCAAATTATATAAGGCTATTGTCCAGGCTGACACCGTACATTTATCAATGAAGCGTCGTCTAAGAGTTTTCCGCCAGGCATCTCGCGGGTAATGTCCTAAAGTTGTTGTGGTGTGAGAGAACCTGCGAAGCAGGTAACAGCCTAAGGCCCAGGGCGTCAGGGCCTAGCGCTTCAAGGTTCAAGCCCGTGAAATGGGCTCCAGCAGCCGATTCCGCGTCTTCTATCGCCAGCTTCGCGAGCTACCCACTTGGCGGGGCTTCTATCCACGGGCGCACACCCGTGGCGTTAGGCTGGCGCCTGCTTCGCGGGCTATCAAAGCGCATCATATGATATAGGTCACGACCATCTCGCGAAACGTCTCACCATATTATTATGATTTGGCGCATGATGGTTGATTGAACGCCTATTGTGAATTGTCTATCGGTCGGAAGCCGAGGAAGCTGGCGTTCAAAGGTGCGGTGCAACTTCACAGCTTGTCTTGCGTATGTACTTCGTGAGAGGAAGTGGATTATTATTTTGAACGACATGGCTGACGAAACCATATTTGATAAGGCCGAAAACCTTGCTCGACGTGTCTTTGAACGCCTCGGCTCAAAGGTTGATGAGAGGTTATCATCAGGCAAAGATGCCATTTTCAGCCAACGTGAAATGAGCGACCTGATAAGCAAACTTGAGCGCGCCATAGACGCGAATTTGAAACCTGATGCCAAGGGCACAAAACGAATTGCCCCGCATTGCTTAAAAATTCTGATTCCTTATGAACGCGCGCCGCGCTTAAATCTCAAATATGCCGAAACTCTCGTTGGTGAATTGAAAGCGACCGCATTTGAATACATCACCAATCGTCGGTATGAAACACAGGGTCGGATGGGCGTCGTTCTGGTTCGCGATTTTTTTGAAAAATCGGTAGCCGTCAAAACCGCCTTCGACGAGAAAGAGTTGCAAGCCTTGGCCAACGATTTAATTGCGCCTCGCGGCAATACGAATCAAGCAGGCGAAGAGAAGAAAAAACTTGCCGGGCAGTGTCAACTCTACCTTCAAAGAGTAGACGGACAGGACTTTGATTTTGAATTGAAAGCCGGTGGCGCACCGCTCAGCATTGGGCGCGCGGCGGGCAATCGTTTGCGTATAGATGACGCGAGCGTTTCGCGGCAACATTGTTCGATTTCTCTGCGCGGCGACGGGCAGGTTATTATCACGGATTTAGAGAGCGCCAATGGCACTGCCGTTAATACCCGTTTCTTAAATCCGAACGAAATCTCTACTTTGAAAAAGGGCGATGCGATTTTAGTCGGCGACATTGAACTTACGGTCAAGGAAATCGCTTAAACAAACCGCTTTGAAAATGCGTAATGAAAACCGTCGAACTGCTAACTAATTTTCGAGCAAAAATCTATGTTGATTCCTAAAATCCTTACCATCATTTTCATTTTGGTAGCTCTCTTGCTGACTGCGCTTTTGATGCTTTCGGCATGGAAACATCGCAATCCGCCAGTCAAAGAAACTGAAAGCGACGAGATAAAAGATTTTGGACCGACAGCGACAAACCGTTGGCTTCGCGTCTTACGCGTCTTTTTTATTCTGATGATGGTGGCGATTTTAGGATTTCATTCCTATTGGGCTTTTCGCGCCGATACCCAACCGGAATTTGTGCAGGCAAAAAAATATGACCAACGCAATCGTCGTCTGGCGGAAAGTGGATTGAAAGGTTGGGTAATGGACCGAACCGGAAAACTAGAAAACGCGCTGATTCGCTATCGTTCGGATAACGGAGTGATTGTTCGCGAGTATCCGTTAGGCGGCGCAGCGGTTCATCTGACCGGCTTTTCCGATTTTATTTTGGGTTCGGGCGGAATGGAAAACGCTTATCGGGATTGGCTGACCGCGCCAACCAGTTTTATGAATCAAGTGCAATCGCCCACGCCGGTTGGCAAAGATTTGAAGGTTTCAATTGATTCAAGCTTACAGCGCGAAGCCTACAATTTGCTACAGGAAACCAGGCAGGCTTCGGCAGCCGTTGTTTTATTGCTGCCCAATAGCGAGGTCTTAGCCATGGCCTCCGCGCCGACCTTCGACCCGCACATTATCGAAGATGAAAAAGCCTGGCCGAAGCTCACCGAACAGGTTGAAGACGCGCAAGCGTTGAGTCCAATGGTCAATCGCGCGCTTGGCACGGTGGTTACCGGAGGTTCGGCTTTTTACTACCGCCCCGGTTCAACCTTCAAAACCTTTATTGCAGCCGTGGCGATTGACCTGGGGATCACAGAAGAAAAATTTACTTGCAGAAGTGAAGGCTATACGCCACCGGGCGCTGGGCGAGCGATTCAAGATTATCGCGGCGAGGTGCATGGGACAATCGGCCTCACGGACGCCTTCAAGCATTCTTGCAATCAATATTTCGCGCAGTTGGGTTTGAAAATCGGGCGTGAACGTCTTGCGACTTATGCCAAGAAGCTCCACTTCGTGGTGTCGCCGGATGACAATACACGCCGGGCAACCGATTTGTGGAGCAGCGAACACGGCAACGCAGAGGATTTCAACTATATTTTTGCGCCGCCGGTTCACAAAATGAATCTTTCAAGCAAAGCAACCGATTACGATGTGGCGTTGCAAGCCATCGGTCAGGGCTTTACGGATTTGACGGTGATGGAGATGGCCGTAATCGCGGCGACGGCCGCAAGCGCCGACGGTAAATATATTGCGCCGACTTTTGAAGTCGAAAGCAAGCGTAAAGAGATTACCGAATTTATCAAACCGCAATCGGCTGCAAAATTGCGCGACCTCATGAAACTGGTTGTGCAATCGGGCACCGCGCAAGGAGCCTTCGCCAAATATGCCGGGCGCTTCACAGCGGGCGGCAAAACCGGAACCGCCGACCGCGATGTCCTGGTTTATAACCCCACAACTGGCAAACCTGTTGTTTATAAAGACAACGAAGGCAAAGAACATTACCGGCATGAAGGATGGACAGATTCATGGTTTATTGGCTTTGCTCCTGCCGATAATCCGCAAATCGCATTTGCGGTGCTCGTCGAAAACGGCGGGCAAGGCGCCAAGGCTGCGGCTCCGATTGCGGCAAAGTTAATCGAAAAAGCTCAGACCCTCGGTTACGTTCGTTCCGGGGTTCAAAATCAACCGTTAGCGCAGACTAAAAAGGCCAATCGGTAGCGCGATTGATGACCCAAATTGATTGAAATGAAGAACCTGATGTTATCTACTTTACTTTTATCATTGGTCGCTTTCCTGTGGCTCAGTTCATCTTTAGCTATCCCGCAAACAAACGAGGCCGCGATGAAAGCCGCAACCGAAGCCCCGGCGGGTTACGATGATCATACCAACGGGTTTGTATCGCAGGAAATTTTCAATCAAGGTTCAGGCGCGTTTCGCAAACACTTCATTGATCGAGAGGGTCTGGGTCCGGTTTTCAACGGTGAAAGTTGTACGCGTTGTCATCAGTTCCCTGCAATCGGCGGTTCGGGTTTGATTTTGGTCACCCGCGCCGGAAAATTCGATGGCAAAAATTTTATTCCGCACACCGGCGGAATGGTGATTCAAAGCAATGCGTTGCCACCGCAACTGAGAGAGACCCGCTTGCCCGAATTCAACGTCATAACCCATCGAATGCCGACCAGCGCACTCGGCGATGGCTTCATTGAAGCGCTTGATGACAACACGATTCGCGGCTTTGCCACTCAACAAGGCAAAATGACCGATGGAAAGATAGCCGGCGAAGCCATAGAGGTTCCGGTTTTTGAATCACCGGGCAAAACTCGCGTGGGACGTTTCGGTTGGAAGAACACCCATGCCAGCCTGGTCTCTTTTGTTGCCGAAGCCCTTTTGAATGAGATCGGCATCACCAGCCCGTTCTTGCCGAATGAAAATACCTCGAACGGAAAATCGGTAGCCAAATTCGATAAAGCTCGCGACCCGGAGGTTGACGAGGCGCGAGTTGAACTCATCGCCAATTTCATTCGCGCCACCAAAACTCCTGAATCGTTAGCGCAACGGGCGAAGGATAAAGATGCGCTTGAGGGTCAAAAAATCTTTGACAGCGTGGGTTGTTCGATTTGTCATATTCCCAGTATGAAAACCGCGCCGGTTGGGACAATGCTCAACGGTGGCACATTCAAAGTATCCGAAGCCTTAGGCAATAAATTGATTCGCCCGTATAGCGATTTTCTGTTGCACGATGTCGGAACCGGCGACGGCATTGTTGAAACCAATCATCCGACATCAAGAAATAAAATTCGCACGGCGCCGCTCTGGGGAATGGGAACCCGCCTCGATCGACTGAGCGAAAGCCTGTCGCTTTTGCACGATGGCAGCGCCAGCAG
The DNA here is from genome assembly GCA_044868105.1 of Blastocatellia bacterium. Lineage (GTDB taxonomy): Bacteria > Acidobacteriota > Blastocatellia > UBA7656 > UBA7656 > JBFMDH01. The sequence continues at coordinate 9,827 of JBIOWC010000391.1, forward strand.
TATCGAAGAAGCCATACGAAAACATGGCGGCGAAGCATCGTTAGTGATTGAAGCCTATAAACAGTTAACCGACGTAAAGCGGCAGCAACTCATTAAATTTTTACAGTCCTTATGAGGTAGCTTGATCGCAACCAGGTTCATTGGGAGCGTGGATGTCGGCGCATTCAGAAATGAGGCGTCATAGCGGGGTGTAAGGGGAATGGAAAACAAACCAGCAAAATTCAAACGTACAAGTCCAACGCTGCATCTGCTCTTACTGGCAGTGATTTTTGCGCTCTGCGCCGCCGGATATCTGGCCATCATCTGGTCGGGCGATTTGCGCGGCTATAATGCCAGCACAATGGTTGCGCTTCGGGATTTGCTCTTGCTGGTTCCGGTTTTCGCCATCCTTTTCTGGCTCACCCGCAAACAGAAGTTTCGCGGCGAGATGATGCTGCTTACGGCTGCGGTGTTTCTATTTGCCCTCGGGACGTTGATGCAGTTTCGTTTATTTGCTGACCCCGAATATGGGGCGCGCGGCATCACCAAATCGGCAGAACGTCGCGAGAAAGCCCAGGCGGTTCGCTTGCTCAATATTCAAACGGCCTATGATGACGATAAAAAAGCGTTTATGTTCGGCAATAAAGATGCCGTTCCGAAAGACCCTGCGAATCTGGATGATAAAGAAGATAAAACCTATGGCTTAGGATACGTGCTGAAATCTACGGATACCTACATTCCACTCTTTGCTCTGTTGACCCTGGTTCTCGCCTATCGGGTTTTCAAAGATGATAAGTGGTTGTTGTGGTTTCAGAGCCATTCGTTAATCATTGGATTGGCGACCGGCGTGGTGATGCTCACGCTCTCGGTAATGGTGTTAATCTGGGGGGACAATGGCAAACTATTCGGGCAAACCCCTTGGGAAGCGGTGAAGATTCTCTTCCTGTTAAGTTATGCGGGAATTCTGGCGGACACTTATCGCCATCTGCGCAGAACGCAATGGGGGTTGCCAACGGCCAGATACCTCATTCCGTTTATCATCATCGCGGCAATGCCGGTGATTCCGTTTTTCCTGTTACATGACTTCGGGCAACTACTGGTCTTTTTCGGCGTATTTTTAATGCTCTATATCATTGCCGTTCGCAACCAGGCGAAATTGCTTTATGCCATCGGTCTGGTTATTGCTATTTTCATTCTTTCGGTTGGGGTGTCGAAAATCACGACGGGGTTCGGAATTCCGAGTTATGTGCAATTTCGTTTTCATGTCTGGACAGATATGTGGAATCCGCCGGCGCCCGATACCGCCTGGTGGAAAAAAGATTTCGATAAATATGTAAAGCTCAAGAAAGTGACGCTCGACCCCAACGATACGGAAGAGATGGTCAGGCTCAATAAAGAGGCTTGGCGCGATAAGACGTTGCAACTGTCGCAAGGGCTGTTTGGCTTGAACGAAGGCGGCGTGACCGGCGAAGGGTTAGGATTAGGTTATCCCGAAACCGTACCGGTATCGGATTCCGATTTTATTTATACGGCAATCGCCGAAGAGACCGGACTCATTGGCAGTCTGGCGGTGCTCCTGGCGCTTGCTGTTTTTGTCTTCGGCGGCACGGCCATCAGCATCGGCGCAACTGATATGTTCACCAAATTGCTCGCCGCCGGTTTAACGTCATTTGTCGCATTTCAGGCGATTGTGAACATCGGTGGCGTGCTCAGGCTATTACCGATGACCGGCATCACCTTGCCATTCGTCAGTCACGGTGGCTGGTCATTAATCACTTCATTTACCATGCTTGGCATTTTACTCGCCATCTCGCACCGCAATGCAGTTGGTTACCAGGCAAGCAAGGAAAAAGAAGCCGAGCCGCTATTTCAACCAGTGCGTTGATCAATTTTGTATTCGCATGAAAATCAAATTTTTCAAAACGCCGAATGATTTTCGCAAATGGTTAGAAACCCATTACTCCGGGGCTACGGAACTGTGGGTCGGTTTTTACAAAAAAGGCACCGGGAAGACCAGCATCACCTGGCCGGAAGCTGTAGACCAGGCTCTCTGTTTCGGTTGGATTGATGGCCTGCGAAAAAGCCTGGACACGGAAAGCTATACGATTCGCTTTACCCCGAGAAGGCCGCGAAGCACCTGGAGCGCCATTAACATTGCCCGCGTCGAAGAATTAACCGGGCAGGGGTTGATGACTCCGGCCGGAGCGGCAGCGTTCCAATTACGAACAGAGAATAAATCGGGCATCTATTCTTATGAACAGCGCAGCGCTGACCTTCCTGAACAGGAGGCGAATAAATTAAAAGCAAATCGTAAAGCCTGGGATTTTTACGCGTCACAATCCGCCTGGTATCGTAAAACAGTAAACTGGTGGGTGGTTAGCGCCAAACGTGAAGAGACGCGCATCAAACGATTGGAAAAACTGATCGAATATTCAGCCAAAGGGCAAACGGTTCCTGAGTACACACGCGCCAAGAAACCTGAATAGTGAACCGTTTTTGAATTATCAACAAGAAAATGTCCAGGTTATCAAAGACTGCGGTTATCTTCGGATTGGGTGAAGAAGACGGATTGAATTGATAAGAAAGCCATCCGCTCTTTTTCGCCTTTTCAGTCCAATCCGAAAATTAATCTTTAGCTTGCGGCGGCGGGCAATTCACTTTGATTGCGATAATTGAATAGGCCTGAGATGAAACAGGGAATTTCTCTTTGCCTCTAGAAAGCTAGTTGATTCCTGAAGGGAATCTATTTTGAAGATAACACTTCTTTTATTGAACCATCGTGCAATTTATTCAATAACAGTTGGGCGAGGAGTGCGCCGATGAGGGCAAGGAACATATCGCTTTGCGTATCCCAGATATAGCCTTGAGTTCCTAAAAAAGAATCGCCGGCGCTGCCTGACAAAATGGCTACCCACCATTCAATAAATTCATAAAAGGCGCTGATACTTAAACAAATTGTCGTCACCAGAAAAAATAACCAGCCACGACCATTGACAACTTGCCGGCGAATCAAAATCTCGCGGGCAATCATCGCCGGTATAAATCCTTGCGCGAAATGTCCAACTTTGTCGTAATTGTTTCGCCCGGAATGCAGCGCGTCACGCAACCAGTTAAAGAGCGGCACTTCCGCATAGGTGTAATGACCGCCGACAATCAATATCAGACAGTGAATAAAAATCAGCAGGTAAACCAGATTGCTGAATCGAAATCGCTGGTAGATGGCGAGCAACACCGCGACGCCGATAATTGCTGGAAAGACTTCTAATATCCAGGTGAAATAGTCGTGCGGTTTAACCGCTGACCAGACTAAAGCGAGGATAAACCCGATGAGCAGAGTGAGGTGCAGCTTGGTTGATTTGTTCAAAGAGGCTCTCCGAGTAAAGACCAAGAAATGCGATTAACAACCGAAATTTCAAAACTGCCACCTGAAAAATCTACAGCTTAAACACTACGGACGAATAACTATTTATACTTGCCCGGATGTGAATCTTTAATTTTGAGTTGCACATTTTTCTCGTGAGTCATGACTAAAAGCCGACGCTCATTGAGGGTGTTTACGCCGACCGGGCTGTAGGTCAACCGATACCAGTTTTTTCGTAAATCATCGGCTATGACTTTTGAAGCGTCTTCGTTTTTATCAATCGGAAAAATCGTGCCGCCAGTTCCGCCGGTCAATTTTTCGAGAACCATTGGCGGTTTAGGTTTATCGCGCAATAAGGCGCCGCGTGTGCGATCGGCGACTTTCAAGACATAGAGCACAATATTGGCTTCCTGCAAGGTTTTTAAGGCCTCATCAAATTTTGTTTTACTTTCACTGTCATACCCATCGCTGACTAAAATAATCGCGCGCTTTTCCACGCCGGTCTTCGCCTGATGTTCCAACGCATCAGCAACCGCTATCAAAGCGTCGAAGAGGTTGGGGAAACCTTTACGTTTGATGGTCGCGACGCTGGCCTGCAGTTTTTTTAATTCACCGGTCATATCTTCGATAATATTCGCTTCTTCGTTATAGCCGATGACCATCATCTGGTCGTCTTCATAGAGTTCATTAATTAACGAAGCAACGCATTTTTGCAAAACCTCATTTTCAACTCTAAGGCTTTCGCTGTTATCAACCATTAAGACAATACGCGAACCGGCATCCACTTTGTAAAAGGTATCCACCTCTTGCGGGATGCCCTGGTCATAGAGTTCAAAATCTTCTTTTGAGATGGCTTTGCCTTCGGGCGCGTGAACAATCACATTCAAGGTTTCCGTGCGACGACCAGACACGCCGCTTTTGCCCGATTGTCCGAGTGAACTTAACGGTAGCAGACCCAGTGAGCCGATGAGACAGGTTAATAAGATGAGTTTGGTTGTTCGCACGCGAATAACTCCTAAACGGTAAATTGCTGCACGAGGTGTAGGAATTATTCCAAGCTTTGCAAATTGATTGCAACACAAATTTGAGTGGTCTGGCACAGGCTGAGCAAGATTGGCTGCGGCTATCGGAATTCATCAATCGAACCGTCAATCAATAAATTCCTAAAATTCCCTGTGGTTAAATTGAATCAGTTAATTTAAGCGGCTCATCGTCATTTAAGGAACGGTCATCGAAACACCGACGGGAACCAGATAGGTTAAGGTTGAACCGATACTCGCGTAACGCAATTTTACACTGCGGCATACATCAATGGGTTCGTACCCCGATACCTGCACCACTTTGTCTTTGCCGTAAAAATGTCCGCCAGTATCCACCAAACGAAAATCAATATATTGAACACCCAGTTTGGCGCAGATTTCAGGCATATGCACTTTGTAACCATAGGTTTTAAATTCCCAGGCATTCGCCGGAGGCCCGCCTAAATAATCACGCGCTAAACTGACCCAGCCCACCTTGCCATCCAGGTAATCGTCAAGCGTGTTGAGCGGATGTCCTTTATGGTCATAAAGTCCGCCTTCCATCTTCGTGTTCTTGGGAAAATATTCGGTCAGGCGCACCTGGATGATTCGCGCGCCGGTCGCTTGATAGTATCCCTTGCGTATGGCTTCTCCGATTGACATCTCACACCTTCCCCGCCACGCCTTTTTCCTGTGGCAATCCGGACGTTAGAGTAATGGATAAATTTTTACGTTCATCTGTTTATTCACATTGCCACGCCAGACCGTAGCCACGCCGTATTTGGTGATGTTCAATATCCCGTAAATCCCCGCAGACAAGCCAACCCCTGGAGTTGATTCAATAGTCGAATAGTGCAAATACCGGCCATTTAGATATTGTTTCGGCACCGGCGGATAGACGGCTTTGGTTCCCCAATTGATGGCTTCAGTGATCACAATATGACCAACTCCTCCTGAGCTGCTGAACTGATTGATGACTGTCCCAGTGTCATCAACCAGGCCCAATACAAAAACCCGACTGTTGATCATCTCATCTACCTTGGTGACCGGTTTCGTGCCAAAACTTTCAACAATAGCTTTTATCCCAGTAGACGCAATCGGGTTTTTAGGCCCATCAGGGCTCCATTTTGTCGCATCGCTTCTATATTGAAGGTAATTGCCGACAAAACCGTTACAATCTAGCCCTAGCCGTGCGTAGGTATCGACCTTTTCATTGCAATATTGCTGCAAACCCTTGGTTGCAATGCCACAACGAGCCGCCAGTTGCAAGGTGAGTTGAACATCTTCAGGCGAGCCTTTGCCGGAAAAGGCCGCCGCCGGTCGCGGATGCAATTTTTTAAACATTGCCATCGTAGAGATACTAATGTAATGCTTATCGCCCCAAACGTTCTTCACCTGTAATTGAATAGGTTTTTCCTGTTTGAAAAGCTTTGCGGCATAGGTATCAATAGCGCTCAAAAAATCCATCAGGCCGGGAGGATAAACTACAGGGTTTGCCGACCACCCCATATGCAATCGGTATTTGTTGAACTCCACCTTCTCGTATTTGACGAAGTTATTATCGTCATCAATTATCGGAACATCCATCTCCCAATATTTACTTGCATACTCGCGTGGGCCCATCTCTGCC
>JBIOWC010000392.1:0-2296 GCA_044868105.1 Blastocatellia bacterium
GCGTAGGTCCGTTCATCACCATCCCGTTGATCATTGCGGCGATGCAAGGGCCTCAAGCGATGCTCGGTTGGATATTCGGAGCCGTGTTGGTTATGTGCGATGGTTTGGTATGGGCAGAATTGGGCGCGGCGCTTCCTGGTTCCGGTGGGTCTTACCGTTATTTACGCGAAATCTATGGAGCCAATAAACTGGGGCGGTTGATGTCATTCTTGTTTATCTGGCAACTGACGTTCAGCGCTCCGCTCTCTATTGCTTCCGGTTGCATTGGGCTTTCACAGTACGCCAGTTATATTGTGCCCTCTTTAGGCGACACCTTCGTTGCCAAGGAAGCCAAATTCGAACTTCCGCTGCTTGGTTCTTTATCCGCCAGCTTTTTAATTACGACCGGTACCTTTGTGGCAATGGCCACTTGCTTGATTGCGGTTTTTTTACTCTATCGCAGAATCACCGTCATTAGCCGTTTGTCATACTTGCTTTGGGGCGGCGTGATTCTAACGGTAATTTGGGTAATTTTTGCGGGCGTAACGCATTTCGATAGCGCCCGCGCATTTGACTTTCCGCCTGATGCCTTTAAGTTGTCACCAGCGTTTTTCACGGGACTGGGGGCCGCCATGCTGGTTGCCGTTTATGATTATTGGGGGTATTACAATGTCTGCTTCTTTGGCGGAGAAGTTAAAAACCCAGGATATACCATCCCACGCGCTGTGATTTACTCCATCCTGGCGGTTGCGGCAATCTATATCGTGATGAATATCAGCATACTTGGTGTAATTGATTGGCGAGAACTCGCGGATACCGCTAAACCGGAAAATCTTGATGCGCGACGGTATATTATTTCGGTCTTTATGGAACGACTCTACGGTAAGTGGGCAGGAATAACCGCAACCGTTTTGATTATGTGGACTGCATTTGCTTCAGTATTTTCATTGCTACTTGGTTACTCAAGAGTCCCTTACACAGCAGCCTTGGATGGTAACTATTTTAAAATCTTCAGTCGTGTGCACCCCAAACATAAATTTCCTTACATTTCACTACTAATCATGGGCGGAGTTGCAACAGCATTTTGTACCTTGAGACTTGCAGATGTTATTGCTGCACTTGTGGTCATTCGTATACTGGTGCAATTTCTTGCGCAAACCATCGGCGTGATTGTCCTCAGAGTTCGCCAACCGGATTTACCCAGACCCTTTCGTATGTGGCTTTACCCGTTGCCCGCTCTGTTCGCCTTTTTCGGTTTTGCTTATGTATTAATTTCCAGACCGAATTTTCAAAAGGAATTAAAATATGCAGCGGTCTTGATTATCGTGGGCCTGGCAATCTATTTCTTTCGCTCATACAAACGTAAAGAATACCCGTTTGAAAAATTGGTTGAAGAACAAGTCCCAGCCGATTAACCCAAGCAATATTGAAATACCGCTTCTCTTCCAATTATTCTCAATCACAAAGGAGAATCTTGAAGTGAATTTCCAACGCCTCTCTTATCACCGAGCCATTGCTAGTTTACTTTCTGTACTATTCGTCTTCCTCAGTCTGTCCCATCCTTTTCCTACTTCGGTTGCCACGGCAAATTCATCAAGACCGGACGCCGTTGCCTTTGGTGAAGCCATTCGCAAACTTGGCACTATCGCAAGCGTTCTGCATACAGGAGCGCATCCGGACGATGAAGACAGCGGCTTGCTCGCCTATTTTGCTCGCGGCAGACAAGCGCGCACCGCCTATCTGGCCCTCACGCGTGGCGACGGCGGACAAAATTTAATTGGGTCGGAACTCTATGAAGCGCTTGGAGTGATTCGCACCGAAGAATTATTGGCGGCTCGACGGATTGACGGCGCACAGCAATTCTTTACTCGCGCATTTGATTTCGGATTCAGCAAATCCCGCGAAGAGGCCTTGAGCAAATGGAATCAGGAAGAGTTATTGCGTGATATGGTTCGTGCGATTCGGACGTTTAGACCGCTGGTCATTATCCCGGTCTTTACTGGCACATCAAGTGATGGACACGGACATCATCAGGCATCGGGTTATCTCACGCCGATTGCTTACCGCTTAGCGGCCGACCCAACAAAATTTCCTGAACAACTGGCTGAAGGCTTAAAGCCCTGGCAAGCAAAAAAACTTTTCATTCGCTCAGGCGGATTTCAACAGCCGCGTAATGAACCCTCAAAAGAGAAGGGCATTATTTCCATCAACACTGGCGAATTCGACTCGTTATTCGGTCGCAGTTATTACGAAATGGCGATGCAAGGTCGTAGCCTCCACCGCTCACAAGATCAGGGCGCCATTCAAACCAAAGGCG
>JBIOWC010000393.1:0-9517 GCA_044868105.1 Blastocatellia bacterium
TCGCCGGTTGCCAACCGGTTGGCAACCGCCACCTGACAGGTGACAATTCGTCGTCAGCGTGCGAACATAAACCTGTCTGTGCGGGCCAGGTTGAATACTCTATCCGGGACCAGGAAATCTTTCTGCAGGATAAGCAAAGCTTTAGGATAAGCAAAGCTTTCCGGCGCCAAAGGGTTTCCTGTAACAGAGTCTTCACTGCCGGTCTGGCAACTTCTCCCCAAACTGGTTTTTTGCGTTAAAGGAGTCGTTATGAAATCACCCACTCGACTACTGAGTTGCATTCTTCTCTTGGCGTTTCTTTTGGCGCCGATGAATTTGTTTGCGCAACAAATAGACCCGGCCTTCGAACCCTTCCTTAAACGGATTGGCGATACGCTGGCGCTCAGCGCCGAACAAGCGATGCAATTGCGCCAGACCTTTATGAAACATATCCCGCAGGTTGTTGAGTTGCAGGGGCGCGCCCGCAAGACGCCGTTCTCGCAACAACTCATCAACGACGTGCAGAAAGAGCAGAGCGCATTTCGCGATGAAGTCCTGGCGTTTTTAACCGAAGAGCAGAAGGCGAAAGTCGGGCGCGCCAATTTGCAACTGCCAATTCCTTTGCCGCAAGCGTTCATCGTCGTCGAGATAGCGCCGCGCTCACGCACAATCAATGCGACCCGTACGCTGGGCAGCGCCGAGCCCTTGTTACCGGCGGTCATGGCGGCGAGCAAGACGCGTCCGGCCAGGCTTACCGAAGAGCAAAAGATTTTACATTTGCTGAGTCGCGTCACCTTTGGCGCGCGGCCCGGCGATCTTGAAGCCGTCAGACGCATTGGCCTGGATAAATACTTAGACGAGCAGCTCCATCCCGAAACCATTGACGACAGTGATTTACACAAGCGGCTGGCGGTGTTGCCGACCGTGCAGATGGCGCAACCCGACCTCTATCAATTTTATCCGCCGCCGCCGATTGCCGATGAACGCTATAAACAAAACCCTCAGCAAGCCATCTTCGGCCGCCCGCAACAGATTTACGGCGAGCTGGTACAACAAAAACTCGTGCGCGCCGTCGCCAGCAACCGGCAACTCGAAGAGGTCATGACCGATTTCTGGTTCAATCATTTCAATGTTTTTGCTCAAAAAGATGCCGTGCAATGGATGGTGACCGGTTATGAACGCGACGCCATTCGTCCGCATGCGCTTGGCAAATTCCGCGACCTGCTTTTGGCAACGGCTCAAAGCCCGGCCATGATGTTCTATCTTGATAACTGGCTTTCGGCTTCGCCTGAAGCCAAACAACCGCGCCCGCCGCAACCGCTACGCCCGCCCCAACAGCGCCCGCCGCAAACCCCGAATTCGGCTCCGGGAGCCGGTTCTGCGCCACAACAGGAAATGACGCGCGAGGCGCAAGCGGCGACTAATCAGAAATCCGAAATTCAGAAAAATGATAATCAGCGCCCAACAACGAATCTGCCGGCAACGAATCCGTCGGTAACGAATCCGCAACCGCCGGCAAATCCCAACCCGCAAACTCCAAAACCACCACCGCCGCCACCGCGCAAACCCGGCATCAATGAAAACTATGCGCGTGAATTGATGGAACTGCACACGCTGGGCGTTGATGGCGGCTATACGCAAAAGGATGTCCAGGAAGTCGCCCGCTGCTTTACCGGTTGGACGATTGACCGCCCGTATCAAGGCGGCGGATTTATTTATCGCAACTGGATGCATGACGCCGGCAATAAAACGGTGTTAGGCGTGCCGATTGCCGCAGGCGGCGGCCTCAGTGACGGCCTCAAGGTGATTGAGATTCTTTCAAGACACCCTTCGACGGCGCGCTTTATTGCCAATAAACTCTGCCAGCGATTTGTTGCCGATACGCCGCCGCCGCTGCTTGTCGAGCGCGTCGCGCGGGTTTTTCTGAAAACCGATGGCGACATCAAAGAGACGCTGAGAGCCATTTTCACGTCGCCCGAATTTAATTCCCCGGCGACGTTTCGCGCGAAACTGAAATCCCCGCTTGAACTGGTCGCCTCAGCCTTGCGGGCTCTGGACGCCGACACCAACGGCGCTCCAGCCTTGCATGATTGGGTGCGACGCATGGGCGAACCGCTCTATCAACAACCCGCGCCGACCGGTTACAAAGAAGCGTCTTCCGAGTGGGCCAACACCGGCGTGTTTCTCAATCGCATGAACTTCGGTTTGGCGCTGGCGAATAATCAAATTCCCGGCACTCGTTATGACGCAACGAAACTCGTAACGGATTCAGTGATGAGTGATGCGGATGGGTTGATGACGCAACTTTCGGCGCTTATTACGCACACCGAGTTATCTACCCAAAGTCGTGCCGCAGTTCGCGCGGGGCTTGAAGAGAAACCGCAACCGGCGGGTCAACCGCGCCCTGTGGCGATGGATGCAGGCCGACCGCAAGCGGTGCCGGCGAATTTGCAAAACCCGCCGGTCAACCGTCGCCTTGCACAGATGATCGGTCTGTTGTTGGGTACTGCCGAGTTTCAGCACAAGTAGATTGCCTCAGGGCTGAGGTTGACTACGAAAAATCACTGACTGCTTAATCAAGGTGGATTTCCCAGAGGATAGTGCGGCGTCAGCGCGAATAATCCGCGCCTATCTGCCACCTCATCTCCATCCGCTGCGCAATTCAACCTTGAACAGCGAACCGTCAGGTCTTCCATCAGCCCACTGAACTTTTCAAAATCGGGTTTTCACTTTTCCGTCCTTCACATATAAAATCGCTCTGCTTCATTGCAGATTTGCATCAAGTTGTACAGCTTTACGCTGGCTGAAAATGGCAAACTAATCCGAGAGGAGAACCATGAATCAAGGTGTACGTTGGCGGTTATCGGTAATGATGTTTTTGGAATATGTAGTGTGGGGCATGTGGGCACCGGTTTTATCGGCTTACCTGCAACGCTCAAAAGCCGAGGGCGGGCTGGGCTTTGACGGCAATCAACTGGGCTGGATTTTCGCCCTGCTGCCTATCGGCTGTATGATTGCGCCGCTGTTTGCAGGACAACTGGCTGACCGTATGGTGGCGTCGGAAAAATTGCTTGGCGTATTGCACCTGGCGGGCGGCCTCTTTCTTTGCCTGCTGGCGACGCGAACCTCTTATAACAGCTTTCTGCTGTTTATGGGATTGTGGTCGCTGGTTTACGGACCGACGCTGGCGCTGACGAATTCACTGGCCTTTCATCACCTGCCTGATGCGCAGAAAAATTTCGGTTTGGTGCGCGTTTGGGGAACCCTCGGCTGGATCGCCGCAGGCTTATTGCTGACTTTGGTGCGACGAGCCTTCGACAATAAAGGGTTGCCCGGGCTTGCCGGCGATGACAGCTTATGGCTGGGCGGCTTCTTTTCCATTCTTCTTGGAGTTTTCTGTTTTGCTTTGCCGCATACGCCGCCGCAAAAACGCGGCGACAGCCCGCTGGCTTTTCTGTCGGCGCTCAAGATGTTGCGCGACCCGGCGTTTCTGCTGTTTATGATTATCGCGTTTATCGTTTCGACCGAGTTGCAGTTTTACTACATCTTAACCGCGCCGTTTTTGGAATCAGTCGGCGTCGAGAGCGCCAATGTATCAGGCGTGATGACGATTGCCCAGGTCGCGGAAATCGGTACGATGCTGGCGCTGCCGTGGATGCTCGGCAAATGGGGCGTGCGCAAAACCATGGCGGTCGGGATTCTGTTTTGGCCCATACGCTACGCCATCTTCGCTTACGGACAGCCGAAATTGCTGGTCCTGGCGGCGCTCTCCTTGCACGGCATCTGTTACGTCTGTTTCTTTGTGGTCTGTTATGTCTATGTAGATTCGGTCGCCCCGCCGGATATTCGCGCCTCTGCACAAGCCTTAATCACCTTCGTTGTATTGGGCGTGGGTATGGCGCTCAGTTCAAAACTGACCGGGTTTATCAAAGATTACTTCACGACAGCCGAAGGCGCGGATTGGACAAAGATTTTTCTGGTGCCTTGTGCGATAACGGTGATTTGCGCGCTGGCTTTCTTTTTATTCTTTAAAGACAGGCGCGCCGAAACAACCAGAGCTGTCGAAGCCGCCTAACCTTATAGGCATCGGGAAACGTATTTGGCGAGTTTGGCGGCGTCTTGGCCTGTTTGCGAGAAATTCATCAGGGTTCTCGTAAACAGGCCAAGAGAACGCGAAGGCCACAAAGTCTGAGGTAAACCGCTCGCCCCTACTTAGGGAGTAGAGGCCATTATAAAATTCAGGAGTAAGCATGGAGAAAGTCGTTCGGCTGCAACTTAAAGATGGTTTGGGTTTTCCTTCGGGCTTTATTTCGCCTGCCGAATATGATTGCGTTCTCTATTACAGGCTTCCCGAGAACTGGTTAGCTGGCGATAAACTTTTGCCGGAAAAGCAGGAAGCCATGCTCGAAAATATGTACGGCAAGACCTGGCGTTCGGGAAATGAAGACGGCTCATATTACGCCGTGCTTGAACTGAGCGCCAAAGTTTTAAGCGACGCGGAAACCGAGGGGCGCGTTTGGCTGAGCGACCCGACGAGCGAGGATTTCAAGTATTGGTTTTACCAGGTGACGGATGAGGGCGCGTTCAAAAGCCTTGGGCGCGACGAATTTTAAGAACAGGATTTAAGTGATGAAGAGAACCATGCATTCGCTATTTTTCTTTGCCGTTTGGGCTTTTCTATTTAACGACGCGGCGCAGGCCGCGGCCTGGCAAACGCCATCCGGCAATTCGCGAATCACCACCGCTTCAAACGTCAAGGTGCGCTCGGCACCCAGTGTGAGCGGTGAAGAGGTGATGAAACTCGGCCTTGGCTCGGTTGTCGAAGTGCGTGAACCGTCTCTGGCAAAAGAAAAAATCGCCGGTAAAGAAGATTACTGGTATCGAATCATCGGCTTGCCCGATGGCAAAGAGGGCGGGGTGTTTGGCGGCTTTACGATGGCCTTTGAGCAAAGCAAACGAGCCGAGATTTATAAACAGCTTGCCGACGAACGGTTGAAGGTTGAACAGCCTAGTTTTTCCGATGCGGCGGATTTATTTCGCTTTCTTACGGCGGCCGTCAAAGAGGTGAAAACGCCGAACGACACAGCGGCGCTTGAGCTTGCCAAACTCCTGGCGCTTCATCGAGCCGCAACCGCAGTTCCGATTGACAGGCAGGAACAGGAGCCGTTCAAGAGTTGGATAAAAGCCAATGAAGCCAGCCTGCTTTACAGCGAACCGGCCGGCTCATGGTTTTTAAAATCCGCTCTGCTCTGGGCCTTGCACAAAAAGTACGCCACCTTGCCGGTGGCCGAACGCATCGCCTGGGAGGCCGCGCAAAATCCGGTAGGCGGCGAATGTGAAGGATATATTCCCTGTAACATCGGCAGAATCAATATCACCACCGGAGAATATTTGAAGTTGTACCCGCGCGGCGCGCATGTGGAAGAGGCGCTCACGCAAATTGCCGAGGAAGCAAAAGGTCTGGTTGAGTATGGCAAGGATAATCCAGACAAACCGACAGCCGATGAACGCAAGGAAGCGGCGCCGGAATTTGCGACGCTGCGCGCGACTCTCGCTAAGGTGACGAGCGCGAAAAAAGCCAACGTCGTGCAACTCCTTAGCCAACTTGAAGGGCGTTATCGTTGAACGAGATCGTTGAGCGAGCGCTATCGTCAAAGAGCCTTACGGTTGACCTATGAGCATAGAAACCGACATCAATATCATTCAACACTCCGACACCGCCCTCGCTCTCGAAGGAGAGTTGAGTCAAAGCAACGTCGAAGGATTTGAACAGGCGATGGCGGCGTTGAAAATTAATGCAGAAGTGGTGGCCCTGGATATGCTTGAATTCGATGTTGATGACGGCCTGGCGATTGCGACGGCGATTAATGCCATTCGCCATTTGCTCAAGCAAACCAAAAAAGTAAAGCTCATCGCCGCGCCACAGATCCTCTGCCATAACCTCTATCGCGTCGGCTTACTCGAACTGGGTACGGCCATCGAACTCGTCGCCATGCGCGAAGACGAGCCGTATGCTTAAGGATATTCGCGCTTGTTCTCTATTTCGCGCCTACTATTTCCTTGAATCGCGGGTCGTCTTTAATACCCTCAAAATCGGGGTCGCTGGCGGCGCGCACGGCATTGAGGGCGGGCAAATGGGCGGACGATTGGCCGAGATATTTCAAGGCGTTTTCCGTGTCGCCGCGCAAGGCGTACAAACAGGCAATGTAATATTTGGTGTAGGGGTCGGCAGCGCCTTTGACGAGCATCTCTTCAAAGCGCTTAATCGCGTTATCGAAATGCAGATCGGCGTCCGGCTGATTGCCCTTTCTGAGATGCGCCGCGCCAATCTTCTGGTCAAGTTCAATTAAGGTTCTATCGCGCAACGCATGGTCGCTGGCCGCCAAATAGTTGCGTTCTTTTTCATACTCGCCTATCGCTTCGTCATAACGACCTTGTCGGTAATAAGCGTAGCCGAGCCGGCCGTGCGCGCCGACAACCTGTAAGCCTTCCTTGCCGGACATGAACTTTTCCTGCAATTCCACGGCTTGTCTGGCGGTGACTTCGGCGTGGTGATAATCGCCCTTTATGGCATAGAGCAAGGCGAGTTGCAAAAAAGCATAGCCCTGGTCGGGATTGAGCGTTAAGGCGTGTTGCAGTTCCGTGATGCCTTCGGCAATCTGCCCTTTGCCCAACCAGTAAGTGCGCGCCAGCGAAGCGTGCGCCCCGGCGTTATTGGGCTCCAGTTCAATCGCTTTTTTGATGGATTCGATGGCCTCATCATAACGCCCGAGGGTGTTATAGGCGGCGCCCAACCATTGATGCGCGTGCGATAGTTTGGGGTTTAATTTGAGCGCCTTGAGTTCCAGTTCCACGGCTTTTTCCGCCAGTTCCGGCAGATGCACAAAGCCGCTCTTTAAGTCATAAACCGCCCCCATCGCCGCCCAGGCGCGCGCATAATTCGGGTCGTATTCAGTCGCTTTCTCGAAATGTTGAATGGCGCGGTCGAGCGATTCGCGGCTCGCCGTTCTCAGGTTCACCATGCCGTGCGAGAAATGTTCGTAAGCTTCCATGGACTCGGTTTCATCATATTCAATCTGTTTAATTTCAGAGGTGCCGAGTTTCAAATTCAAATCCTGTGACAATTCATAAACAATGCGGTCTTGTAAATCGAATATTTCAGCAACCTGTCCGTCAATCTTAACGGTTCGGATAACTTTGCCGGTTTCAACTTCAACGGCGTGTGCGGTAATGCGAATCATCGGGCCGATACGTTGAAAGCCGCCGCTGATAATCCAGGTGGCGCCCAACCGCCGGCCGACTTCCATCGAAAACGTTTCATCGAGTTCTGTCAGGCTCGAGGCATTCAAACTTCTCAGTATGCCGACCGTGCGCTCGCGCCCGATGACCGACAACCCTTTAATATTTTTCAAATCGGCGGTCACGGTTTCGGCAATCCCAGACCCCATCCATTCGTCGTCGGGAGATTTGGTGATATTCACGAAATTCATCACCGCAATGGCGTTTTTAAGTACCGGAGCCGGTTCGGCAAACTCTCCGGTTGACCGGGTTTCAACCAATACGGAGGTCGAACGCTGGGATTCGCCGGTATCCAGGCCGGACGCTGTCGAGTAGCGTTCGCCATCCAGGTCGCGTTTTAGATTGCGCAGGTCAATGTGCATTTCGCGCGCCGATTGATAACGATAGGCGACATTCTTTTCCATTGCCTTGCGAATGAGGCGTTCAAGCTCCACAGGCACGTTGTAATTGAAGCGTGAAATCGGCGGGGGGTCTTGATTGACGAGATTGTTAATCACATCGGTCGGGCTGACTCCGGTAAACGGCACATGTCCGGTGAGCATTTCATAACCGACGACGCCAAGCGAAAAAATATCCGAACGCCGGTCAACCTCGCGGCCCAGCGCCTGTTCGGGCGACATATAAGAGACGGTTCCCATGACCAGTCCGGCAACCGTTTCATTGCCGAGCATGATGGTCGGGCTTGAATCATCAATGGGCGCGGTACGCGTGTTCGCTTGATTGGCTTTGGGGTCGAGTTTCGCCAGTCCAAAATCGAGAATTTTGACCAATCCGCGCCCGGTAATCATCAGATTTGAACTCTTGATGTCGCGATGAATGACCCCTAAATTGTGGGCTTCGTCGAGCGCATCGGCGACTTGCATTAAAATATCGGTCGCTTCGTTTACCGTGATACTGCTGCGTTCAATCTTATGCGACAGCAATTCCCCTTCGACATACTCCATGACGATATAGCTGGTGTCTTCGTGTTCGCCAATATCGAAAATGGCGACAATATTCGGAGAACGCAAGACGGAAGCGGCGCGGGCTTCGCGCAAAAAGCGTTCGCGGCGGTCAAGGTCATATTGAAATGAGGCAGGAAGGATTTTCAGCGCCACCTGACGACCTAAGCGGGTGTCTTCGGCAAGGTAAACTTCACCCATACCGCCTGCGCCAAGCTGCACACCAAGTCTGTAGTGATTGATGATTTTTTCGGTCATGAGTTCGAGCGTCCTTACTTAATAACTAATATAAGAGTGTAACAAACCCGACGCAAAAGCGTGAGGCGATTTCCAAATTGTTTTTTAATTCATGGCTGAATACTTGAAAGCCCTTACCCCTTTATGGTTGATTTAACCTGTGGTTTTGCCCGGTTTGACAAAGGCGCTCGATAGCGCATATGGTTGCAAGAGGATCAAGCTGAAGGGTGTAAATTCCATTTACAAAGTAAAGGAGGCTTGCCAGATGAGTCTCAATTCCGCCAGGTTATTTCCTGATTGGCGCCGCATAAGGCGAACGACTCTGAGCGCACTCTTTCTGGTCTCAGGGCTCTTGATCCTGTCCAACATCACCCAGGCTCAATTTCCCAACCAGGGCGCCATACCGGTTCTGCCTTCCGGGTTGAAGAAACTGGGCTTTGGCTTCGTGCCGAAACGGGTTACGCGCCTGGAAATCACTCAGGTCACGGCAAATCCTGCGATGATTCCTACAGACCCCTTGGCCTATCGCGCCGAGACGGGTGCCGCGCCCGCCCCCGGTAGAGCGTATGAGCAGCAGGAAACTCAAAGCGCACAGTTTCCTTACGCCGTTCTTATGTTGAAGAATGTGACGAACAAGACGGTCGAATCAATCGACTGGGAATTTAATTACCCGCGGTTCAAGGGCGATAAAGAAGAGGCTAAGGTTCAAGTGAGCAGCCGGTTCAAAATCCCCTCCGGGCAAGTCGCAAGTTTGTCTCAGCGAGTGCCGCGCGATGATTGCAGCATCAGGTATGTCGCAGACCGCGGCAACGCGTTTATCACGCGCGTCTGCGGGCGCAAGCATCCCCGAACCACTGGGGCCTACCCGGTGGGGGCTGAAATTAAGCGGGTGAAGTTTACGGACGGCACGGTCTGGCAGGCGCCTTGAAGCAGTCGGGTTAACGGGCTGCCGGTTGCAACTTGACAGATGAGCGAGCAACAAATTCATCAGGATGAACGGGTCTTGATAAGATTCCAGAGCGTCGCCTGAACCGGCCGCGTCTGAGATGCCTGGCGGCCGA
>JBIOWC010000394.1:0-15511 GCA_044868105.1 Blastocatellia bacterium
ATGAACTCTTGATGGCCGGGCGGATTGACGAAGCGCTGGAGGCTTACCGAAAGATCAAAAAGGAGAAGCCCAATATCAATGTAGTTGCCGAAGATCGCCTCAATACGCTCGGCTATTCTTTATTACAACAGAAGAAAAATGCCGAAGCGATTGCCATCTTTAAGGTCAATGTGGAATTGTATCCGCAATCTTCAAATGTTTATGACAGCCTGGGCGAAGCCTATATGGTCAGTGGCAATAAAGAGCTTGCCATTATCAACTACAAAAAAGCGCTGGAACTGAATCCGAAGAGTGATAATGCCAGGGCGATGTTGAAAAAGCTGGAGCCGTGAAGGCGTCACAGGGGGCAGGGAATAGACCGGGCGCTTGCGCACAAGGCGACACCCTTATCTCAGGCCTGTGCACAAACTATACGCCGTATTTTTAAATCTATTTTGAAGCCGAAGGGCACGAAGAACATGAAGACTAGAATAATTTTTAGTTCTTCGTGCCCTTCGGGTTTCAAATGCGTCCTTACTCAGGTAATTGATTTATGCACAGGCACAACTTATCTTGAATCGCTCATCAGCATTAGGTTGCTGTTCAGGACAAGCCGTGTAAAGGCGAACCATTTGCCGTCGGGCGACCAGCCGTAGCCTTGTAGCCTCTCCTCCGGCATGCCCGCCAGCCGTTCAGGCCCTCGGCCGTCGAGATTCTGTTTCCAGATGCCGTTTCGCCAATCCCTGTAAGTCACCGCTTTGCCGTCCGGCGTCCAACGAAAGAAGGATCGTAGATTGGCTAATCGAGGGACATCAAAGAGCTTCAGCGGCTTGCCGCCGTCAATCGGCAGAATCGCCAGTTTGGTTTTTCCATTATCCTCATAACTACAAGCGATCAACCGGCTGTCGGGCGAAACGCGCGCCCAATAGACCCGGTTGTCGGTCAAGCGCACCGGCGCGCCGCCGTCAGTCGGGATTCGATAAAGCGTCCCCCAATCGTCATGGCTGGAAACATAAACGACCCAACGGCCATCGGGCGAAACGTCGGGCTGCGCCGCCACCTCCGTATCGGTCAATTGCCGCATATCGCTGCCGTCGAGATTCGCCCGCCATACGGCATAGGTGCCGCTGCGGTTGGATTGATAAACCAAAAAGCGCCCGTCTGCGGTGACGCTCGGATGATAATTTTCTCCGCCCGTTGGAATCAGTTGTCTCGACTGGCTGCCGTCGGCATTCATGATCCAAATCGTCCACTCCTGGTCGGCCAATTCCGTATAGACGATTCGCCCGTCAAATGTCCAATCCAGGTCATAACCGATTCGTCGTCCCAGCGAACTGAACGTCATTTGTTTGGCCTGGCTCAAGTCGCCAGCCGGCGCCACCCAGATGTTCGATTGGTTTTGCACTTCACAGGCCAACAGCGAATGGTCATCCGCCGACAGGCCGGTCTGATAAGTATAAGATTTCAAATCGGTGACGATACGCCGCACCTCGCCTTCCGGGTACGAGACGCCCCAAAGTTGGCTTAAAACGGCGTTCTTATCCTTGGCGACGACAACCAGGCCGCTACCGTCGTGTTGCCAAACGACGGATGCAATTTCACTCCAACCGTAAGCCGTCAGGGGAGTCATCGCACCGTCCGCGACCTTCACGATAAAGACTTCGTCGCTCGAAACGTTATCCTGGGCGGAGGCGCCGACCGCGATCAATTTGCCGTCGGGCGACCAGGACGGACTGTGCCCGGCGAACCCTTTTTTGCCGGGCGAGTAGGCGATTTCGCGCTCTCCTGTGCCATGAGTGTCGGCAATGACCAGGGCCGTTTGGCTGGTTCCCTGCCCGGGACGTACAAAAGCGAACTGATTACCGTCGGGGGCGAAAGTGACGCGGTTGCGGACCTGATCTCTGATTTTTTCAGGGGCGCCGCCGAAGACCGGCAATCTGTAAAGGGCACCGGTCGAGCTGGACCGCGACACCGGCAAGAGGTCTTCGCCCAGCGTGTAGTAGAGACTGCTGCCATCCGGCGTGAAGGTGACGCTCAGGAAAATCGCGCTGACCGGCGGGTGAATGCGTATGGGCTGGCCGCCATCGACGTGGCCAAGCCAAAGGCTTTCTTGATCACCTTCGCGCAGGGAATAGACAAACAGCTTGCCGTCGGGCGAGAGTGCGGCGGCGTTGCCGATCGGGCCGATCGAGGTCAGTTGCGTGACCCTGTCGATTTGAAAAACCGCCCGGGATTTGTGCGAAGCCAGTAGTTCATATGACGTGAGGGCGATAGCGGCGACCACAACGGACCCCAACAACATGGCTAGGCCGCGTCTGCGACGCTTGATCTCGCCGATCAGGTACTTGGCAGTTGAACGCGCGCGGGCTGATGCGGTGACGCCCTCTTCTTCCTGTTCGACGGTGACGCTTGTGCGCATCAACTCATGGACGACAATTTCACCGCTCTCTTCCGGCAAGGCTTTGACCGGCGCGACAAAGCGATAGCCATGCTTGGCGATGGTTTCAATGTAGCGGCTCTCCTCTCCGTCCGCCGCCAGTGCCTTCCTGAGCATGGAAATGGTCACCTTCAGATTGCTCTCTTCAACAATGGTGTCGGCCCACACTCGATCCATCAACTCGTCTTTTTCGACAATGCGGCCGCTGTTTTCGACCAACAAGACCAGCACGTCGAAGGCCTTGGGCGTGAGCGGCACCAGCCGGCCGTCGCGTAGCAGCTTGCGCTCGGCGCGCTCGATGCGGAAACGGCCAAATTCATAAATGGGGTTGGTTTGCACAGCCATGAATTATGTCTTTACCGGATTTTGACCTTTTTTTAACCGATCTTTTAGGACTTTTAGCTTGCCCACAGGCTATCGTCCGAGGCGCAGTGAGGGGAGTGGGCTCAAGACAACAACGCTGGGCTATTTTACGTCGCGGTCTATCGCGCAGGCAATAGCCAAAGCTCGATCCCGAATACCTCACCGACTACTTCCATTGATCGAGCGAGGGCGCTTGAAAAAAACGAAGCGGACAACGATCACCGTCGAGACCGAGCGACTCCTGACCATCAGTCGCCGCATCAACCGCCTGGCTTGGTGCCCGGGATGTGGCCGCGAGTCGCACCTGCTGACGGTCGATGAAGCCGCCGCCCAGGCGCACCTCGGCGCGCTCGCCGTTTACCGCCTGGTCGAAGCCGGGAGGCTCCATTACGCGGAGACCCCGGCCGGCACCCTGCTCATCTGTGCCGCCTCGCTCGACGATTTCATTTCGACCCTGAACGGATGAATGGGGAACCTGAGAAGGAGAATCCTTATGAAATGCCCAAAGATTAGATCAACCTTGATCGGGTTATTCCCTCAGTAACTGATCAAACTTCAAAGAAAGAGGTTCATCATGAAAAAGAAATTCAGGCAACGAACAATGGCGGCGTTGGCAATGCTTGTGCTCAGCGCGGCATTGGCCGAGGCTCAATTGCCAGGCGCCAATCAAAAAGCTTTGGCCCTGCGACCGGCTCCAGCCGCTGGCAGCGCGCCGTTGCCGGTCGCAGGCGGTGGCACGCTCGGACGGCTGACCAAGTGGACCGGCTTCACCTCAAGCAACGCGATCATCGGCGACACCACCATCTTTGAGGACAAGTATGGCAAGGTCGGCATCGGCACCGACACGCCGACCTCACGGCTGACCGTACAAGGGATGATCGAGACGACGCTGGGCGGCTTGAAGTTCCCCGACGGCACGGTGCAGACGACGGCCGGGCTCTCGCCGTCGCAGGTGGTGAGAAGTCTAAACGGGTTGATGGGGGACCTCCAGCTTGCCGCCGGGGCGAACATCAACATCACGCCGTCGGGCAACCTGCTGACGATCGCGGCGCCGAACTTGTTGAGCGCGATCGCGCACGACGGGACGCTCGCGGGTAACGGCACACAGGCATCGCCGCTTGGGGTAGCCGTCCCGCTCAATTTGACCGGCGCGGTCCCCTCCAGTGGTTCAGGTGAGGCCGTGATCAAAGCGACGAACACGGCAGCAGGCACCGGGGTGAGTGCTTTTGGAGGCAGCACTCCCGGCGGCGGCGTTGGCGGCACGGGCGTGGTGGCCACTGGCGGTGACACCGGCACCTTGGTCGGCGGCGTCGGCGTGCTGGCCACTGGCGGCAGAGCCCTCGGCCCGCTTGGTAAGGGCGGCACGGGCGTTATGGCCGTGGGCGGTGTTGGCTTAAACGGCGCGAATGATGGGCTGGCAGGCGACTTCTTCGGCGATGTCGAAGTGACGGGTAACCTCTCGAAAGGTGGCGGCTCATTCAAGATTGACCACCCGCTCGATCCCGAAAACAAATACCTCTATCACTCGTTTGTCGAATCCCCCGACATGATGAACATCTACAACGGCAACCTCATCACCGATGGCGGCGGTCAGGCGGTGGTCAATCTGCCCGATTACTTCGAGGCTTTGAACAAAGACTTTCGCTATCAACTGACGGTCATCGGCACGTTCGCCCAAGCCATCGTCGCCGAAGAGATCAAGGGCAATCGCTTCACGATTAAGACCAATGCCCCGAACGTGAAAGTCTCGTGGCAAGTCACAGGCATTCGCCGGGATGCGTATGCCGACGCGCACCGCGTCAAGGTCGAAGAGGACAAACCGGAGCGTGAGCGCGGCTACTATCTGCACCCGGATGTTTTTGGTCAGCCCGAAGAGCGCGGCGTCGAGTCGGTGCACCACCCAGAGATGATGCAGCGGTTGAAAGAGCGGCGCGAGCAGGCGAATTCGCAAAGGCATCAACATTAAAGCCCGGCAATCCATCGCCAGTCTGTCGCACTCTGCCTGTCTGGCAAACCGGATACGCCTGATTGGCAAGATCAGTCTGAGCGAAAAGGAGATGAGACGCCGCCCTGCCGTTTTGCCGTCGCCTGTTTCACCCGTGTGGCCTCTTCTATAGTCACACTCAACACTTTGGAGGTTTTATGTCTTCGCTATATCGTCTATTCATCGTCAGCTTTGTGCTGCTGTTCATCTGCAACTCCATTCTGGCTCAGGATGTCAAATCCACTCCCTCTCAAGAGGCCAAAAACAACTCATCTTCCGCCCCGACCATCACCGCCGCCTTTTCGGCCGACCGCATCCGCTTCACCGCCCTCGGCGAAGTCGACAAGCTGCGCCTGGAGGTCTTCTCTGTAGCCTCCGATCTGCTCTTCGATTCAGGGTTTCAACCCGGCAGCATCCGCGATTGGCAATTCAAGGATCAACAGGGGCAACCCCTTGCCGAGGGCAGCTACCTCTGCGTCGTCACCGTCAAAGACCTCTCCGGCAGACTGCGCTTCAAACAGAGTCATATCCTCATGCAAGCGGGGCAAGCTTCCCTGCAACTTGGCGACGGAGATTCATCAGCTGCGCCGGACAATGACCGTAGCTTGACCCCTGTAGCCGATAGTTCCGGGCAAGCCTTGACGGTGCTCGCCCACGACGGCACAGACGGACGAGTGGTCAGCACCAGCGGCGCTCTCGCCTTTCGACTCGGTAATCTCTTTGCCGGAACCGATAAAGAGATGATGCGGCTGACCCCGGAAGGCAATTTCGGCATCGGCCTGCTTTACCCGCAAGCCAGGCTTGACGTGGACGGCTTGATTCGCACTTCGCAAGGCATTCTCTTTCCCGACGGCACGATCCAGGTTTCGGCGGCCAGCAAGACCTTGGGAGCGCCGAGCAGCCAGCCCAGTCAAAAAGGCGGCCGGCTGCAACCGCAAGCCGCAGGCGTCGGCACCCAGAACTACCTTGCGAAATGGACAGACGGGGCGGGGACATTGGGCGATTCCATCCTATTTGAATCGGCGGGCAAGGTCGGCATCGGCACGACCAATCCGGCGTCGGTGTTGGATGCGGCAGGCGCAATCAACACGTCGACGCAGTACAATCTCGCTGGGCTGCGCATGCTGAGCAACGCCGGGTTTAATAATTTGTTTGTAGGAGTCAATGCCGGCAATGCGAACACGGGTTCCTCCAACTCCTTCTTCGGAGCAAACGCAGGTCAAAGCAACACGACGGGCCTCTCCAACGCCTTCTTCGGAACATCTGCTGGCTTGAACAACACGACGGGTTCCTCCAACTCCTTCTTCGGGCAATTCGCAGGCGGCAAGAACACCGAGGGCAAAGATAATTCCTTCTTCGGAAACGCTGCTGGTGGCAGCAATACGACAGGCCTTGCCAATGCCTTTTTCGGGGCATACGTCGGCGCATTCAACACCACGGGTCAATCCAACTCGTTCTTTGGCAATGCGGCGGGCTACCATAACACAACGGCCAGCAACAATTCGTTCTTCGGTCAACACGCCGGCTCCTCCAATTCGACGGGTCAATCCAACTCGTTCTTTGGCAAAAGCGCAGGCGATGCCAACACCACTGGCAGCAGCAACTCCTTCTTCGGCGAGTTCACCGGGGCCAACAACACCAGCGGCGGCAGCAACGCCTTCTTCGGGCAGGCCGCCGGCTCTGCGAACACCTCGGGCAGCGTCAACGCCTTCTTCGGATCAAGCGCCGGCATCGACAATACGAGCGGCGACTCCAACTCCTTCTTCGGAGTAGCGGCAGGCCTGTTCAACCAGACCGGCACAGGCAATACCTTCATCGGGCACCGCACCGGTTTCAATTCCGCCAACCCGACCGGCGACAACAACACCTTGCTTGGTCGCCAAGCAACTGTGAACTCGGGAGTGAGCTACTCGACGGCAATCGGCACCAATGCCCAGGCCACCGCCAGCAACACCATCGTCCTCGGCACCAGCGCCGAGTCCGTCATCGTTCCCGGCAAACTCGAAGTCGACATCCTCGGCGTCGCCGGCAATCAACAGCTCTGCCTCAATAACGCCAAACGTCTGGCGCCCTGTTCATCAAGCTTGCGCTACAAGACCGACCTGCAACCCTTCACCGCAGGACTTGCCATCATCAACCGCCTCGAACCCATTAGCTTCACCTGGAAAGCCGGCGGGCGGCGCGACGTCGGCTTCGGCGCTGAAGCGGTCGAGCAGGTTGAACCGCTCTTTATCACCTACAACGCTGACGGACAGGTCGAAGGCGTCAAATATGACCGCCTCACCGTTGCCCTCGTGAACGCCATTAAAGAGCAACAACAACAGCTCACGACGCAGCAACGCCAGCTTGCCGAACTCCGTCCGCTGCAAACCGAGAATGCCAAACTCAAAGCCCAGCTCGCAGACATCCTCGCGCGTCTCGAACAGCTCGAAAAGCTGCAAGCCGGTCAAAAATAAATCGCCGCTTATCAAGACGCTATCAGCTTGCCGGTTACACTTGCGTTGACCCGCAAGCTTCTGAAGCGTTAACCTGTGAAGTCAAAGCTTGACCGGCGCTGCTTCACTCATCGAAGCACAGCGTTGCTTCTCGTCTGCTTCAACTATTTGAACCCTTCAAAACTAAAACCGAAAGGATGAATAAAATATGAAAACTATGAATATTCAATGCGATGACCAAAGAGGACATTGGCGATTCAAAAATATCGCGGCGACGCTGGCCTTGATGTTAACCGTCTTTGCATCAGGAACTGCTGCACAAGACTGCAAGAAGATTAATGACCTACCTTTCATCATAACTGAAGGGGGGAATTACTGTGTGACCAAGAATCTGAGCACCTCAATTTCATCGGTTACGGAAATCGCGGCCATCGAAATCAGAGCCGATAATGTACGGGTTGATTTGGGCGGATTCACCATCTCGTACAATCCCCCAAACACCACTTCGCGGGTCAGAGGCATCAGGACTTTTGGCGTTCGCCATTCGGTTACCGTCCGCAACGGCACCATAAAAGGCTTCATCGGAGCCGTTTATTTGATTGGCGACAACACGGGTTTAGATAACGCTGGCAACGTCGTTGAAAACCTCCGCGTGCAGGACAGCATCAACCTTGGCATCTCGGTTTATGGCACGGGGAATATCGTCCGCAACAACCATATCGTCAATACCGTTGGCCGCGCTGATGTCGGCGGCGGCGGCGCCACTGCGATAGGGGCCTTCGGGTCGGGCAATACGGTTATCAACAACGACGTCATCGGTACAACCAGCGCTGTAACCGACGATGTCAGCCTGGCAACAGGAATTCTATTCAATAGCTGCAATCAATGTGTGTCCGAATACAACCGCATTGTAGATACTGAGAGTCCCGTCCCGAACAGCGCCCGTGGCGTCCATGTTCTAACTGGCTCGGACGTATTGGTTGTCAACAATCGCATCATCAAGTCGGTTTTCGGTATAGCCTTTGGCGTCTCTGCGACCGGGCTCTACAGAGACAATATCGCAACCGCTTGCACGGTGCCGTACTCCGGAGGTGGAACCAACGCGGGAAACAACCAATAAGCGAACAGGTGGCAACGGGGTAGTACAGTCTTCTCTCCTCAGGCCAATTATTTACTCAAGCGAAGGTCAAGAGCCCACAGAATTGCGGTGTCCACCTCGCTTTTGTCATTCTTCTTGACTTGTCTCACATCGCCTTCATAAGATAATCGTCGTTTTGACAACCTATCTTCTGCTCTTGCGACTAAGGAATGCCCGATTGCAAGCGGCGATTTTTCACTCCGAATGACAGGGTTAAACTAAGATGAAGTTTTGTACGCGCCATCGTTTTTCTATCACGCTCACGCTCATCCTGCTGGCTCTATTCTTAGCCCAGCCAACCGCGCAAGTTGCCGCGCCGCAACAGACCAATAACTCAACCGTTATTGCCCGCGTCACCTTAAAAGACCGCCAAGCGCTGATGCAGTTTATTACGCTCGGCCTCGACGTGTTGGAAATGCGCGAAGGCGATGACCTCTTTATTTTGACTACGCCTGCCGAAGTTGATGACTTACGCGCGAAAGGTTGGATGGTCCAAATAGACCAGAAACAGACGACCCTTATCAAGCATCAGCAAACCACCAACACCTTTAGCGGCGGCTATCGCACGGTTGCAGAGATGCGCGCCTTTGTTGACAGCAAAGCTGCAAGCTACCCGAACCTCGCAGAGGTGTTTACCTATGGACAGAGCTGGGAAAAGTTGCAACCCGGCGGCGCGCTAGGCTGGGATCTGTTCGGCATTACGCTTACCAATAAACAGATAACCGGCACCAAGCCGACCTTCTTTTTAATGGCCGCCATACACGCGCGCGAACTGACGACCTCGGAACTTGCTCTGCGATTTATTGACTATCTGCTCACCAATTATGGCGTCGATGCGGATGTCACCTGGCTTCTGGATGAACATAAAATCGTCATCGTGCCGGCGAGCAACCCGGACGGACGAATCATTGCCGAACAAGGCTTTTTTCAACGCAAAAACACCAATCCGACCAATGGCGGCGGTTGTACAAATCCGCCAACCCCCTTCAATCAATTTGGCATTGACCTCAATCGCAACACCGATTTCAAATGGGGGACGGTCAATCCACCGACTGAACCGCCCTGCGGGCAGACTTATCCGGGACCCGTCGCAGCCTCGGAACCGGAAACCGTAGCGCTTCAAAATCTGGTGCGCAACCTGTTTCCGGACCAACGCGGGCCGCTCGATACAGACCCCGCGCCGCTCTCGACAACCGGATTTTTTCTGACCCTGCATTCCTATAGCGACCTGGTGTTGTGGCCCTGGGGGTGGACTGAAGGGGCGGCGCCCAATAACGCCGAACTCACCTTAATCGGCCAAAAATTCGCTTCCTATAACGGCTTTACGCCAATGCAATCTACCGGACTTTATCCGACCTCGGGGACGACGGACGATTGGGCGTATGGTGAACTCGGCATCCCGGCGATGACCTTTGAAGTCGGCCCCGGCTCAGGCGCGTGCGGAGGGTTCTTTCCGCCTTTTTCATGCCTTGATGGCGGCAGCGGCGGCTCCTTCTGGTCGCGCAATCTTCCGGCGTTTCTTTATGCGGCGCGGATTGCGCGGGCGCCTTATCAACTCGGCCGCGGCCCGACGCCGGAAACTGCGATTGTAACCCCTGCAACGGGAGACCTCTTTGACCTCAGAGCGCAAATGAGCGATCAATTTAATGGTGGACAATCCATCGCTGGCGCCGAATATTACATAGACACGCCACCCTGGCGTGGCGGTGTAGGGCTGGCGATGACGGCGCTTGATGGCAGTTTCAATACGGCCGTTGAAATTGCTTCGGCAACCATCGGCCCTTTCAGTGGTCGTCACACCATCTTTGTGCGCGGGCGCGATGCCCTCGGTAACTGGGGAGCGATGCGCGCAGTCTTTGTGACCGGCACCACCTGTAGCAATACGATTGCCCCCGCTGCGCAAGCTTTCGGTATCAACGGAGGCAGCGGCGCCATTAACCTGACGGCCTCTGCGGGCTGCAACTGGACGGCGGCGAGCAATGACGGTTGGATAGTCCTTACCTCCGCCGATAGTGGCAGTGGCAACGGCCTGGTGACCTTTGAAGTGCGCGAAAATTTTGCCCAGCATTTTCGCATCGGAACGCTTGCGATTGCCGGACAGAGCTTCACCGTCTATCAAGCGGGAATGAGCGGTAGCAGTTGCAACAACACGATTACGCCGGTGTCGCAAGCCTTCCCGACGGCCGGCGGCACGGGGACGATAAATATATCGGCTTCCGAAGAGTGCGTGTGGAATGCCAAAAGTAGCGCCGGTTGGATAATCCTCACCTCTCCGGTTGCCGGATTGGGTAGCGGCTCGGTCAGTTTTTCCGTCGGCGCAAACTTAACCCTTACGGCTCGAAAGGGAACCATCAATGTCGCCGGACAGACCTTCACCATCAAACAGAAATGATGAGACAATAAAGGCGACTGCTCTCTTCAGAGACAACAGCTCTCTTCAGAGATGACGGATCTCTTCCAGCCAGGGCAACTCATCAGAGGTCTTCAATGAAGGTACAAAAAAGTTTAGCAATTCTCTGGGTTTTGAGTTTGATGATATTCAGTCAACCCGCTCACGCACAGGAAAAGACGCAACCGATAAGCAAAGAGGAAATTCTCACGCTTCTCAAAAATGTAGATCAACGAAAACTTTCGCAGTCCGAAATTGTGGATGAAGTCGAGCGTCGCGGACTGGCTTTCAAAGCGGATGACGCAACGCTCAGCGAACTCAAACAAAATGGCGCGCGCGTCTTTTTGCTGGAGGCCATTAAACGACTCAGTGACAACGGCGGCAAACTTCCGGTGCTCGCGGATGAAATCGAAGATGAAGCGGCTCGCGATAAAGCCAAAGCCGAAGACTTCGACAAATTGCCTTTCATCGAAAAGACGCGCCGACGGGCGCTGGAATATTCGCGAGAGTTACCGAATTTTATCGTCACGCAACGCGTCAGTCGTTATCTGCGATTGCCGGATGTCAAAGACTGGAAGTTAGACGATACGCTGGAGATTGAATTGCGCTTTAGTCCGACGCAGGGCGAACAATTCAAGCTGCTTAAAATTAACGGCAAACCGACCGGACAATCTTATGATGATATTGGCGGGACAACCTCAAGCGGCGAATTTGGCTCGCTTCTCGCCTCGCTGTTTTCCCGGCAAGCCAAAGCCGAATTTAAAGAGATAAAAAAAGAGGTCATCAATAAGCGCCAGGCGGTTATCTACGATTTTACGGTTAAAAAAGCCAATTCAAACAGTTGGCTGACCGATAAACAGACCGGGCAAAAAGCCCTTGCCGGTTACAGCGGCAGTATCTGGATTGACACCGAAAACCAACAGGTTTTGCGCATCGAAGTTGCCAATGAAGGAATGCCGGCAAATTTCCCCATCACGCTTTCGGAAAATGCTGTCGAATATGATTGGGTGATGATTGGCAGCGAGCGTTACCTGTTGCCGGTACGCGCCGAACTTCTTTTAGGACGCGACCGCGACAACTTCTACATGCGCAATGTCATCGAATTTCGCGGCTATCAAAAATTTGAAACGAAGATGAAGATTGAATAGAGAAAATAATTTCTTTACGAAGTAGCAAGCCAAACTTTCATTGCCAGTTAGAAAGCCAAACGCCGCCTTCACCTTGCATCGCGCGGATTTTTTTAGAATAGCAGTTGTGATTTCAGAAGGATTTTTCGGTTCTCCTGTTGCGGTTATTGTCGCTGGTCGGAATCCCTGAGTTGACGGGTTGTGTGTTCGGTAACGCTTGGGCTTGGCGCCTCCGGCTCGTACCACTCGGCGGCGGGAAGCGCGGCATCCGTGACCGCCTTCTGCGCTTCCAGCATTCTGGCGGTGTCTCTCTGTTGCAAGCCGCGCTGGCGCAGCTCGACCAGTTTTTTGCTCACCACGACGCCGTTAAATATCAACGCCACGCCGATGAAAAAAGGAATGATGCCGGCAATCCAGACGCGGCTGAGAATCGCTGCGGCATTCTCTGGAATTCCTGAAGCGATCAGCCCCTGCATAAAAATCGCCAGAAAAATCATGAGCGCCAGACCAACCGAGCCGGTTATCACCCCGGCTTTGATTTCGTTATAGCGTTTTTCTTCAGGGTTTTCGCGCTTCTTGTGTTCTTCGCTGGAGAGCATCATCTCGGCAAGCCAGGTCTTGCTCCAATCCCATTTCTCTTCGAGTTTTTCGGGACTGGCCAGCGCCGTGCGCACCGCGTTCAAGTTCGCGCCACAGGCTTTACAGAATTTCAAATCCTCGCTCTGAGTTGGGCTACCGCATTGCGGACAATACATGGGTCTGCTCCTTTTCTCGCTTTTCCGTCAGAGGCCCGTACGTTTGCCGCCCCCGAGAGGTTCATAAACCTTGGAGCGAATGGCCCAACCCTTTACTGAGTTGAGCGACGGCCTTTGACCGCCATCACCAAGATCAAATGCCGCGCTTCAAGAGGTCGTAAAGAAAATTGCCAACCGCTCTCGTTGTAGAATCAGCAGGCCTAAAAAGTCGGCCTGGCGACAACCCCGGCGACCTTGAAGGATTATCTCTTCACCATCTTAATAGCGCTGATGGTTCAAACCATTTCGTAAAATGAACAGCCCCATTATCGCTGCTTCATATCAACCGGTCAAAAAATAGTGTCGCAATAATTTTGCAAGAAATAAAAGTGAAGGCTGGAGAATTTATAGTGATGGCGATGAGTCTGCTACTACCCACAGCCTTCATTTCGGTGTCGCAGGCTTATCGGAGTCGGGAAAAATTGTAGTCGGGTTAAGCAATTTTTAACATCCGTTTGCTACAGACCTCCCGTACTGATTAACAGCGTTGTGCTGTATGTGCATACCGCAGCCTTACACCATGGTAACAGCGTCAAATTGATGTGGGAGAAAACTTGAATGCCGGTTTTGCTCCGCTGTTTCGATTGCTCAAGCGGTTTAAGCCGACTGGTGCAACCGACAAAGGAGCAGGCGACGCCGTGTTCAAAGGGGAGGGACACTCGGCTAAAGCGTCGTATGGCCAAACAGGTTGCTCCGTCATCCAAACGTCAAATCAGCCTTCCCGATTATTGCCAGTGGGCTGGCAATAACCGCAAAAAAAATTGATGGAAAACCGTATCTGTCTTTCCATCATTCACCGATTTCCCAACCGCCTGTAACCCGTGCAGCAGGCCATTTCAAAAAACGTGAGGCCTCGGTTGTGGTCTCTGCAACCGTGCATGCACCGCACCGGAATTTGCTTTTACCGGTCGGTTGGTCACAGCTCGTCTTGCGACAATCAATGGAGAAATGATTTTGGAAACCAAAAAAAAATATTTTCAATTCCGCTCCTTCATCCTGAGTGTGGTTGCGCTCGTGATGATTACTCAATTGATTTTTGTTCACTCGGTGGCGGCGATCAGCTCGCCGCAAATCATCCGGTTTAACGACGGAAAATATGACCGGGCCTTTGCCATTACCGCCGATGCGGCAGGCAATTTTTATGTCGCCGGTTATAGCGAACGCTCCGGCACTCAGCAAACCTTCGCGGTCATCAAATACAACGCGCAAGGCAATAGCGAATGGGTCGCCCGCTACAATGGGTCGGCCGGCGGCATTGGCGGTTCCGCCAATGCGGTCTATGTTGACGCGCTGGGTAATGTTTATGCTTCGGGCTACGTTTATAACGGCGCGATTGATAACAGCAAGCTCGATTATCTGGTGGTTAAAATTAACGCCAACGGGGCGCAGCAATGGGCTAGAAGATACAACGGGCCGGCGAATAACTTTGATCAGGCAACCGAAGTTGTCGCCGATGCTTCGGGTAATGTTTACGTCAGCGGATACTCTTTTGCGCAGGATGCCGATTGGGCGACGTTGAAGTTTGCGCCCGACGGAACTCAGCTTTGGGTGCGCCGGTTCAGCGCTGCGATAGCCGGCTCAGATGATCGCCCGATTGATATGGCGCTTGCCCTCAATGGCAACCTGGTTCTTACAGGGGTCACACAAAATGAGAGCGGGGCTTTCGGAAACGATGTCATCACGATTGCCTATGACCCCGATGGCAACATCGCCTGGCAAGCGCGCTACACCGAGACGGAGGTCAGCGACGAAACCGCTTCGGATTTCGACATTGATGCGAACGGTAATATTTGCATCACCGGTCGTTTTCAAGCGACCGCCGACCCTGAGCAAGAAGAGTTCGCGTTTATTCTGAAATATGACAGCAACGGCACCTTATTGTTTGCCAAGCGTCCGGCAGAAGCCGGTGGCGGAGCGCTTGACACAGATGCCTTTGGCAATATTTTTGTCACGGGCCTATCGGGATCAACCTTTACTACTGCGTTTCAGGCCGCCGCTAAATTTGACGGGTCGGGAAACTTCATCTGGAAAACCCAATTCGGTGATAGTTCGAGCCTCTCAGTGCCAGTCCGCATTCTGGCGGCCGCCGACGGCCGAGTTTTTGTCGCGGGCGCCATTGCCGCTAACGGTTCGCCGAGTATTGATTATTGGGCGGCTGAACTCGACGGGCAGGGAAATCTGCTCTCTGACCATCGTTTCAACGGCACGGGCGACCGCGAAGACCGGGTGCGGGATATGTGTTTCGATAGCGCGGGCAACCTGCTGGTCACCGGCACATCCTGGGGAGGCTTTAATTCCATCGGCGGAACTGCTGATGATATGGTGACGCTCAAATTTGTCACCGACGGCTCGGTCGTGCCGCAACCGCCGGTTGCCCCCGGCAACCTGAACGCGCAAGCGACTTCAAGCAGCCATATCTCTTTGCGTTGGCGCGACAATTCCGGCAATGAGAACGGCTTCCGCATCGAGCGTTGTCAGGGTGCGGGGTGCACGAATTTCGCGACGGTCGGGCAGGTCGGCGTGAACATTACGAGCTTTACCGATGCCGGGCTGGCAAAGAATACAACCTATACCTATCGTGTGCGCGCCTTTAATTCGGTGGGCGATTCGGCTCCATCAAATACGGCAAGCGCCAGG
Source organism: Blastocatellia bacterium (assembly GCA_044868105.1). Classification (GTDB taxonomy): domain Bacteria; phylum Acidobacteriota; class Blastocatellia; order UBA7656; family UBA7656; genus JBFMDH01. The sequence goes on from JBIOWC010000394.1 coordinate 15,284, forward strand.
ACGGCTCGCAAATAGCGTCTTGACCGATTGATTTATGTATGGGTAAAGAAGAAACAACTGGCTTCTTCTTTACCCTCTAAAAATCTAGTGTCCTTAAATAGAAGTATTCTTATGGAACCCGCGTAGCGGGTGAGAGCATACAGCCACGAGCATCAGCCCGTGGACTAGCTCCACAGGTAGCCGAGCCCGCGGAGCGGGCGATAGATTAGGCGCTATCGCCCGCTCCGC
>JBIOWC010000395.1:0-3979 GCA_044868105.1 Blastocatellia bacterium
GCGGAGCGGGCGATAGATTAGGCGCTATCGCCCGCTCCGCGGGCTCGCCTTGTAGCAGGGCACTACTGATTTGTGCTTGACCCATTAAAAGACGAAGAAATAAACTACTTTACGGTAACGGATGCCTCAATCATATTGATTCTTCTTACTTCTGTCCCATCACAGTTGTATCCATCATTTCATTGCAAGCTCAATCTCAGCCCAGACTAAAGCTCAAATGGATATCTCTGTGCGCGGGAAATATTATATGAAGCAGGTATCATCAGTGATCAGGTTAAAGCATTCGGTTCGTTTTTCAATTTATGTTGTAGCGCTGACGAGCGCCTTCATTTCGGCAAGTTTACTACTCCGTATCAGCAGCCCATCGGCGGCAGCCTCTACCCATCGTTTAACAAATTTGCCTGAGCAAAGCTCACATCCTCAACCCCTCTTTAGTTGGGGGTCGGCAAATTCATTGGCAACCAATCGGTCGGCGCAAACACGGGTAAGTGAAGCGTACGGCAAACTCCCCTTAAGCTTTGAAGCCAATACGGGGCAGACCGATTCGCGCGTGAAATTCCTTTCCCGCGGCCGCGGTTATACGCTCTTTTTGACTTCGACGGAGGCGATATTGAATCTCTCCAAAGGTGGTGAATCCGTTAAGCAGTCTGTCCTTGCCGCGCCGTTTATCGAAAACCACAAGCCTGAGCAGGCTTCCTTGCAACTCAGGTTTGTGGGCGCCAACCCCTCTCCTAAAATCACCGGGCTGGAACAACTGCAAGGTAAAAGTCATTACTTGATTGGCAACAATCCGCATCAGTGGCGCACCGGGGTTTGCAATTTTTCCAGCGTTAAGTATGAAGCCGTCTACCCTGGCGTGGATGTGGTTTATTACGGGAATCAGCGACAACTGGAATATGATTTTCTGTTGGCCCCCGGCGCTGACCTGAAAAACATCAAGCTGCGGTTTTCAGGCGCCCACCGTCTCAACCTTGATTCAGACGGTAACCTGCTGCTGGGCGTAGGAAGCGAGCAGATTCGCCAGCCGAGACCGGTGGTCTATCAAGAGATGAAGGGGGGTAGAAAATTCATCGCCGCCAGTTATCGTATCAACTCTAATCATGAAGTTGCCTTTGAAGTGGGCGCCTATGACCACAGCAAACCGCTGGTTATTGACCCGGTGTTAGGTTACGCCACCTATCTGGGCGGCAGCGGCAGCGATGCCGGACTGGATATTTTCGTCTATGGCATTGGCTATGCCTATGTCACAGGGCGCACCGACTCCGTCAATTTTCCTTTTGCAGCTTCGGCGGCGCATCACCGCGAAGGCGATAGCGATGTCTTTGTTCTCAAGTTTAATGAAACCGGTTCGGCCGTAGATTTCTGCACCTATTTGGGCGGCAGCGGATACGATGTCGGAACCAGTATAGATGTGAATGCTGACATTTATATAACCGGCTTAACGCGTTCGGCGGATTTTCCTACTCAAAAGGCCCAGCAAACAATTTATGGCGGCGGCAGCGATGCGTTTGTAACCCGGTTAAGCCCCGGCGGCGACGAGATTCTCTTTTCGACCTATCTGGGCGGCAGCGGCTTTGAAATCGGTAACGGGATTGCCACAAACTTTGGCGCGGTATTTGTCACTGGCGCCACCAACTCCGCCGATTTTCTTAGCAAAAACGCCCTTCCTTTGGTTGGCAACGTCGGGCAGGATGCCTTCGTCACCAAATTTGATTTCTCCGGCTCAACCTTGCTTTACTCAACCAAACTCGGCGGCGACGGTGAAGATGTGGGTAACGGTATTGCGCTAGACCTTGCCGGCAACGCCTATATTGCCGGTGATACAGGCTCGACTAATCTCCCGACTGTGAGCCCCCTGCAAGTCGCTTTTGCCGGAGTGGTTGATGCCTTTGTGGCAAAACTGAGTACCACGGTTTCCGAACAGGTATCCATCGCTTACTGTACCTATCTGGGTGGCGGTGGCAGTGATGTTGCGAGTGATATAGCGGTGGATGCAAGTGGCAATGCTTACCTTGCCGGCGCCACCAACTCGTTGAATTTCCCGCTCGTCAATCCGACGCAGAATAAATTTGGCGGCGCAACGGATGGCCTGGTGGCGAAGCTCAGTACAACCGGTTCAACTCTGGTATTCTCTACCTATCTCGGGGGCAGTGGCCTGGATTACGCTCACGGGATTGCCCTCGATATAGGGCGCAATATCTATGTGGCAGGCGAAACTTCATCTGCCGACTTTCCGCTGATGAAGCCTGTCCAAGCCAATCTGCGGGGAGCCAGGGATGGATTCGTGACTAAGCTCAACCTCTCAGGGCCGGCAATGCGTTATTCAAGCTATCTGGGCGGGGATGGAGAAGAGCAGGCCAACGCGGTGGCGGCAACGGCGGCCGGCGATGCCTGGGTTACCGGAGAGTCGTTGTCCGTGAACTTTCCTGCCTCAACAACAAGCGTCCAACCGCTATTTGGCGGCGCATCGGATGCGTTTGTTGTTAACGTTCAGGTTCCGGTTCCCAAAATAACCAAGGTTATAATCAAAGGAAAGAAGCTCATCATCGAGGGCGAATTCTTTGAACAAGGCGCGGTCATCACCATCGGCAGCGTGCCGCAAAAAACCTTGAACGATGAAGCAACACCGACAACACGACTGGTGGCCAAAAAAGGCGGCAAGAGTATCAAGCCGGGTCAAACCGTTGGTCTGCAGGTTGAAAACCTCGATGGCACACGGTCTGAGCAGATCTCCTATACGCGCCCGTTAGATTAGCGCCGTTGGGGTCAGCGGTTGCTGAACGGTCAGCATTATATGGAGCGCCTTGACGTTTGCGTTACTGGAAATCGAAAACTGCTCTATCCATCGCGCCTTACAATCAGGGTGCGAAAGAGGCAATAAGATTTTGGCAAATCTTAACGAAGATGATGGCGGGGGGAATTTGATGGGAGCTATTTTATTTTGTGCCTTACCGAGCCCCCTATGATGAAAATAATCTGCGGGGCGGCTTGTATTGATTGAATAGCGATGTTGATGGCAGCTTTCCTGCCGCCTTGTTTGTGCGACTAGCGAGATACGTTGCAATAACCTTCTCCAGGTCGGAAAGGTTTACGGGCTTGACCAAATACTCATTTGCACCCGCTTGAAATGCTTCCTCAATGACATGAGGATAGGCATCAGCGGAATAAAAGATAATCGGTGTTTCGGCATCGCCCTGTCGAATTTGCCTGCACAAATCTACGCCTCTGCCATCCGGGAGCCGGTTATCAATGATGTAAGCATCAAAGTTACCGCTATGCGCTTTGTTTAGGCCATCGGCAAATGTGAGCGCCGGCACAAAGGTATATCCGGATACGCGCAGCCAGTAGGCCAGCATACCACTTGTATCAACATGGTCTTCGACACAGAGAATACGCCCTTTATGTTGTCCCATATAACAACCCCCTAAGTTCGACAACCGACGGCAGAAAAGTCAGTTTGGTTTTTATTTTTGGTGGTGATTTGAACGAGTTGATTATACTGCTTCGGCTAGCCGGGAAAAAGTAAAATTCGCTCGCTCAGTAAAATTAATGATTTTGTAATAAATGGTCATCCCGGGAGCAGTTGGGTAACTAAGGCTTCCAGTTCAGCGAGCTTAAACGGCTTGTTTAAAATGGCGTTGATGCCGATGGCTTTGGCCTCCGAAAATTCTTTCGTACTGTCACCACCCGTAGTGAAAATGATGGGCGTTTGTGAGTTGCGGGCGCGAATCTCTTTGCAAAGCTCCGCGCCCGCGCCATCCGGCAGCCCGCTGTTGATGATGTAGAGGTCGAAGCTGAGCCTTAAACATTTCAATAGCGCGTCTGCATAGGTATGAGCCTTCACCACTTCATAGCCGAGGCCGGAGAGCACAATGGCGATTAATTCACAGACGTTAAGTTGATCTTCTACACAGAGAATAGACCCTTTCTGTTTTCCCATTGCTCGTTCCCAAGGTAATGTTATCCACTGAATTTGAGG
>JBIOWC010000396.1:0-6437 GCA_044868105.1 Blastocatellia bacterium
AAATATCCCGGTCTTATTTGACCTTTTCAGCGCCTGCCGCATCGAGAATTTTGCGAGCTTGATCGGCGCGATCACTATGTGTGTAAACGCCAACCAGAAGACCGCCTTGCTGAATCTCTTCGTTATAAAACTTGGCTTCATGTTCAGGTAGCCCAAGCCCAATCAATGCGCCGGTCAAGCCGCCGGCCGCCGCGCCTGCTCCCAATCCCGCAAGGGTCGCCAAAATTGGTCCGGCCGCGACCAGTCCGAGCCCGGGGATGGCAACAACACCAAGAGCCACGAGTCCGGCGGCAACTGCTCCTAAAACACCGCCAATTGTCGCCCCGGTAGCCGCACCCTCAGGCGCTTTGGTTGCCATTGCCAAACCAAATTCCCGCCCGCGCGTCGCATCGCTCATCAGCAAGCTGATGTCATCACGCGACCACCCATAATGCACCAAATCCTCGACGGCGCGTTCCGCATTGGCGCGGGATCTAAATAATCCGGTAACTAATGTAGCCATATATTCTCCTTTTTGATTCAATCGTCACCAACGCCTATGTGTTAGAGCAACAAGAGTGCCAAGCGGATTTGCTGATCAGGGAGTTGCCTTATGTTATTAGTGCATTGGGTGATTGCAATTTCCCATACCCACCAAGCCCTGCGGTTATATTGAGCGCCAGCGCATTTACGTTTTTTTTCAGTACAAGCTGTGTTCGCCCGATGTACGGAATTGATATTGGCCGGATAAATCTGAAGCACGGCTAAAAACCTGGTTTGTATGCTGATCGGGGCGTGCTACAACCCAGAGGTCAAGGTCTTTAAGTCCCTGGTGAGCGAGGGTGAGAAATTTTCGTTGATACCCTTGCCTACTCGAATCATCAAGCAGGGTTCTTGCAACGGTTACCCGGGCCGCAACGACCGCAAAAATAGAATCCCAACCCTATTTTCTCACCTCAAGAATATCTCAAGGACGAATTGTTAAATTGATACTGCCTTATTGTAGCCGAAATTTAGGGCGGGAAATTCTTTGTAAGGACGTAATAATGCAACTACTTCTCGATAAAATTACTCTTCCCCCTCAACGACCCAAGCTGTCGCGGCAAAGACTGCTCAACATTCTCGATAGCAGTCTCGCTTCCTGCAATTTGACCATCATCAACGGGCGAACGGGCACCGGCAAAACGCTTTTGGCTACAGATTTCGCCTGGTACTGCGGGCGAAGAGTCTGTTGGTATAAGGTCAATGCTTCGGACAGCAACCTGACGGTGTTCTTTCAATATCTGCTGGCCAGCATCAGAGCGCAGCATCCGGACTTTTGTCCGCAATGGACTGCGGATTTTTTGCAATCTCTCACGGTTGCCGATATGCCGCAACTCGCCGAAGCCTTCGTTTACGAATTGTCGGAGAATGCGGGCCAGCCTTTGCTCATCGTCATAGATGACTTCCATCTGATCTGTGATGCCGAATGGGTGGTGCCTTTTTTTAGTCGGGTGGCGCCCCTGCTTCCGGCTGAAGCTCATTTGATGATGATTGGACGAATTTTACCGCCAGCGCCGCTCTGGCGTATGCGCTCGAAGCAGACGCTTTGTGTCATTGATGAAGCGAGTCTGGCATTCACCTTAGAAGAGACCAAAAAATTGCTCAACAGTTTTGGGCTGGCCGAAATTTTTGCTCTGGAAGCTTTCCGGCAATCGCGCGGGCAGGCGGCAAAATTGCTCGACATCGCCAAGTTGTGGATGGTCAATAGCCGTAGACCGAATATCGCAGACCTCTTGCCACTGCAACCTTGTTCCTAATCACCTGGCTGGCAAAGCGGGTGGCGGTTTTTTGACTATCTTGATGCTTTGTGATACTTCTATGGCTGAACATAGCTAACGGGCTTCTTCAGCCGCTCGCATAGATATCACACGATATTAATGTGGAGGCAATTTTCACACGATGCTTGGGTTTGGAGAAGCGAAGGTAAAAAAGGATCTGTCGTTGATGGCAGACTTTCCTAGCCGTCACGAAGCACCACATCAACCCACGCCGTCGCGGGACAGGGTTCCTGCGTTTCTTTTTCTACGCACCAAACTCTTGCCCCCACGCCCGGTTCCCGAACTGCTGGCGCGCACCCGCCTTACGGAAATGCTGCTTGCCAATCTCACCTATCCGCTGACCCTGGTCACTGCCAATGCCGGTTCAGGCAAGACCACTCTGGTTGCCGATTTCGTGCGTTCACACGCGCCGCAATTTGTCTGGTATCAACTCGATCATACGGATGCCGACCCCTTTGTCTTTTTGGGCTATGTAACGAATGGCATTAAACAGGTGGTGAAGGGGTTTGGCGAAATCACCCTCGCTTACCTGCAACAGGCGACCGATGAATTGATGCAGCAACCGGAACGCGCGGTTGATGTCCTGCTCAATGAAGTGTTGGAACACGTTGAACAGCGTCTGGTTCTCATCCTTGATGACTATCATCACCTGGGCACAGAGACCGCCGTGCATCGGGTCGTGGATAGATTGCTTGCCTATTTACCTGATGTTTTGCACATCATCATTATTTCGCGTGATATTCCGCCGCTGGCGCTCGCTCGCCTGCGTTCGCAATCGCAACTGGCGATTATCGACCGCAATGACTTGCTCTTTACTGATGAAGAGACGCAAGAACTCTTTCGCAGAGTTTTCGATTTGGAGATGACCCGCGAACAGTTGATTGAATACCGCCAGCGTACCCAAGGGTGGATTACGGCTTTACAACTGGTGCGGCAACTGGCGCAAAAACAAGCGCCGAGCGATGACGCACGCAAAGAAGAGGCGCCGGATTTATCGGCCATTTTGCGCCAATCCGAACAAGATATCTTCGATTACTTTGCCGAAGAGGTCTTTGCCGATGAGACCGAAGAGGTTAAACAGTTGTTGTTGCGCATTGCTTTGCTCGATAGGGTGGAAAGTTCCATCTGCGGGCAACTCTACCCGGCGTCAAATAGCCTAACGATTCTGCCTTCACTGGTGCGGCGCAATGTGTTTATCACCATTGCGAGTGATAAAGGCGGCGAAGAGTATCGGCTGCATCCGCTCTTTCAAAGTTTTTTACGCCGGCGCTTACGTTTGGAAATCGGCAAAGCCGGCGTGGCCGCCGAATACTTGCGCTTCGCCGAGCATTTTCTCGCTCTGGGACAATGGGAAACCGGTATTCATTACCTGCTTGAAGCGGAAGAATACGAACGGGCGGCCGCCGTGATTGCCGACTACGGAGCAGCGTGGCTCGCCAGCGGCGCGCTCTCTTCTTTGCTCTCTTCTGTGGAGGCCTTGCCCGCCGCCGCCATCGAAAAACACCCGCGCGCCTTAGCCTACCAGGCTGAGATGTTGCGCCTGCGCGGCGATTATGACAACGCGCAAGGACTTTTGCGGCGCGCCGTCGCCCTCTTGCAGGAAGGCGGCGACCGCGAAGGCGAAGCCGAAGCCCTGCATTCGCTGGCGACCATTGCGCGGCGCCGCGGCGATTATGAAACAGCTTTCGCTTACCTTGATCGCGTCGAAGCGTTTGCCGGTCAAAAAAGTTCTATTCAAATCAAGTGCGGCAATACGCGTGGGCTTTGTTTGATGCTCGTCGGTGATTTACCCGGCGCCGAGCGCGAGTTTCGCATCGCCCTACAATTTGCCGAAGAGCAAGGCGACGAACATTATATTCGCCTCATCACGCATAATCTGGGGCTACCGGCGATGTTGCGCGGCGATTTTGGTGAAGGCATCCGCTGGCTTAAACGGATGTTGTCGGGCGACGATAACCTCACGCCAAAACCGCGCGACGGCACGGCGCATTTGAATCTGGCGCGTTGTTATCTGTTTCGCGGCGACTTTCCGGCGTGTGAAAACCATCTGCAATCGGCTTTAGCCTGCAGTCAGATGTTTAACCTGACGGCGCTGCTTGGCGAAATTTTTGAAGCTTACGGTAATTTTTATCGAGAAGCGGGAGAGCTGCGGCGCGCCGCCGAATATTACGAACGCGCCGGACGCGCTTATCAGGATGCCGGCATTGATTTAACACATCGGGAACTTCTGGAAGAACAGGCGATTTTGTACCTCTACGCCGGTGAACTGGCGACCGCTCGCATTCAAGTTGAACAGTTAATTAAAACCCGCTCGGCGGCCAACAACGAATTTGGTTTATTGACCGCGACGCTGGCCCGCGGACGCATTCTTTTGGCGCAAGGTGAAACCGCTACGGCGCGCACCGAACTACAAACCGGCGGCGCCTATTTTCGTAAACATGGGCTGCATTATTACGAAGCGCAAGCCTCAATGCTGTTGGCCCGATGCGCGTTTGAAAATGGCAAAGATGGCGAGATGCTGGACAATCTGCGCCGCGCCAGGGATTTGGCGGTGAGCTACGATTATGAATATTGGTTACAACGCGAAGTGATGCTCAACCCAAAACTCTTTGCCACTGCAGATGCCGCAGAACTTTTACCGCTGGAACTTCGTGAGCAGGTCAAACAAGAAACTCCGGTCACTGAGCCGCCGCCGCTTACCCCCGCGACCCTGGTAAGCGTCAGCGCCCAACCGGTCATGGATTTAACCATCAATATGCTCGGGCATGTTGAAATTTTCCGCGACCCGTCGCAACCGCTGACCATGGAAGTCTGGACCACGAGACGGGCGCGCGACATTCTCTGTTTTATTGCCTCGCGCCCGCATCGCCGCGCTTCAAAAGATTTAATTATTGATACCTTCTGGGGCGAAGCCGATTTTGAAGCCGTGGAAAAAAATTTTCATCCGACGATTTCGCACATTCGCAAAGCGCTTAATCACAAACAGACGCTCAAGCAAAACTTTGTTGTCTATCGCGACGGCGATTATCAATTGAGCAGTAATTTCTCTTATCGAATAGATACGGAAAGCTTCGACCGTTTGCTTGCGGAAGGCGAAGCGGCGCGCCGCGCCAAAGATTTCGACGCTTGTGTGATGGCCTTTGAAGCGGCCATTGCGCTCTATCGCGGCGAGTTCATCAAAGGCGGATACGATTTATGGATGGAAGAGCCGCGCGCTTATTACGGTGAACAATACTTGCGCATGCTGGTCGTCTTAACCGAGATTGCGCAAAAGCAGGAAGATTGGTCGCGCGCCTTGGAACTGTCGCAAAAAATTCTGCGCGACGACCCGTTTCGCGAAGATATTCATTGCCAGGTTATGCGCGCGTATGCGGCGCTTGGCAATCGGGTTGCCGTCAAAGACCAGTTCGAGACCTTGCGCGAGGTGCTGAGAAAAGAGTTAGGCGTAGAGCCTGCGGCAGAGACCGTACGACTCTATAAAGAACTGGTCGGATAAAATTGCCGCGCCCAAATTTTTAATGGCTGAGAGGTCATCTATCAAGATGCGCGAAATTGAAACGATAGAACTGGGAATTTGTTGGTAAAGTCGGGGCGCACATTTCACATCATCCTGTCTTCACTCATCCCCGAAGCCAGAAGCGAGTCAAGAGATTATTAACCCTGAAAAAATAGTGAGCGACTGATTTATTCGGCAGCCTGAGGGCGAGGTTATTTTAATGAGAATCTATATTGTAGGCGCGAAAAATATGACCCGCGTAAAAAAGCCAATAGCTTTAATTCTTCTGGTTTTATTATTGGTCAGCCCCGTAAGCGCAGGACTGACCGTAACCCGGTCAAACGGCATTGCGGTGACCGGCGCCGATGGCATCAGTTTCATTAACACCTCAGGCATTGCCGTCACTGGCGCCGACGGATTGCTCTCTTTCAACCCCAACGGTATAGCGGTGACCGGCGCCGATGGCATCGCGGTGACCGGCGCTGATGGATTGACCTATGTCGGCGTAAATGGCATTGCGGTGACCGGCGCTGATGGCATTGCGGTGACCGGCGCTGATGGCATCGCGGTCACTGGCGCCGACGGTATAGCGGTGACCGGCGCCGACGGACAAACCTATAACGTCAATTCGCTTCTTCTCAGAAACCCCAGCGGCATTGCCGTCACTGGCGCCGATGGCATTGCCGTCACCGGTGCCGACGGCATTGCCGTCACCGGTGCCGATGCGCTCAACGCATTACGCGCCGACGGCATTGCGGTGACCGGCGCTGATGGCATCGCGGTGACGGGTGCCGATGGCATCGCGGTGACCGGCGCCGACGGGCAAATCTTTTCTATCAATCCGAACGGTATCGCGGTGACCGGCGCCAATCAAATTATCTTCAATCGAGCGAGTGGCATCGCGGTCACCGGCGCGGATGCCATAGCGGTCACCGGCGCCGATGCCATCGCCGCTACGGGCGCAGACCAAAACGGGTTGCAAAGCCTTGACCCTGAACTCGCCGTTCAACTCAACCAGCTCACAGATGACAGCAATGTGAATGCCGTGGTTACCTTTCATCACCTGCCAACCGAAGCCGATATTGTAGATTTGCAAAATCTTGGGGTCATCGGTGGCGTGCGCTTTCGCGCCTTGCCAATGA
>JBIOWC010000397.1:0-2042 GCA_044868105.1 Blastocatellia bacterium
ATCCGACAACCCGATTCCTGAAAAAATAAAATAATCCTGATTGCATAATACCCCTCGCAAAAATTCATCAAATGGTTAATATTTCAACGGCAACTAAAATTGAGGAACGGCGTGCATCAAGAGACCACCAAAATTCGCAAACGACTGTTATATGCCGCGCTCTGGTTTGGCCTGGTAACAGTACTGGTTGGGCTGCGATTCCTTTATCAATACCTTGATGACCTCGCCAGAGAAAGACCGGGCACGCTGCTGCCGCGCTTAATTGAAGAAGGAACCGGCGGCTATACCTCTGCCCTACTCTTCATCTTTGTCATCATGTTCACGTTGCGGTTTCGTTTAGCGCGTCACAACTGGTCGCGCCGCTTGCCGGTTTACTTGCTGGTGATGGTAGGCTTTTCATTTCTTCATACCACTTTGATGGCGGTTACGCGCCAGGCGCTCTTTCCGCTGGTTGGTTTAGGTAAATATTATTACGGCATCATGCCCATTCGCTACGCCATGGAATTTGCCAGTCAAATCATCTTTTTCTGGATAACCGTGGTCATCACACACCTGATTGCTCATTACCGCGAAGCCAGAGAGCGCGAGTTAAAGACCGCACAGCTTGAAACGAAGCTCGCGCAAGCCGAATTGCAAACGCTGCAGGCGCAACTTCAACCCCATTTTCTCTTCAACGCCTTGAATACCATCTCGGCGGTGATTTATGAAGACGCGCAAACGGCCGACGCGATGATTGCCAGACTGAGCAATTTTCTGCGCGCTTTGTTGAACACCTCACATTCCCAGGAAGTCACCTTGCAGGAAGAACTCAATTTCTTAAGCCTTTATCTGGACATTATGCGTCCGCGTTTTGAAGAACGCTTACAGGTTAATTTTGAGGTTGAATCGGCAACCGAGCGCGCCCTGGTTCCCAAACTCATCTTGCAACCGCTGGTTGAAAACTCGATTAAATACGCGGCTGACCCGGTTTCCGGCGCGGTCAACATTGCCATTGGCGCGGCCCGGCAAAACGGTAGTCTGTTATTGCAGGTCAAAGATAACGGACCCGGACTAGCGACCACCGAACCAACCATTTTGACCAAAGGTTTCGGTTTATCTACGACCATCGAGCGGCTCAAACATCTTTATGGCGATCGTCAAGAGATGGCTTTTCGCGAGGGTGAAGGTGGCGGCTTGTTAATTCAAGTCAAAGTTCCGTTCCAGCTTTCATCCGACAATCTACAAAATTAACCCATGGCTAAGATTCGTGTTGTCATCGTTGATGATGAGGGTCCGGCGCGTCGTAAGATTCGCCGTTTTCTGGCCAGCGAATCCGATTTCGAAGTCATAGCCGAAGCCGCTACCGGCATCGAAGCCGTCAACCTCATTCAGCAAACCCGACCCCATTTAATCTTCCTTGATATACAGATGCCCGGACTTGATGGCTTTGCGGTCATTGACGCGCTCGACCTCGACGAGATGCCTTATGTGGTTTTCACCACAGCTTTCGACCAATTCGCGCTCAAGGCCTTTGAAGTTCAGGCGCTTGATTACTTGCTAAAACCTTTCGAGCAAAGCCGATTCAAAAGCGTCTTAGAGCATGCCAAACAGGCTTGTGAGCGCAATAAGCCCGATGAATTAGCCGCGCGCCTGAATCGTTTGCTGGAAGAAGTCCATACGCGCCCGCGTTACGCCGAGCGCTTATTAGTGAATTCAGGCCAGCGGGCAATCTTGCTCGCCGTCGAGAAGATTGACTGGGTTGAATCGGCAAAAAATTATGTATCCCTGCACGTCGGCAAAGAGGCTTATCTGATGCGCGGAACCATCGAAGGCTTTTATGAACGGCTGGACCCGAAAAAATTCATTCGCGCCAATCGCTCAGAAATTGTCAACATCGAAAGCATCAAAGAATTACAACCGTGGTTTCATGGCGAATACAAAATCATTTTAAAAGACGGCAAAGAGATTTCCTGGAGCCGCCGCTATATGGATAAGACCTCTGACCTCATCTTGAAACGCATTTAGCGCGACTTCTCAGTAAAAGGGTGACTGCCCCTTAAATA
>JBIOWC010000398.1:0-5634 GCA_044868105.1 Blastocatellia bacterium
ATGTGAAAACGCCGACTATGTTGCTTACCGGTGAACTGGATTTACGCACGCCAATGGAACAGACCGAACAATATTACCGGGCGCTGAAACTCCGTAAAGTAGATACCGTGATGGTGCGCATTCAAGATGAATATCATGGGTTCAATGCGACGCCGCGCCATCCGTCAAATCGTTTAAACCAGATTCTCTATCTGCGCGGCTGGTTTGATAAGTACAGAAAGAAGCCGCAAGGTTGAAGTCCGGCTACCCAATGAGCGAATAAAAAAACCGCAGCGAGAGGCCAAATATTTGGCCTCTCGCTGCGGTTTTGGAAGGCGCGTGCACACCGGAAAAACTTTTACAATTTTCGCTTATCTATTCCCCATTTCCTTCCGAAATACGTCACTAATGAATGAATTAAAACCGCGAATCTGACTGATAATCCCACGTCAATTTGACCGAAGAGGTAATGGCAGAGTTGATTTTCTGAAAAAATTGCCGCCTGTCAGGCTGGCACAAGCGTTGCTCAAGAGAGTCAATCGTGCTTATTGCACAGTTGACTTTGCGGCAGAAAATTTTTGTCCTGCTCAGTCAATTTTTTCACAGTGGTTGCAAAGGTGTAGCACAAGATAGAGGCGAACTAAAGGGCTAGGGTTATGCTGAAAATATATTTTTTGCGCTATCGCAAATTCCACCATGCGTGTTCAATCTTCATTGTTCTCGCACTGCTCGTTTCACTCGTTCCAACACATCATACACAAGCGCAAAGTGCTGTTCTCAACAAATTGTCAGCGGCATTGCAACAGGAATTGAATGCAGTCAATAACCTCATCTGGTCAGATAGTTCCAACCAGAGAGTGCGGGTCATCGTTCAGACCAATGGTCTGGTTTCAACCACTTTGATTACGCTCATCAGTGTGTTGGGGGGCAATGTGGTGCGACGCTTTTCATCAATCAACGGGATGTTGGTTGAAATGCCGAAAAGCAGTTTGTTACAGCTAGCGGCTCGCTCCGAGGTCGAAAGAATCAGCGCTGACCATTTAGCCATCCAATCAGCCAGCCACCTGGAAGTGACAACCGGAGCCGACAAAACCCGCACCCAGGGATTGCTGGGGACCTTTAATGGCTTGGACGGAAGCGGCATTGGCATAGCCATTCTGGATTCCGGCATCATGTCAAACCATCATCATTTTGATGGCGCGCTCGGACTGTCGCGGGTTACCGGCTCGGTTGATATTGTTTCAGGCAATTCCCGATTGACGCTCTTTGAAAATCTTCTGGGGTTGCCTTTACCCATTCTTTTCGGCAACGCGGACACCTATGGACACGGCTCACACGTTGCCGGTATCGCTGCCGGACGGTCTAACGCAAACAGCTCGTCGCGCGGATTTATGGGAGTCGCTCCGAATGCAAATTTGCTTGATGTTCGCGTGTTAGACGGGCGCGGCATCGGACAGGTGAGCGATGTCATTGCGGGCATTGACTGGGTGATGGCGAATCGCGCGTTGCGCAATATCAAAGTCATGAACCTGAGTCTGGCTGCGCCGTCAACCGAATCCTATGTCACTGACCCGCTGTGTCGCGCGGTGCGCAAAGCGGTCGCCGCAGGCATTACGGTGGTTGCTTCAGCCGGCAATTACGGTTTGACCGTTGACGGTTTGGAACGCTATGGCAGCATCGCAGCGCCGGCTAATGACCCGACCGTCATTACCGTCGGGGCAGACAACACGCGTCAAAGCGACGGGCGCGGTGACGATTCGGTCAATCATTTCAGTTCACGCGGACCGACGCGCAGCCATTCGACGGATGCCGCCAATCACACGCAATACGACAATCTGCTCAAGCCTGATTTAGTCGCGCCGGGTAATCGCATCATTGCCGCTGAATCAAACGGTAATTGGTTGGTCGGACATTATCCGTCCTTGCACGAAACCGGTTCGGGCACGAGTGCCTATATGGAATTGAGCGGGACGTCGGTTTCAGCGCCTGTGGTTTCCGGTACGGTGGCGCTGCTGTTGCAAAAAAATCCCGGTCTGACTCCCCCGCTGATTAAAGCCATTTTGCAATACACCGCGCAACAACTTCCCAACGCCAATATTTCACAACAAGGCGCCGGACTGTTGAACATCGAAGGCGCGACCCGCTTAGCCGGCGCCTTGCGAACAGATATTGCCGCGGTCATTAATTCAGGGCGGATTCGCGTCGGGGATGCGCTTTTACGTTCGGGCACAACCCTGCCTTCGCAAACATCAACCCTGGCCGGGCAGACCTTCAACTGGGGTGGATATATTTTTGCCGGCGGTTCGCACGTTCTTGCCGGTCCGGATCTATTTCGACGCTACCAGGCGATTTATCATCCGGCTCTGGTCTGGGTGCGCAATCGCGTCACCGTCAATGAAAGTCCGCTCAATAACAGTGCGCTAATCAGCGCAGGGGTCATCAATGCGGATGCTTTAGGTTCTTCGTACAGTGTCTTCACATCGGGAATGGTGTTCAGTAATGGTGTCGCGACGGGTCAAGGGTTGATCCTCGCCGAAGGCATTGTAATAAGTGAAGGGCTGATACTCGGCGAAGGATTGATACTTGGCGAAGGGCTGATACTCGGCGAAGGGTTGATACTTGGCGAAGGGCTGATACTTGGCGAAGGATTGATACTTGGCGAAGGCTTTACGCTTGCCGAAGGAATAACTCTTGCCGAAACCAATAATCTTGGTGAACAATGAGAGAATCCAAAATACTTCTGCCCCTAAGCAACTTACCTCAACCTGAGAAAAGTTAGCCCATGCGGTTTATAGATATGTCCGATTACAACCTGCGCGCCCGCGCTTATTGGTGGATTACGACATCAATGGGGGCCTTGGCGATTTGGTCGTCGCTTGCGGGGTTGGCAAATCTGAGCGCCACAGCGTTGTTTAAATTAATCGCGGCAGTCGTAGTCGTTTTTATTATTAATCTATTTTCGATTCGGGTTCCGGGAACCCAGGTTTTAATCTCGCCCGGCGACATCTTTGTTTTTCTGGCCGCACTTTTCGGCGGCTTGCCCTGCGCCATGATGGTTGCGTTAACGGATGCGGTGGTCGGCTCATATCGCGCCTCGCGTCGTTGGACAAGCCGCTTAGGCGGACCAGCGATGACGGCTATTTCCATCTTTGTTTCGGCAAATCTTTTTCACTGGTTGTTTGGCAACCTTTCAAATTGGGGGCTGTCTTACACAGCGGCGCTGTTGACCTCCTTGTTAATCTTTTCAATTACGCACTTCATTCTCAGCTCTTTTCTCTTCACGCTGCTTCATGCATTCAAGCAAGGCGTTTTGCCATTCAAGTTGTGGTGGGCAAATTATTCCTGGACGGGGCTGACCTTTGCCGCAAGCGCGTCGGCCGCCGGACTGATTTATCTGGCAAGCCAGGAATATGGCATTATCCCTTTACTGGCTGCTGCGCCCATCGTCGCCACGATATTTGCAACCTCGCATTTCTACTTTAAACAAGCCGATGAACGGGCGCGGGCCGACCGCGAGCGCATCGAAGCCGCCGAAGCGCAGGCGCGCCAGGCCGGGTTGCATGCGCAGGAACTTGCCGCCAGCGAAGAACGTTTCCGCAGCGCGTTTAATTATGCGGCGATCGGCATGGCGCTGGTGGCGCCCGACGGCAAATGGCTACAGGTCAATTCCGCGCTCTGTAAAATTCTCGGTTATTCGGAAAACGAATTGCTGTCCACCAACTTTCAAATTCTCACACACCCGGACGACCTTGAGAGCGTCAGCCGCCATATTGCGCAGCTTTTCATTGACCAGGTTTCGATCAATCCGATTGAGAAACGCTATATACACAAATTAGGTCATACGGTTTGGGCCTCTCTGAGCGCCTCATTGGTGCGGGATTCAAAGACCAATTCATCGCGGTTTATTTTTCAAATTCAAGACATCACCGATAGAAAACGCGCCGAAGAAAAACTCGCCCATGACGCTTTTCATGATGCGCTGACTAATTTACCCAATCGCGCCCTCTTCATTGACCATTTGAAAATGGCGATGGCGCGTTCCGAACGCCATAAAGGTTATCGTTATGCGGTTCTCTTTTTAGATTTCGACCGCTTCAAAGTGGTCAATGATAGTCTCGGGCATCTTATCGGCGACAAATTGCTGGTGGCGATTGCCAGGCGTTTGGAAAGTAGTTTGCGACCGGCCGACACCATTGCCCGGCTTGGCGGCGATGAATTCATTATTCTGCTTGAAGACCTCAAAGGCGCAGGTGAAGCGATTGCTTTTGCCGAGCGTTTGCAGAAATCGTTGACCTTCCCGTTTAAAATTGATGAGCATGAAATCTACATCTCTTTAAGCACCGGCATCGCTCTGGGCAATAGTGATTATCAAAAACCGGAAGAGATTTTGCGCGATGCGGATACGGCGATGTATCACGCCAAATCTTCGGGCAAAGCGCGCTACGCCATCTTTGACCGCGAAATGCACACCCGCGCCATGAAACGCTTGCAACTGGAAACCGATTTGCGACATGCCGTCGAGCGCGAAGAGTTTTTTGTGGTTTATCAACCGATTGTTTCACTGGAGACGGCGCGCCTGGTCGGCTTTGAGGCGTTGGTGCGCTGGCAGCATCCGGAGCGCAACCTCATCAGCCCGGCCGAATTCATTCCGCTCGCCGAAGAGACCGGCCATATTCTGCCTATCGGCCAGTGGGTTCTCGAACAGGCCTGCCAGCAGATGCGCGAGTGGCAGAAGCAAGCGCTGCAAAAGCTGCCTTTGACGATGAGCATCAATCTGTCGGGCAAACAACTGGTACAGGAAAATATCACTGAACAGGTCAAACAAATACTCAGACGCACAGGGGTTGACCCGCGCCAAATTAAACTGGAGATTACCGAGAGCGTCGTGATGGAAAATATCGAAACGGCTACGGAAACCCTCAATCAACTGCGCGCCCTCGGCATTCAATTGAGCATTGATGATTTTGGCACCGGCTATTCTTCGCTCAGTTATCTTCACCGCTTGCCGGTTGACACCTTAAAGATAGACCGGTCCTTTGTCATTCAGATGATGAAGAACAACGAAAATGCCGAGATTGTCCGCACCATTGTCTCTCTGGCAAAGACTTTAGGCATGAGTGTCATCGCCGAAGGGGTTGAAACCCTCGAACAACTTGAACACCTGCAAAAGCTGGAATGCGCCAACGGTCAGGGCTATCTGTTTGCTAAGCCGTTAAAGGTGGAAGAAGCGCAAGCCTTGGTCAGGCAGCTGAACACCTGGCGGGCTTTCGAGCACTTCAACGAATTGCCTTTCCACAAGGATGTCTTAAATCCAACGGTCAACAAATACACCATGTAACTGCATCCCTTAAGTTTTCTTTCTCCTGCTTTGACTCATTGCCCAGTGTGTAGTCACTACACTTCTGTGTACCCACTACACACGTCAACCTAAACTTTGATTTTCAAAGGCGTTAGTCCAATTTCGTCGAAATTGATAAGCCGCACGTGTAGCTCCTACACACTTGCTCTTTCACGGCTACGGAACCTGCAAAAAGCTAAACTACTGATTCTAAAAGAAAGCTCTCGAAGGGCCGGATGTCAGACCTATTGGCACGGTCATTGCTCTAGTGATATGCGTAAGCAAGAGCAAAAAAGCTTCAAAAGACAAACGCGACA
>JBIOWC010000399.1:0-2789 GCA_044868105.1 Blastocatellia bacterium
CTGAGTTTCCAGGTTATCAATGTTCGCGCCATTGCCGTGAACTTCCGTGTGGATGTTATGCCCTGTGCGATGAATGAAGTAATCGCCGTAGCCCGCATCGCGAATCACCTTGCGGCACACATCATCAACTTCCCAACCGTGAATCGTTCGCCCTTCGGTAAAGGCTTGCTTGACGAATTCAACCGCGGCATCGCGACCGCTACGCACAACTTGAAAAACCTTATTGACCTCTTCGGGAATGGTCTCGCCAACAAAGCCTGTCCAGGTGATGTCTGCATAAACCGAACCGGGTTTATCCAACTTGGCCCACAAATCAATCAGCACAAAATCGCCTTGGTTAATCGGTGAAGAGTGGTCTTTTTCCGGTCCGTAATGTGGCATGGCGCTGTTGCCGTTGACCGCCACGATCGGCGGGTCATTGGTAATCATGCCGCGCGTGGCGAAGCGCTCCATAATGAATTGCTGAATGTCGTATTCGCTAGTCGGTATCTCTTCTTTTATGCGACGACCGATTTCCGCAAACGCCTCTTTGACGCTGGCATAAAGGCCGCGCGCGGACTCTTCGTGCATCGCCAGTTGCTCGTCGTCCCAGGCAGCTTCAAAAGTTTGCACGAGATTGGCCGAAGTGACCGGTTCAACGCCGAACGAGCGAATCAATTCAATGGTTCCCGCATCAACGCGTGAGAGATAGGGGATTGCCGCGGCGGGCGAATATTGCATCGCGACACGCGGCTGGCCATTGGGATTGAGCGCCAGTAGCGCGTCTTTCAAGGTTGAATGGAGTTGTTGCCAGGGCAAATAAATTTTTTTGCTGCCGGGCAGGTGGTCTAAGGTGCCGCGTTCAATCGAATGCACAATCTTGGTCGGTTCGCCTTCCGCCGGAACCACATAAAACCAGCGGCGGGTTGCCAGATGTCCGCCGGTGGGGAAGCGCAGAATGTTTGCGGCAATTGGGTCGCTGCCCCGGAAACTGTAAAACAACCAACCATCAAGTCCTGCTTCTTTCAATGCGTTTTGAATTTTCTCTATCAAAAGTTTGCCTCCGATTAAAATTGAATCATCAGTTTAGACGCAACCTTCGATGGCTATCAAATCAATTATCTTCTCGTAAAGCTAAACCCCGGTGAACGCTGATTGGTTGTCTGATTGAACACCGTTACATTGACGGCGACGTTGAGCGGGAAGGTCGTATTCACTCCGGCTTTGCCAAGTTTTAAGCTGACTCGTGTATGAGAGTTATTAGCCAGCGCAAAATCGCTGCTGTATTTGCCGTTGCCAATCACCACGCCGTTGACTTCGACGACGGTCTGTCCGGCGACCAACCCGAGGCCGTCAATGTCCACCATCTTCTTACTGGTTTGAACGCTGTTCACGGCGGGCGCAGGGATGGCGGGGAGCGCATTGGTCAACGCATTAAAAGCATTGGCGCGACCTGCGGATTTTATCTTTGAAGCCAGGGGGAGAAGCGGTTCTGCGGTATTGATAATGCGTTGTTTGATTTGTTCAGGCGTAAGCCCAGGTTCGCGCGCCGCCAGCAGCGCGGCGATGCCTGTGACGTGTGGCGCAGAGAACGAAGTGCCGGTTTGGGTGCCGTACGAAGCAATATCCGGAAGCCCCGAAAAGCCTCGCGGCACGGTTGTCAAGACCGCAAAACCGGGTGCCGCGACGCTGATATTGTTATGTCCGAAATTTGAAAACCCCGGCACGGCATCGGTGCTGTCAACGGCGGCGACCGATAGAACATTTGTGAGTTCGCCGCCCCACGACGCCGGGTATTCCGGCGCGGCATCCAAATCATCGCCGTTTCTGTTGGCTCCGCAATCGCCATTCCCGGATGAACAAACAAAGGTAATCCCGGCTTTGCCCGCCGCCTCAATCGCTTTTTTCAAACTCTTTGAAAAGCTGTCACTGCAACTGGCGCCCGTCGGTCCCCAACTCGCGTTGATGACGCGGACATTCACGCCCTTGTTCTTTTGCGCAATGGCATAATTGATAGCTTTCACTGCGCCCGAAGTATCGCCCGTCCCGTTGTTGATGAATTTCAAGGGCATCAATTTAACATTCCAGTTCACGCCGCTGATTCCCGTCCCGTTATTGCCCACTGCGCCAATGATTCCAGCAACCGAAGTGCCATGCGCGTCAAAGCTGATGCTGTTAAAAAGCTGATTATTGTTCGCTTCAAAATTCCAGCCGTTTATATCATCAATCAAGCCATTATTGTCGTCGTCAATATTGTTGTTGGGAATTTCGCCAGGATTTGTCCAGATATTTGCTGCAAGGTCGGGGTGTTGAATATCAACTCCGGTGTCGGTAACCGCGACCACGACATTGTTACTGCCGGTGGTTAAATCCCAGGCGCGCGTTGCGGCAATGTCTGCGCCGGTGACGCTGGTGTTATGCAAGGCCCACATATTATTGAACAACACGTCATTAGGGATGGTTTCCGAAGGCGCGAGGATAATATTGGGTTCCGCGAATTCGACGCGCGAATCGCTTTCGGCTTCACGAATCGCTTCTTCAACAGAAAGGGTGCCGTCGAGTTGGACTAAAACTATACCGGTTTGGCTTTCATCCGCCTCCCTATCGGTGATAAAAGACGGCTCAAGATCAAGCGATTCGGCGCGAAACCTGCGCGCTGACAAAATTTCATTGGCGAATTGCCGGCGCGAGACCAGGTCCCTTTGTACGGCGGGTTTCATTTTGACCAAAACTTGATTCGGCACATAGCCTTGAGCGCTCGGATTTTGTTTTTTTGAATAAGCAATTTTTTGCGGAATGAAGAGCAATGA